>PMEV01000167.1 GCA_003154855.1 Bryobacterales bacterium
CTGAAGCCCGCTCAGGAAGCCGTCGAACGCGACTACCGGACCCTCGCCTCCGCCGCCGCTCTCGACGCCTTCCTCGCCTCCATCCCCTCCGCCGCCCCGGTCGCCGTCTCCATAGGCGCCGTCGCGCCCGACCTCTTCGCCGCCCAGGACGAACCCGCCTTCGCACTGGCCTGGCAGTCCGCCCAGGCCCGAGCCATTCCCCCGGCGCTCGCCGATCACTTGCGCCCCTGGCTCGAGGACCCCGCCCGCCCCAAGGTCGCCCACGACGTCAAACAGGCCATCCTCTCTCTAGGCCACCAGGGCATCCAGGCCCTCGGCTTCCTCGACGACCCCATGCTCTACGCCTTCCTGCTCAACGCCGACCCCACCGCCTGCTCGCTCGAATCCCTCGCCCAGCGCTATCTCGACTTCCGCCTCGAATCCTCCCTCGAGCACCCCGCCCATTGAACCCTGGAACTCGCCCTCCTGCTCGGCCGCCAGGTGGACGAGCGCGGCTTCCGCCAGCTCTACGAGACCATCGATCTGCCCCTCGCCCCCGTGCTCGCCCGCATGGAGCGCACCGGCATCCGCATCGACCCCGCCGAGCTCCGCCGCCTCTCCGCCTCCATGGAGACCGAAATCCAGCGCCTCACCGCCCAGATCTACGCGCTAGCCGGCAAAAGCTTCAACCTCAATTCCCCCCAGCAGCTCGGCAAGATCCTGTTCGAGGACCTGCACCTGCCCGCGCCCGCCCGCCACGGCAAAGGCAAGGCCCTCTCCACCGCCGCCGACGTCCTCGAGGAGCTGGCCCCCTCCCACGACATCGTCCGCCAAGTGCTCGAATACCGTCAGCTCGCCAAACTCAAGGGCACCTACGTCGACGCCCTGCCCGCCCTCATCGATCCGCGCACCGGCCGCCTCCACACCAGCTTCAACCAGACCGGCGCCGCCACCGGCCGCCTCTCCTCTTCCAATCCCAACCTCCAGAACATCCCCATCCGCACCGAGCTGGGCCGCGAGATTCGCGCCGCCTTCCTCCCCCGCGAAAGCTGGAAGCTGGTGGTCGCCGACTACTCGCAGATCGAGCTCCGCCTGCTGGCCCATTTCTCGAAATGCGCCGTGCTCGTCGACGCCTTCCGCCACGGCGAGGACATTCACACGCGCACCGCCGCCGAGGTGTTTGGCGTCCCGCCCCTCATGGTCACGCCCGAGCTGCGCCGCCGCGCCAAGGCCGTCAACTTCGGCATCGTTTACGGATTGAGCGCCTTCGGCCTGGCCGCCCAGCTCGGCATCTCGCGCCCCGAGGCGCAATCCTACATCGACGGCTACTTCGCCCGCTATCCCGGGGTCCGCCGCTTCATCGATTCCACCATCGCCCAAGTCCGCCGCACCGGCGCAACCAAGACTATGTTCGGCCGCGAGCGCCCCATCCCCGATATGGACAGCGCCAACTCCAACGCCCGCGGTTTCGCCGAGCGCACGGCCGTGAACACCCCGCTCCAAGGCACTGCCGCCGATCTCATCAAGCTCGCCATGATCCGCATCGACGCCGCCCTCGCCCAGCGCGGCCTTCAAACCGCCATGCTCCTCCAGGTCCACGACGAGCTGCTCTTCGAATCCCCGCCCAGCGAGCTCGACGAAATCCGAGCCCTAGTCAAATCCGAAATGGAAAACGTCGCCAAGCTCGAAGTCCCCCTCATCGCCGACCTCGGCTCCGGCCCCAACTGGCGCGACGCCAAGTAGCGCCTCCATCCCACTTCCCCACAATGTACAATCGTCGATGATCGGGACATAACAGGGGTTCCCGACTAATTCTACTGGAGGCAAACATGTCGCAGCAGGTATGGGCCGAATATGGCGCGCAATACGGCACTGGGCCGGGAAAACCGATCTGGTCGCTGCCGGCGGGCGGGCAATTCCAGGACGTTCCAGCGGGCGAGCTCCTCAGAATCTACACGGCAACGCTCAGCTATCTGCCGGAAGATCCCAAGGCCACCATCGGGCGAGCGGATCTGGCCGGGCGCAACGCCGCGGGCACGGCCATTTGGAGGCTGCAAATCGTCTACGTCGAACCGCAGAGGACTCTGCACCTGACGTTTCCGCAGGGACTTACCGTTGGCGCAGGCGGTTGGGTCGAGGTCTTCGCCTCCGCGGACGGAGATGCCTCGCCGCATCCCACCGGCCCGGGGGAGATTTGGGTGAGCTTCTCCGCGACCCTGGAAGCCGCGCCCTCGGTGCCCCATCCCAGTCTCCCGTAAGCGCGTCCGGCGGTTCCGCTCCGAACACAATCGCTCTCCCGGGATTGAACGTAGCCGGCTTGGTGTAAGCTGGATGGGGCTTGGACCTCCAAGAAGGGGAATCCAAGTCAACCGCCGTTCCCGCTTGCTCCGGAGGCGCCCGCGATGTTCGTCATATTCGGATGGCCGAATCTTAAGAGCGGCAGCCAGTCGCTCAGTATGCCTTGCAGCAGGTGTCGGCGAGTCACCGTCCACAACGCCCACACTCTGCGGCAGTGGTTTTCTCTCTTTTTCATTCCGATCTTCCCCCTCGGTGGAAAACGGCCGCACGCGATATGCTGTGTCTGCGGGCAGGACGTGTACGCCGCAACCTCCGGGCCGTCACCGCTTCCCGCCCTCCCGAACGCAATGCCGCCGCGCTTGGCCGCCCCTGAGTCGAGCCGGCCAACGAAACGCTGTCCCGCGTGCGCCGAGGAGATCCTGCTGGATGCCGCGCTATGCCGTTTCTGCGGGAGGCAGTTCTCCGCCCAGGAAGCCGCGCTGTCAGTCCAGACCTTCAATGCCCAACAGCAGGCCATGCTGTGGGCCGATCGGCAGGCGCGACTGGCTGCTCAGCGACAAAGGCACGTCGCAAAACTCAGAGGCCGCCACAACCGCCGGATGGTGGCCGGCATCCTCCTGATCGGCTGGGGAGCACTCATCTCCCTCGGCATGGTCGGCATGTTCTTTTCCACTCCGGATCCAGGCAAGACTAAGGCCGAGCAGCGGACCGCCGCCGTAGCCAGCGGTTGTGTCATGGGCTTGGCGCCGCTGGCCGGCGGGATCCTTCTTGTGCGGGCCGCGAGATCGGTCGCCAAGTCCATGCTGGTGGAGCAACCCGTGCCGGCTCGGCAGTTCCTGTTCTGCGCAAACTGCGGAAGCCAATTCCAAGCTGACGCGAGCTTCTGCATCGCCTGCGGAGAACCGGCCGGGCCAAGACGGCTGTTGGAGCAAGCTGCGCCGCTCGAGGGACCCAAGCAACGCAGCTCTCTGTAAGTCTGGCCGCGCGCATTCACTCCCCATCTCCGTTTTGGCAGGCGCTGATCCAGGACGGCAAACAGGTGTAGAATGGAGGCCACCCAGGATCCCAAAACGGTATTCCTGGCTGATAGGGGGGAAGATGCAAAGGCCGCCTTTCGTGCGCTACCTGTATAACCGCTGGGTGTTCCTGGCAATCGGCCTGGCGGGGCTAGGCAACATTTTTCTACTGGTGTATCGGTTTGCCGTACTTGGATTCCTGAGTTATGTCCCCGAGCATCTGGCAGCCGGTCTGTTCAGTCTTGTTACCTGCCTCCTCGCCTTCGGCATGTTCGTGGATCTCAGCTTGAAGAATCCGGACAGAGACCAGCGATAGATGGCGACGCTCTTGGTGGTCGATGACGAACGGCTGGTCCTGAAGATCATGGCAACCGTGCTCCGTTCCGAGCACTCCGTCGTCACCGCCGAAAGCGGAATCGAAGCCCTCACTATCTTCGAGTCTTACCCCCGCCAGTTTGATCTCATCGTGACCGACGTAACCATGCCCGGCATGACCGGTTTGGAGTTGGTGGCGCGGCTGGAGGCCCTCCACAAGCGCCGGCTGGCTGTGCTCTTTGTCACCGGCGCCTCCAAGTATCCCATTGATCCGGACCGGGCGGTGCTGCCCAAACCGTTTACGCCCCCTGCACTGAAGGCCGCAGTTCAGCAGGTGCTTCAGGCGTGCCAAGACCGCCGCGACGCCAAATAGCCCCACGCGAGCCCATCGATCGTCTAAACTAAGGTGCAGAGGGGATCACATGGGATCGATCTCGGTTGCCTGCTACAAGCCCAAAGCCGGTTGCGAGCAAGCTCTCCTCGAGCTGGTTCGTAACCACCTGCCGCCGCTGCGTTCCGAGGGCCTTGTTACCGAGCGGCCTTCTATCGTCATGCGCGCCGCGGACGGAACTATTGTCGAGGTCTTCGAGTGGGTCTCCCCGGAAGCCATCGCTGGCGCCCACCACAACCCCGCGGTCATCGCGCTCTGGAAACGCTTCGAGGCCGTCTGCTCCTACGAGACGCCCTCCAGCCTGCCCGAATTTCAAAATATGTTCTCGCACTTCGAGCCGATTTAGAGCAGTGCGCCAATCCACGTGGGGCAGGCAATCCTGCCTGCAGCCGGCCTTCTGGCCGGCGGGACCCTCTGGGAAGTGGGACCGCAACTTGTAAAGCCCGTCCCACTTTCCATCCGCATAATCGTCATTCTGCGCGCCGCAGACCATCAGATCCGCGTCGGCGGCGCGACTGCTACTCCCGCGCCGCCCCCCTCACCCAAACCCCGCTCCCCCGCATCGCCAGGTTCGCGATGTGCCCCGCATGCGCCGCCGAGATACCCACCTCCACCGGAGCGTTCGGCGTCGCCCGCGTGCGCACGCACTCCAGGAAATTCTCCAGGTGGTCGATGGCGCCATCCCGCACAGTCTTCTCCTTGAGCTTCGCCGGAGGAGGCTGGAACGCGTCGGTGTAGCCCGTAATTTCCCCGTAGACCTCGAACCCGCTGCGGTGCAGCCGCATCGCCGCTTTGGTCCCGCGGATCATCATCCCGCCGCCTTCGATGTAACCCAGCAGCGCGCAATCGAACTCCACCAGCGACTTCGCGTAGATCAGCGCCGCGCTCATCGTGTCCGGCGTTTGCCGCCGTTGCAGCAGCGCCTTCACTCCCGAGGCCGTCGCCCGCAGCGGCTGATCGTCGTCCATGTACCAGTGCGCCACATCCACCCAGTGCACGAACAGGTCCGTCATCGCGCCGCCGCCGAAATCCCAATACCAGCGCCAGTTCTCGTACTGGTCCCTGTCGAACGGACGGTCCGCCGCCGGACCCAGAAACCGTTTCCAATCCAGTTTCCCAAGCTCCGGCCCCGGCCCGATGTCCGGGTTCGCAGTGTGGTTCTGATACCAGTAAGTCCGGATCATCGTGACCTGGCCCAACCCGCCCGAGGCGATCAAGTCCTTGGCGTGCGCATAGTGCTTCCAGCTCCGCTGTTGCATGCCCGTCTGCACCACCCGCTTCGATTCCCGGACCGCGGCCAGCAGCGGCTCTTCCTCGGCCAGCGTATGCGTCACCGGCTTCTCGCAGTACACGTCTTTGCCCGCCCGCACCGCGTCGATGGTGATCGGCACGTGCCAGTGGTCCGGCGTCCCGATGACCACCGCATCCACGTCCTTCCGGTCCAGCACCTCCCGGTGATCCAGGTAGTCTGTAGCCGCCGGCGCGAACTTGGTCTTGGCCGCCAGGCGATGCGGTTCGTACACGTCGCACACGGCCACGATCTCGTTCCCCCCGACCCGCCCCAGCGCCTCCATCAGGTACTTGCATCGCTCGCCCGTGCCGATGGCGCCTACTCGGATTCGATCGTTGGCCCCCCAGATCCGGCCGTAGGACGCCGCCGTCGCAAGCGCCGCCCCCAGAAACCCCCGCCGATTCGTGGCGCCGTCCGGCAAACTCAATAGTGACATCGCAATCTCCTCCCACTCAGACTACCGCAACCCGCCCCGCGCCGCCTCCGGCCCTGCTCGGCGCGCCCGCCAACATGCCCGGCATCGCTCATTTCGCCGGCGTGTACAGCCGGTCGTCGCCCCAGAAGTACACCGCGCCATCCTCCGCCAGCGTCACTTCTCCTACCTCCGCCCCCAGAGGCATTGCGTACGCTTCCCACGTCGCGCCGCCATCCAGCGTTCGGAAGCCCGGCATCGGGCTCGGCTGCCCCAGTCTGCTCGCCACCGCCCATCCACGTTTGCGATCCGCGAACCGCAGACCGTGTATCCTGACCAGCCGTGCGTGCCACCGCGGCGACTCCAATTGCCGCCAGCTCGCCCCGCCGTCCGTCGTGCGGAACAAGTCGCCCTCCACGCTCCACCACCCGTACTCCGCGTCCACCAGCCGCGCGGCGGTCGCATGAAAAGTGTTCGGCCCGATTTCGGCCAGCCGCAGTTCCCGGGTCTTCACGTCGTTAGCATAGCTGGACTTGTGCCAGCTATCCCCCCCATCCCGGGTATAGAGTGTCGCGTTGAACTCAACCGAAAGCCCGTGCTGCGCATCCGCAAAGTCAATGCGCGACGGCAGGCTCTTGATGTCCGGGTACGGCTTCTGCTTCCACGTCCGGCCTCCATCGTCGCTCCGAAATAGGACCGGGACGTACACCGAGTTCTCTCCAGCGACGCGGTATTGGATGAATTCGCGCAGCGGGTCTCCAGGGGTCTCTCGCATACCCAGGATCCACCCGGTCTTCAACGTGGCAAACCGAAGGTCGTACACCACGCACTGCGGAAGCCGAAGCTCCGTCCACGTTCCGCCCCCGTCGTGCGTCCAGTAGAACGAATCGCCGCCCGTTCCTACCCATCCGTTCCTCGAGTCCAGGAACTGAAAACGGCGGGGGTCGTAAACCGGCGTCTGGACGCGAACCCAATTCCTACCGCCATCCGCGCTGCGGTAAAGGTCGTGTGCGGTGCTGCACCACCCGTCCTTCACCGAGACGAATTGAACCGCCCTGGAATCTTGGGGCAACAGCCCCACCAGCCGCAACGCCGGCGTCTGCTGCGCCACCGCCGCCCCCATCCAGAGGCAGGCCCCAAAAAACGTCAGTGTCCGCATGAAGCTTGTAGCTTACACCAAGACGCGTTCCTCGCCCAAGCGGAGCCGCCGGCGGAGGTAAACTATAAGAGCAAGGAGGCCGTCGTGGACGCCTTGGTCGAGAAGCTGGACGCCAGGTTGCGCGAATGGAAGCCGGAGACGGCCGCCCAGGTGAGAGAACGCGTCACGGAAGTCATCGATCTGGCCGACCACGACGTTCTCGATCTGCTGCGTTCGCGCGCGACCGAACAAGAAGTCCTGGATCTGCTCGATGAGCCCACAACCCGGTGAGGTTTGGCTTGCAGACCTGGGGCTTGCCGCCAAAACGCGACCCGTGGTTATCGTGTCGCGTCAAGATCCCGATCCACCCCGCGCGCTTGTGCTGTACGTGCCCCTCACGACCCAACGCAGGCCCAGCCGGTACGAAGTCCCGCTCCCGCGCTTCCCATTCCTCGACCGGGACTCGGTGGCCAACGTCCAAGGGTTCGGTTCCCTACCGGCCGCGCGGCTGGAACGCAAGATCGGCCAACTTCCAGCCGAGTCCTTGAAGAACCTCAGGGTCGCGCTGGCATTCGTCCTCGATCTTGAGTCCGGATCGCGATAACCGCCCCAACCACGATCTATCTCCCACTCCTGCAATAACCTATCGAACTCAACAAGCCTTGGCCCAATCTGCGCGTGCTCTCCTTGAGTCGAGAGGACACTTTGTGCCCAGCGACAAACAGACCCAGGCCAATCGCCAGAACGCCCAGCGCTCCACCGGCCCCCGTACCCCCGAAGGCAACGCCCGCACCTCGCTCAACGCCGTCCACCACGGCCTCCTNNACCCCCGCGCCAAACGAACCTATTTCGCCGCCATTCGCCCCGCGCCGGCGCTCTTCTATCCATCCACAGGCGCCCGGTGCTGCGACATCTCCCCCGCCGCTGGGGGATTTCACCCAGGAGGCCCCTCCGCCAGGCCCGCCCCGAGCGGCTTAGGCCCCACATC
>PMEV01000408.1 GCA_003154855.1 Bryobacterales bacterium
GAAGTCTTCGACGAGGACCTGGTCGCCATCCTCCACGACGAGATCCATCCCGTTCCCGAGACCTACCATCTCGACTATTTGCAGATCTACAGCGGCACCTCCGCCATCCCCACCGCCACCGTGCGGCTGCGTGTCGGCGAAGAGGTCAGGCAAAGCGCGGCCATTGGAGACGGCCCCGTGGACGCCGTCTGCAAGGCGATCTCCGCCGCCACCGGCAGCTCCGCCAAACTGGCGCAATACGAAATTCGCGCCGTCACCAGCGGCACCGAGGCCATGGGCGAGGTCACCGTACACATCGAGGACGCGGGCCGCAAAGCCATGGGCCGCGGCGCCTCCACCGACGTCATCGAAGCCAGCGCCAAGGCCTTCATCGACGGCCTCAACAAGCTGATCGGCCTCGCCCCGCCCTCACGGGACGTAAGTTCGCAGTAACCGGGTGTTAGTGGCAGGCTCTATCTGGAATTCGTCCGCTTCCGGCGGAATCAGCCAGGCCTGTCCGGTCTTGTAAGCGGCCGCGCCCAGCTTTCCGTCGCCTTCGAGCACAATCAGGATCTGACACCGCCGGCCGAGCGGCGCAAATCGCCTCGGCGCTGCAAACTCCAAAAGGTCGGTGACGAAATACGCGCAGGCCGCCAGCCGCCATTCGCCCTCCGCGAGCGGCGTGGCCACGCTCTTGCCGGGATGCGTCCCCAGGTTGGCGACCGCCAAGCCCTGCTCCAGGTGCAGCTCGCGAGGCCGCCCGTAATCGTAAATCCGGTAAGTGATATCCGACTGCTGCTGGATCTCGCACAGCGCGACGCCGGCCCCGATGGCGTGTATCGTGCGCGCCGGCACGAAAACCGTGTCGCCCGGCTGGACGGGAATCCAGTGGAGCAACTCCGCAATCTCGCCCGAGAGCGCCGCCTCGCGCAAATCCTCCCGCGAGACCTCGCGCGTGAGTCCCACCCCGATCGTCGCGCCCGCCTCCGCCCGCAGCACGTGCCACATCTCGGTCTTGCCCGGCCGCCCGCCGCTATCTTCCGGGTGCACCTGCACGGAGAGTTTCTCCGAAGTGAAAATGAACTTCACGAGGATCGGCAGCGCCTCGCCCTCGGCGACAAACCACACTTCGCCGACCCGCCGCCCCGAGCGCGGAAACCAAGGCTCGGTCTCGGTGGTNNACCGCCCGCCGGAGTTATACTGATGCGCATGTTGGCGGGATTCCATTACCTCTACTCGGGAATCGTGATGGTCGTCGGGTCGTGGGTGGACGTCAAATGTCTGGTCCTGCTGCTCCAGTCCCGGCACCGGTCGGCGGACCTCGGCGTGAAGCTGGGCGGCGCCTACTGGTGCCAGGCGGCCTTGCTCCTCGCTTGGAATCTCTGCTTGCTCCTTCTGCTTTTCGGCCAAGCACAGACACGGTCGCCCCTGGTGCCTAGCTATCTCTGGATCGTTTACTACCTGCTTTTTCTCGGCAGCAGGATCTTGGAGCGGCGTTTAGAGCCGCTGGCGTTGTCTCGAGGGGCTCTACTTGCGGGAATCTGTAAGCTGGCAGGGAAGGCCCGCGTCCCACGGCCATCCGTCTACCTCCTGCCACCTGATTCCCCGCCTCGGTTGCTGGTGCTGCTGCGACCCGCCGTCCTGATCCACCGGCGCTTCCTGGACGTAATGAGCCACGCCGAGATCGACGCCCTCGCCGCGCGTCAATTGGCCAGACTGCAAGGACCGTTCTTACGTCCAGTGGACGCTTACCTGTTGGCTGGCGCCTTGGCCGCCGCGGGTCTCTGCGAGCTGCTGCACGTCGGCATGGCCGGCTGGTGGCTACTCTTCCTGGCCCTGGTCGCCGTCGAGACGGCAGCTCTGGCCCTCTATCTTCCGCGCGCCGAAATGCAATCCGACCTGCGCGCCATAGCGCTCACCGGCAACGCCGACGCCTTCTTCTCCGCCTTGGGCGAATCGGCCCGCCTGAACGGCGCCCCTCTGGATCTGCCGGCGCTCCAAAAGACCGCCCAGCGTGCCGGCGTCACGCCCGACCGTCTGCGCGCCCTGCTTCAGCCGCAACCCCGTCCCGCGGAAGATCGCTACCCCACCTCCGGCGACTACGCGACAGTCGGGTTCTGACTAGACGTACTTCCCGCCGAAGCGCTCGGCCACCATGCGCTGCAATTCCTTGACCGCCTCGGCGCAGTCCGCGCGGCACACCAGCGTCGCATCCGGCGTGTGAATCACGATCAAGTTCTCGCAGCCGATGGTCGCGATCAAATGCTGCGGGTCGCTGGATGCCACCAGCGTATTCGAGGTCTCGACCAGCGCGTGCGTCTCCGCCGCCAGCCAGTTTCCGCCCTCGTCCCGCGCGCAGGTCTGGGCGAACATCGGCCAGGAGCCGACGTCCAGCCAGCTCAGTGGCATGGGGATGGCGGCGACCCGCAGCGAGGAATCGCGCGAGGCCGGCTCCATGACCGCGTAATCCACGCTGATCTTCTCGAGCGCCGGGTAGGTCTCCGCGAGCACCGCGTCCCGTTGCGGCGTCTCCCAGCTCCCGGCGATGCGCATCAGCCCCTCATGAACCAGCGGCCGGTAACGGCGGATCGAATCCAGCAGCGTCGCCGCCCTCCACACAAACATCCCGCTGTTCCACAAATACCGCTCCGGCCCGGCGCTGAAATACTCGGCCGCGCTCTCCGGGCCGGGCTTTTCGCGAAACTGCCGGACCAGCCGTGCGCCGCCCTCGATCGCTTCGCCCAGTTCCAGGTAGCCGTACGAAGTCGCGGGACCGGTCGGAGCGATGCCGAACGTCACCAGCGTCTCCGGCGACCGCTCTACCAGCGCCAGTCCTTGCCCCACGATCTGCTGGAACTCGCCCACCGGCTCGATCAGATGGTCGGCTGTGAACACGGCGATCGCGGCGTCCGGGTCGCTACGGGACAGGATGGCCGCGCCGAATCCAACCGCGCTCAAGGTATCGCGCCCGGCTGGCTCGCCCAGGAATTGCTCCTCCGCCCAGCCACCCAGACCAGCCAAAACCGCGGCCCGGTGTTCCTCCCCGGCACACACCCAAACGCGCTCCACAGGAAACAGTCCCGCCAGCCGCTCCACGGCGATCTCCAGCAGGCTCTTCCCCCCGATAAACGGGATCAGTTGTTTGGGGGTGGCGCGGCGGCTCATCGGCCACAGCCGCGTCCCGCTTCCGCCCGCCAGAATCAGTGCGTAGCGCATACCAGCTCTCTCCGATTCTAGCCCACTTGGCCTTTTCCGTCGCCCAACCTGGCCCGAAGAGGACAAGCTAAAGCACGTCCTACCGCCCGACGTGGGGTAAGCTTCAGCTTGCCCAGGGACTTTTTCT
Organism: Bryobacterales bacterium; assembly: GCA_003154855.1. Lineage (GTDB taxonomy): Bacteria > Acidobacteriota > Terriglobia > Bryobacterales > Bryobacteraceae > Fen-330. The sequence goes on from PMEV01000408.1 coordinate 3,323, forward strand.
GCAGCCTGCTAGAGTCGGTTTTCAACGTACTAAATGGTGAATAGAGGTGTAGTTTCCGCCTCCGCATGCCGAACTTACTTCAGAGCACCATAGCCGATTGTATTGATCGGACGGAACCGGCCGCCGATCAGATGGAGTCATCATGAGATTCTTGTGGGTTACTGCCGAAGGTCGCAGCCCGCCTGAGGCAGACCGGCGGGGATTGGAGAAGGCTGGAGCCTTCTCCGCCGACGTGGTGAGCGGCCCCGCACTCGCCCTCGAGGACCTCAGAGATTCCACCTACGACGCCGTCCTCGCCGAGTTCCCCATCCCCGGTTGGACCGCCGAGGAGTGGTTGGAGGAAGTACAGCGCCTCAACTCCTTCCTCCCGGTCCTCATCCGCCACGCCGATGCCTCCTTCGACGACGCCGTTCGCCTGATCAAACTCGGAGCCTACTACTTCTTCGGTCCCAACGCGACCGTTGAGGAGCTGGCCCAGGTCCTCGAGGAGGCCGTCGAGTACCGCCGCAGCCGCGAGCTGGCCCTGTTCGGGGCGGCCTTGGGCCGGGATCCCTGGAAGAAGTTCCTGGTCGGCGAAAGCCGGCCCATGATGAACATGGGGGAGATCATCCGCCTGGTGGGGCCGCGGCGGAGCACGGTTCTGATCACCGGCGAAACCGGCACTGGCAAGGAGATGGTTGCGCGCGCCATACACATGGCCAGCCCCCGCTCGCACCTCCCGCTGGTGGCCGTGAACTGCAACGCTCTGCCCGAGGCGCTCCTCGAGGCCGAGCTCTTCGGCCACGTCAAGGGCGCCTTCACCGGCGCCATCAACCACCGCATCGGCCGCTTCGAGCAGGCCCACCGCAGCACCCTCTTCCTGGACGAGATCGGCGATCTGCCCATAGATCTGCAAGCTAAGTTGCTGCGCGTCCTCCAGGAGCGTGAGTTGCAGCGCGTGGGCAGCTCGGAGATCATCCGGCTGGACGTGCGGGTGGTAGCGGCCTCCAACATGGACCTGCAGGAGCGGATCAAGCAGGGCAAGTTCCGGGAAGACCTCTTCTACCGCCTCAACGTGGTGCCGGTGCGCATGCCGGCCCTGCGCGAGCACCCCAGCGACATCCCGCTCCTGGTGCACCACTTTCTCGAGAAGATCTGCCGGCAGGAGGAGATCCCGGATAAACAGATCACCCGCGAGGCGCTGGAGAGACTCTCGGGCTATTCTTGGCCGGGCAACGTCCGCCAACTCGAGAACGCCGTCGAGATGGCCATCGCGCTCAGCGGCGACAAGCGGGAATTGAATCCCAGCGATTTCGCGCTCCCCGCCCCCGGGCCGTACCGTCCCGTCTCGACCGCCGCCGGGCCCCTGGTCCGGGTTCCCGAAGACGGCCTGGACTTCGAGCGCACCGTCAGCCGCATCGAGCGCAGCATCCTGGACCAGGCCCTGCAACGCACCGGCGGCAACAAAAAGCTGGCGGCCGAGATGCTGCGCCTGAAGCGCACCACCCTCTCCGCAAAACTCAAGAGCCTCGAAGAAGAAGTTCCCGCATAGCACGAGCCTGCCGTGGGGTCAGCCCTTCCGGGCTGCCGTCCGGGCTTCCGCCCGGCGGAATCGAGCATCTCCGCTGCCCAGCCCCCTACCTCTTCAGCGGGTCCTCCACCCACGGCGGCGTCGCCTCGATGAGACGCCCCAGCTCCGGTTCGAGCTGCTCCATCTTCCGCTTCATCTCCCAGGCGATGCGCCGGTAGCTGAAGTGCCCCTTGACGCCGCTGCGCAGCTTGGCGATGTACTCGGCTTCGGCGAAATCCATCTTGAACAGGAAGCGGGAGCGCGCGCCAAAGGGGATGAGGTAATGTGCGCCGGGCGCCGGCAAGGCGTGCAGCGCCGCCAGAGCCGCCTGCATGGCCGCGCTATAGTCGCCGCTCAAACCGGCATCCGAGAGCGCCGGCGGCGTTTCAAATCCCAAACGGGCGGTGAACGCCTGCCGGAACTGCTGGCAGCGGCGATGCCGGTGCAGGTCGCGCCAGGCACCGATGTCGATCGCCAGGTCGTAGACGTACAGGCCGCCGCGGAATTCTCTCAGCAACTCGTCGCGCCGCGTTCGCGAGCGCACCGCCACATCGAGCACTTCGCTCCGCTGCGCCGCGCTCCAGCCGGCGGCCAGCGAGTACAGCTCGCGGAAGGGACGGTCCGTCACCGGGTACAGCAGCGTCGCGACGATGTCGGCGGGAACCTCGCTGGGCCGCAGCAGATCCACCGATTCCGGTTCCAGGCCCGCGGCCGCGGGCAGATTCTGCCGGGCCCAAAGCGCCAGATCCCGGCGGGATTCTACCAGGTGCTGATCGGGCTCGACGTGGCGCGCCAGCGTGGGACAAAGAGGCTCGGCGCTTGCCCCGGCATCCCAGACGCAGTCCGGCGGCGCGGCGCAGGCTTCGGCCATTTCCCCGGCTAGCGACTGCGACTCCNNTGGCCGACATTGGTCGGGACGCCCAGAAACAGCAGATAGCGGGCCACGTCGAAGGCCCGCGCGGCGAGATTGCGCTGGTAGGCGTCCGGCGCCAAGTCCGCGGGGCGCGGCAAGCTCGACCGCAAGTGCTCCACCATCCCGGCATGGATCTTCTGGTAACCCGCCAGCAGCTTCTCGCCGGCGGCGCGGTAAGCCGCCGCGGCCTCGGGCGCGAACTCCTCCGGAGTGACGAAACCCGAGCGCGAAAAGTCCTGGTAGCGCGAGGACTTGGCTTGGCCATCCCACAGCGGCTCATCCTCGATCTCGGTCGCGGCCAGCTCCGAGATTCCCTCCAGGCACAGCACCGTGTGCCCCAAGTCGGCGATAGAGGCGTGCCCGTACTGGAAATAGAAGTGTTCCAGGAATTTCGTGGAATCGTGGCGCCGCACCCAGTCCATCGACTCGCGGATGGAATCCGGCGAGCGGCTGTAGCGCGCCAGGGCGTAGGCGCACTTTTCGGGCGGCATGGGNNAAGCGGTTGCGACCCGAGGCGATCCTGCCCGCCTACGCGCATGGCCCCCAGGAGGACGCCGGCTTGGATTTGCGTTCCGCGGAGGACGCCGTGCTGCATCCCGGCGTGCCGGTGCTCGTCTCGACCGGCATCGCCATCGAGCTGCCNNCTGCCTAACAGCCCGGCCACCATCGACCCGGGCTATCGCGGCGAGATCCGGGTGATTCTGCTCAATATGGGGAGCCTGGCATATCGCGTCGAGCGCGGCGACCGCATCGCGCAGCTCATCGTCGCCCGCTACGAGCCCGTCGAGTGGGAGGAATCGGAGCTGAGCGATACCGGCCGCGGCGAAGGTGGCTTCGGCTCCTCCGGACGGCGCTGACCGCAGCGCAGCCCGCCGGGATTCGAGCCAGCAAGTCCGTCGAAAATCTGATAGTGTGTCTGAAGCCGGCCGAGGCGACAATGCGGCATCGCAGATGGCGGCCTGCGCTTCTTAAGATCACGTTTTCGAGGAATGATCATGCGTAACTCAGTGTGGAGACTGGTGCTGATTCTATCGGTCGCGGCCGGGACGTTGGCCGCGAGTGGGCTCTATCAAGTTACGGACTTGGGAACGCTGGGCGGGGCCGCCAGCTATGCCACTGGAATCAACTCCAGCGGCCAAGTGTCGGGAGTCTCCCAGATTTCCGGCGGTACTCTGGAACACGCCTTTCTTTACAGCGGCGGAGTCATGCAGGACCTTGGCACACTAGGCGGCACTCAAAGCCAGGCCTGGGCCATCGACGCCAGCGGGGAAGTGGTGGGAGGCTCGTATCTAGCGAACACGGACTATCACGCCTTTGTGGATAGCGGCGGCGTGATGCAGGATCTGGGGCTGCTGGGTGAGAGCGAAGCCTTGGGCGTCAATGGCGCCGGGCAGGTGGTGGGAGACATGTGTACCGGCGCCTGCGACGCCTTTCTGTACAGCGGCGGCGTGACGTCGGACCTGGGGAACCTGGGTGGCTCCGCCTCGGCGATTGGCGTCAACGACCTCGGCCAGGTTGTAGGACAGTCCTACCTTCCCGGCTACACCGCATATCACGCTTTTCTTTACAGCGGTGGAGTGATGCAGGACCTGGGCACGCTTGGAGGGACGAACAGCGTGGCTCGCGGCATCAACGACAGCGGGCAGATCGTTGGATGGTCGGACCTGCCTGGGGACACCGTGGTCCACGCTTTTCTGTACAGTGGCGGGGTGATGTACGATTTGGGCGCGCCGGCCGGATCCTCCAGCTACGCCTATGCCATTAACAGCAGCGGGGCGGTGGTGGGATACATGACCCCTCCTCTTGGCTTCGGCAACCTCGAGGCATTCTTGTACAGTGGCGGGGTGATGCAGGACTTGGACAACCTCGTTCCGCCCGGCTGGGGAGTGTACCAAGCCTGGAGCATCAACGATCGGGGCCAGATTGTGGGCTACGGGCACGGTGGCCACGCCGTCTTGCTGACGCCGGAGAATGCCGGCGTTCCCGAACCCAGCGGCCTTGTCTTGCTAGCCAGCGGCTTGGTCGGCCTGCTCGCTGTCCGCCGCCGTCGCGGCGATCCCATTGGTCGCAGAGAACCGGGGGTTGGTGGACGTGGGGGGATTCGAACCCCCGACCCCGGCGTTGCGAACGCCGTGCTCTCCCAACTGAGCTACACGCCCACACTCGGAAAGTTCTGAGTCCATGATAGCACCGCGCGCGGGCTACAATCGGCAGTGATGGAGCCGCTCGACGACTTGCTCAAAAAGATGGAACGGGAGTGGGACCAGCGCGCCCGCAAGAACGCCCTCTACTACGTCAACACCGAGCGCACCGACTGGAGCCAGGAGGAGTTCTTCCAATCCGGCCAGCGCGAGGTCGACGAGCAGATCCTCAACGACATGGGCAACATCTGCCAGGGCCGGGATCCCCGCCACATGCGTGTGCTCGAGATCGGCTGCGGCGCCGGGCGGGTCACGCGCGCCCTCAGCCAGGCCTTCGGCGAAGTCCACGGCGTCGACGTGAGCGGGGAAATGGTGCTCCGGGCGCGCCAGGCGCTCGCCGACCGGCCCAACGTCACGCTCCACAAGAACAACGGGATGGACCTCTCGGTGCTAGCGGACCTACAGTTCGATTTCGCCTTCTCTATCGTGGTCTTCCAGCACATTCCCCGCCGCGAGGTAGTGGAAAGCTACGTCCGCGAGGTCCACCGCCTGCTGCGGCCGGGAGCCCTCTTCAAGTTCCAGTTGCAGGGCGATCTGCGCGTGCAAGGCTCGCCGGACGACACCTGGACTGGCGCGGCGTTCTCCGACCGGCAGGTTGTCGAAATGGGCCGGCGATGCGGTTTCGATCCGCGTTACCGCGACGGCGCCGGCGGCCAATACTTCAGCGTCTGGTTCTTCAAGGAAGAAACTCCCCGCTAGCCGGGACAGGGACGGCCGTGGAGCCTTCACCCCGCTGGAGGCGGCGGGCGGCCCAGTATTCCTTCATCCGCCGGGAAACCTCGAGCCGCTTGGCCGCGGGCATCCTCCTGCGTCTGCGGGGGGTGCCGGGGCAGAGCCTTTTCCTTCGCTCGAGCTTGGCGATGAGCCGGTCGATTTGCTTCCTCTCCTCGTATAGCGTTCGAATCGCTTCGTTCAAATCCACCTGGAACTCCTGCGGTTGCGCGGGGCTATTTCCAACACACCCCGTGCGATTCGCCTGTTATCGTATAACAAAACCGGAAAAGAATCCAGTTCCATCGTAGAATTAGCCTGCCAAAAGCGACCGTGATCGGATCGGAATTCCCCACGGCGCCGCCGGGCGGTACTATAGGGTCTATAGTACGAGATGAGTATGAATGGGAGAGACTGGGAGGGCCGGGTCGTCGACGGAAGATTCCCGTTGTTGCAGTACCTGGGCGGCGGCCAACACAGCGCCGTCTTCGTTACTGAGCGCGACGACCAGGGCCCTCGCAAGGCCGCCATCAAGCTGGTCTTGGCGGATGCGCCGCCGGCCCCCGCCGCGGAACTGTCGCATCCTCACCTGTTGCGCCGGTTCGAGACCGGGCGCTGCGAATGGGACGGTGTCGAGCTGGCCTACCTGGTGATGGAGTTCGCCGACGAGAACCTGGCGGAGGTTCTGACACAGAGGCCGCTCTCGGCCACCGAAGCCCGCCAGGCGCTCGAGCCCATCCTGGACGCTCTCGAGTACCTGCGTGCGCGGGGCCTGGTTCACGGCCGCGTGCGGCCCGCCAACATCCTGGCTGTGGGCGATCAACTCAAACTGGCCAGCGACGGGCTGTGCGCTGCGGGTGCCTGGGAGCGCCGCCCCGGGGAACCGGGCCCCTACGACCCGCCCGAGTTAGCGTCCGGCTGGATCACGCCGGCCGCGGATATCTGGTCCCTCGGCATCACCCTGGTGGAAGCCTTGACGCAGCACCCGCCGGCGCGGAACAGCTCCGGAGCACCAGAACCTGTCCTCCCGCCGGGACTGCCGGCCGGCCTCACCGACGTCGTATTCCACGCCCTGTTAAGCGACCCCCGGCGCAGGTGGACCCTCGAGCAGATACGGGAACGGCTGGCGGGGCGGGGCCAGTCTCACTGGAAAGGGCTGGGCGTTGGACTCGGCGTGGTGCTGGCCCTGGTGGGCCTCGTCACGGTGGCGGTGATCGAATTGCCCCATCCGGTCCCACCCCCGCCCCCGCCGGCTGAGGCGCCGCAGAACCCCGGCCCGAGCGCGCAGGGCGGAGTCCGCCATCAGGTCTTGCCCGAGGTGTCGAGCGAAGCCCGAAACAGCCTGCGAGGCACGGTGAGGATCGGCGTAAAGGTTCGCGTCGATCCATCGGGGAGCGTGGTCGAGGCGCGGCTGGCTCCTTCCGGACACAGCAAGTACTTCGCGCGGGTGGCTCGCGAGGCCGCCCAGCAATGGCAATTCGATCCTCCGCGAAGCGCCCAGGGTACGCTAGCCAGTGAATGGCTGCTGGAGTTCGTGTTCGACCACGAAACCACCCAGGTCCATTCGAAGCGCGTGGCGCCTTAGCAGGCCGTCACGTACCGGTACCCGCAAACTTCTGTGGGATGGCACGGCGCAGCTTGCCACCGTATACTGCGGTGTCTCCTCAGGAAGGGCCTCATTCATGAATCTCAGGATTTCAATTCCGGCTTTGCTGGCGCTGGCCGCGCTGTGCGCTCCGGCGGATACCATCTACAGCTCGATTTCGTTCCCGCTGCCGCCAAACTTGCCATCGGAAGCCTACGAGGCGACCCAGACGACCCAATTTGGCGGGCTGGTCCAGTTCGCCGGCGCCGGCAGCTCCTTCGCTCTCTCCACCGTCACCGTCGTCATGAGCGATTGGGCGCTGGCCGCGGATTACGGCTCGATAGCGCCAGGCTTCGACGTGCCGCTGACGCTCGACATCTACGGTGTTGGAGCGAATGATACGGTGGGATCTCTCCTGGCCAGCGAGACCGTTGATGCCTTCATCCCCTGGCGCCCGCCCAGCGGGGGTTGTCCCGACCCCACCGCCTGGAGGGCCAGCGACGGGAACTGCTACCACGGTCTGGCGTCCACGGTGTCGTTCGATTTGACCGGCCTGCAGGTTCCCGATCAGATCATCTACGGCTTATCGTTGAATACGCAGGACTATGGAACGCCGCCCACCGGGATTTCCGGACCCTACAACAGCCTGAACTTCGCCCTGGCGTCGACGCCTCCCAGCGTGGGCGGCAATCCGCTCCCCGGCACCGCATACAGAGCCGCAAATGGCGGCGCTTTCCAGCAGGAACAGGGCTGGGCGCCCTACAGTGGCGCCATCCAATTCAACGACACCGCTCCCGAGCCCTGGACCATGCTGCTAGTCGGCGCGGGGCTTCTCGCCCTGGGCGCCCTGCGCCGCAAACGAGCGCGGCCCTGAGCGCTACAACTTGTCTACCAGCAGCTTGCGGATGTCGTCGTCGCGGAACATCCCCTCGGTGCGCAGCGCGTAAGCGCAGTGCATTTCCAGCACGCCGCCCTCGAACGTCATCTTCATGGCGGCCTTGTCCTTGACGTTCTTCAGCTTCACCTTCTTCAGCCCCTCGCGCACCGCCTCCTTGCCCATCTCGTCCTGGCAGATCACCCGCAGCGCCATGTTCAAACGATGGCAGGAAAGGTTGTCGATGAAGTTGAGGCCCTCCAGGTCGTCGCTGAGACTGTCCCAATCGACCTCATAGGGTATCGGAGCGCCGCAGATCTCCTCGATCTCCTTTACGCGCCCCGGAAATGTGACCTCTTGGAGCTCCTTGATTTTGCGCCGTTCGTTGAGTCCCATGCGAACCATAGCATAGCACTACTCTTGTGGGGTCGGGCCTTCCGGCCCGCCGCCCGGGCTTCCGCCCGGCGTGTCCGCTGCACCGGACCACGAGTAAACTCCCAGAGGGGTAAGCGTGTGTTAGACTTTCGGTCGGGGACTGCCGATATAGTCCCAGAGCGCCCAGGTGTCGGCACGGGTGCCGACACGGCACGCAAGAGTGCGTGCGC
>PMEV01000218.1:0-2394 GCA_003154855.1 Bryobacterales bacterium
ACCAAAGAAGGCAAAAGGCTAATGCAACGCCGACCGTGCTCACCATGACTTGAGGAATGCTATTGTGACCAGTCCAGTGAAAACGGCATACCAAACGGCGTTGTGCAATGCGGCCACCAGTGCGGTTGCGGTAAGACCTCTCGGCCTCGTCATGCTCGATATTGTCGCACCTGCCGAAGCGGACTGCTATCTTGAATCGGAGGCGCAGGTCCGACAAGGCGGCGATTACAGTGAGAGGCTTATTCTCAACGCTGTGTCGATCTTCTCCATCGTGCTCTGAGAAAGCCTGCCAAGTGTGCGGACGAAGCGTGCTTCATCAACGGTGCGAATCTGATTGCACTGAACAACGCTGGCCTTGCTCAGTCCCCCTTCGCCCTGTGGGACGAGGACATCGACGGGATACCTCCTTGGGACATTCTCTGCACCCGTAATGGCAGCGACTATCGTCACGGGGGAATGGCGGTTCCCAATGTCGTTCTGAACGACAACGCATGGCCTGGTTTTGTTCGCTTCGCTACCGACGGTAGGATCGAGGTTGACTTCCAGTACGGCTCCCCTGGTAAAGGTCCCTGGCATTAGGATGCGTCGCCGTCAAGGCAGGCAAACTCCGCACAAGTAGATCTGGCTTGCGCAGCATTGGCAATGTAGCCTTCTGCCAGTTCCCGCTCGAGTTTAGCCTGTTGGAAAGCGTCCAAAAACCGTTCTACCGCGTCGCGGATGAGCTCGCTGCGGTTGATCGCGAGTTCCGGCAATACTCCTTCGGCTCGATTCAAGAGGGGAGTCGGAAACTCGACCACAACTCTCCTCGTGGCGGCGGCAGCAGGCACGGCGCCTCTCCTCTGGGTCTTGCTGTCATGCTTCATGGCACACTAGTATTCCATCCCAAGTATATACCGAATCGGCCATACTCTTGTTCCCTATGGTGTCACGGTGGGCACTGGTTCGCTTATAGGCATTCCGTGGGAGCCGAGAGAGCGATTCGAGGGGCCGTGACTGCCGCGATTGTCCGGACGCGCTCCGTGCTTCCCGGCTCGATCAGGGCGCGGCGCGTGGCCGGGGTCNNGGCAGGGCGGGGAAGATGCGCGCGTTCCAGAGAATGCGCTCGGCGGCGCCGGTCGAATCGGGCCAGACGTCCGCGGCATCCAGGCCCACGCTACGCAGCCAATCCAGGAGCGGGCGGCCGCAGAACAGGCCGTCCTTGAAACTGTCGCGGACGCCGTAGCAGCGCACGAACCACACCTCCTCGGCGGTGCGATTGCGGCCGGGCAGGACCTCGAGACAGGCGCCGGGCGGGAGCGACAGGGGCTCGTCCACGTCCACGCCTACCAGAACGTTTTGGCCTGGCAATTGGAGATCGGCCGCGATCCGGCAGCCTTCCAGCCAGGCATCCTGGCCATGCAGTTGGGGCGACGGCGAAATGACGCTGTTCACCGCCAGCATCGTGGAGGAAGGCGCCGCGCCGCGATCCTCCGCGACCAGCGCCAGGCCGCTCTCGATCAACTGGCGCGTCGATCCGAAGTGCAGGAACCGGCAGGAGGGGACGAGCTGGACAGAGAGCGGCACACGGCTCAGCACCGGGAACACCCGGGCCAGCGCTGCTTCGGTCCAGCGGGAACCACTGGAGCGCGCGCCGCGCAGGTAATGCTCGCAGGTGGCCGCGCTTCCCAGGGCGCAGCAGATCTCGCGGTAGAGGTCGATCCCGTGGCTGAGCATGCGCTCGCGCGCTCCCGCCGAAAAGGCGAAATCGCCGTCCGCCGCCCGCTCCACGCCGAAGGCCTCGAGCAACGCGGAGGCGGCGCCGGCGTCCAGGCTCATTACCGCGACGTCGAGCGCAGCTTCTCCAGACGGGTTGATGGCGCCCATCCGCCGCTGCTCCGCCAGCGCCGGTTTCTGCAGGTAAAGCGACACGGCGCCGCCCTCGCCGATGCAGAATACTCCGTGCCGGCTGGCCTGTTCCGGCGTCGCATAGCAGCCCAGCGCGATGAGGCCGGGCTCGGAGAAGCGGACCTGGCGGGCATCGAAGCGGATCAGCGCATCGCCAGCCGCCACGAGCACCTGGCCCGCGCCGGGGAGGCCGGGAGGCAGAGCCAGAAAATCCGGCGCCAGCCGGTCGAACAGGGTCACCGGCAGCGGCGCGCCGGAGTCCCCGGGCAGAGGAACGAAGATCTTGCCGCAGGGGGCGTAGGCGGGGAGGCGGCGGGAGTCTCCGCCCGCATGAACGATCAGAATGCGAAGTTCCCGCAGGATCGCGGCGGCGTCGCCCAACCGGCCCCGGCGGCGCTCGCGATTCAGAATCCGAACCAGGCACAGCAGCGTGCTGCCGCCGCTGCCGATGCGCTGGCCTTCCAGATCGGGCTCCACCAGGACCTCGCGCACTTGCGGCAACAGCCCGTG
>PMEV01000218.1:2442-8393 GCA_003154855.1 Bryobacterales bacterium
GGTTCGTAAACCACGGGCACTCCGCTCAGCGCCTGTTCGAAGCGGCTCCGCGTGGCCGCATCGTTGCCCGCCCGGAACTCCTCCGCCATAAAGGCGCGTCCCACCACGAAGTTCGCGCGGATTGCCGCGAGCACGTCGAGCACCCGCGGCAGGTCGTCTACCAGCGAGATGTCCACGGTCTCGATCTGCGGCCAGAAGGGAAAGCCGCGATCCGCGATCACCAGTGTGTTGGTGTGGCGGACGCGGCTAAGCAGCGAGTTGATCGCCGGATTGAGAATGCCGGTTTTGAGCATGGCCTGGTCTCCCCTATCGGGTCCGGATTCGCACCCGGAACGCGCCTGGAACGTCCTGGCCCGCAATCACCATCAGGTACCCGCCTCCGCAGCCCGAGTACATGGCGCCGGGATAACGGGATTGGAAGTTGGCCAGGATGCCTTTCAGGTCGATGGTGATTTTCGGGTGCCGGACGGTGTGCGGCAGAATGGCTTCCCAGCACTCCATGCAGGCGTTCATCGAATCGGCCAAGGCCCGCAGGTCCTGGCGAAGAATCGCATCGTAGCAATCTTTCCCGGTTTGGCCAAGGCGCCGGACCCATTCCGGATCCAGGTTCTTGACGCCCAGAGGATTGTAGCCCTCCGGCCGCTGATTCACCGGCACAAGCTGCAGGACGCTCTCCAGCCAGCGCGCCACCCCGGGGTCGCAGGTGGACTCGATGTGGGCCGGAAAGTAGCCGCCCTCGTGCGCGGCGTCGTAATCCAGGCGGTTGATCCCCGGGTAGATGAGGCCAATCATGTCCTGGGATCCGGAGGGCTCGGCCTGGCCCTCGTTCTCGGCGCGATAGAGCTCGCGGACCAACTCCTCCGGCGGGCGGGGCGGCAGCGCGCCGCTCCACAGCCTGAGCGCCACCCGGCGGGTTCCACTGGCCACTCCGGCGCGCTCCATGAACCAGCGGTCCGGCTCCAGGCCGACCACCACCATGGAGCCCGGCGGCGCGGGATTCAGGGTCGAAACGAAGGGCTGGTCGATCCAGCCGCCGGCCAGCGCCAGACGGTGAGGAATGCGGCCGATGAGCGCTCCGATGCCGGCCTCGGGCGGCGCGGTGGTTGAGGATTCGGGGGGCATCTTAGTCGGTTACGACCCGCCGGCCCGCTTTGCGCAGAGCAAACTGCTGCGCGATCCAGTCGTAAGTGTGCTGCATGCCGGTGTGCAGCGGAGTGCGTGGCTCCCAGTGGAGAACCTGCTCGATAAACGTGTTATCGCTGTTCCGGCCGGCCACGCCCTGGGGCGCGCTCAGATCGTAGGTGCGCTCCAGGCGCACGCCCGCGATCCCCTCCACCATGCTAACCAGGTCGTTGATCGAGATCAGTTCGCTGGACCCCAGGTTGATGGGCGTGGCGATCAGGTCCGGGGAGTGCGTGATCCGGTCGATACCCTGCACGCAGTCGTCGATGTAACAGAAGCTGCGGGTCTTCGTGCCGTCGCCCCAGATCTCGATCGAGTTCCGGCCCGTGTCGATGGCTTCCAGCACCTTGCGGCAGATGGCAGCCGGGGCTTTCTCGCGTCCGCCGAACCAGGTGCCATTGGGCCCGTAGATGTTGTGGAACCGCGNNCGTTCGGCCATGGCCGGATAGGCGTCGGATTCCTTCAGGGCGCGAACCTGGGGGTCCTTCTGCAATTCCGTGTTGTAGGCGCAGGCCGAGGAGGAGAAAAAGTAACGCTGCGCGCCGGCCCGCCAGGCCGCGTCAACCATATGCGTATTGATGAGCACGCTGCGCAGGCACTCCACGCGGAATCGCTCGATGAAACCCATGCCGCCCATATCCGCGGCGAGATTGTAGACTTCCACGGCGCCCTCGACGGCGCGGATGGCGTTCTGCTTCTCGCTCAGATCCATGGAGAGACATTCCACGCCCGGCACCCGCTGGTACCATTCCGGCACAGGTTTGCGGTCGATGGCCCGTATGCGCGTGTAGCCCAGATTGCGGAAGTAGCGTGTCAGCGAGCCGGCAATGAATCCGCCGGCGCCGGCGATCACGATCTGGTCGTCGAAAGCTAGCTGACGGTCGATAGGAGGACTGGTTGGGGAGGTCATGCGTTATCGGTTAAACAAAGGTCATGATGATACGCCGGCGGCTTCCCTGTCAACTGTGCACGGGCAACCGGGTGCGCACAAAAGTGGAATCCGCTGTGGGGCCAGGATTTCATCCTGCCGCCGGCTTTTTAGCCGGCGTTCTTCGTTCCGTCGCGAAACGCCGGGCCGAAGCCGCGAACCGTTGCGGCATAACGCAGCCACGGATCAGCGATCTGATCCGCGGCCGGGTTTCGCGCTTTTCGCTCGACGCCCTGGTCAACATCGCGACGGCGCTGGGCTGTCGCGTGCGTGTCGATCTCGAAGCCGCCTGAGCCGCGGTCACGCACCCGCCCGGGGCAGCCGGAACGCCACCATCTCACGCCCGTTGCGAACCAGCAGAATGTCGCCCGCCACCGCCGGGTGGTTCCAGGTCTTGCCTTCCACCGCCGGGAACCGCGCGATCTCCGTGAACTGGCCGGGGGCCGCCGCAACCAGCGCGAGTTCGCCCTCCTCCGACAACACCAACAGCAAGCCCTGGTCGCTCAGCAGGACTAACTGGCCGAAGCCGTAGCGTCCGCCCTTCCACATGCGCTTGCCGTCCCGTAGGTCGATACAAGATAGGATGCCGCCGTCGAACCCATAGGCATAGCCGTCGCGAACCACCAGGTCGTTGAAGTAGGGCTTCAGCCCGGGCGATGTCCACACCTCCTTGGCGGTCCATCCGCCTGTCCCTAGTGCCACTGCGAGGCGGCGCGTGCCGATTCCTCCGCCAGCGTTGGCGCTCGCGATCAGAACGTCGCCATCCGCGGTCAGGGTCGGCTGCAAGGATGCGAAGCCACCGCCCGGCCAAGCGTGCTTCCAGAGAACGGCGCCGTCGGCCGGCGCGACGCTGATGAGGCCGGCGCCGTCCAACAACAGCACCTGCGCTACTCCGCCGATGGTCAACAACTGCGGGGAAGCGTAGCTCTCGCTGCCGTTCGGGCCGCGCCAGCGTGGAGCACCGGTGGCCCGATCATAAGCGGCCAGCCGGCCGGAGGCCGCGACAACGACCACGTCGCCCACCACCAACGGTGAACCCGAGAAGCCCCAACCCGGAACCTTGGCCCCGGTGTCCGCCGCCGCGTTGCGCGTCCACACCACCGCGCCTTTCCCGGCGTCCAGCGCGTTCAGGATTCCCGTCGCTCCCAGCGCATACACGCGCCCGTCGTGGACCGTCGGCGTCCCGCGCGGACCGGCGCCGCCATTCGACTCCCAGAAGCGAACCTCGTCGCGGTGCGTCCACACCGGCTTCCCGGTGGTCGCCTCGTAGCAGGCTACGACTTCGAACTCGCCCCGTTGCTCTTGCGTGTACAGCAGCCCATTGCTCACCGCCATGGACGACCAGCCCGGTCCCACCGCCCGCCGCCACAGTTCGACAGGAGCAGAGGATCTCCAGTCGGTCTTGATCCGCACGCCGCTGACCATGCCATCGCGATGAGCTCCCCGAAAGCCGGGCCAGTCCTCGCCGGTCCGCGCTGTGGCCGCAGCGGAAGCCGGAGCCGCCGGTTCCGCGCCGGCTCGATCCAGCAGCTTCTGCTCCGAAGTCTTCGCCCACCGCCAGGCGAACTGCGAATGGAACCCGCCCGTCACCCCCTCCGTGCGCAGGCAGGCGAACACCCCGCAGGCAGCCAGGATGGCCGCCACCAGCGTCCAGCGTCGAGGTCCGCGAGCCAAGCCGCCGCAGACCACCGCCCAGGCAACCAGCGCCAGGCACAGGACCGGGACCACGTACGCGAAAAACAGCATCCCCATCCCCGCCCCCGCAATCGACGCATCCAGAATCCGCCGCGTTCCCGCCACCGCGCCGATCGTCAGCACCAGCGCGCCCCAGCGCTCCACGTGCGGCGCCCGGCTGAACAACGCCCACCACACCAGCACCACCACTCCGCCGCCCAGGAATCCGCCCATCACCGAAACCATGATGGCCTCCGGCTTTACGATCGGCAGGCCAACCCATAGGAACCACTGCAACATCACCGCAACCACCCCGGGCCACACCCGGAGCCGCACCTTCCCTTCGCTCGTCTGTGTGAGGGTCATACTGACTCGATACGTTCAACACCCGCCCCGCGTTCCCGCCTTTTTCACCGCCGCGGCCACCGCCCCAACCACCCATACGCGCTAGCATAAGCTGTGGCGCACGCACNNCGTGCGTGCCGCGTCGCCACTCATGGCGACGCTCCGCTCCTATTCCGAGCAACCAGATCCGCGACATGGCAACTGCACGCCCCTGTGGAAGGCGGATTCCCAGACGCACGTGCGTTTCTCGTTCCTGATCGGCGCGGCGGGCTGAGGACCGCTGCAAATCGGCGGTTTGGGCGTGACGCGGCCAAATGGAAATGCGACGCTCTTTCCTAACGATGCGAGGCCGGTCCTAGAGGGAATCTGAGCTACCATAAACACTGTGACCATCGCCGATGCACAGCGGGATGTACGAACGGTTTTCATGGGTGGATTCGCAGGCCAACTGGTTTCCAGCGCGGTATGGCTTCTCTCCGCGGCCACAGCGACGTGGCGGTCTCCCAAGACCGCGATGGAAGTGCTGGTTGTAGCCGGCTTCTTCATCTTCCCCATGACCCGGTTGCTTTTGCATGTGATGGCGCGGCCGTCGTCTCTGCCAAAAGGGCACCCGATGAATGCCCTGGCCATGCAGGTAGCTTTCGTTTTACCGCTTAGTTTGCCCCTCGTATTCGCGGCGACTGCCTATCGCCAGAACTGGTTTTATCCGGCGTTCATGATCGCTCTCGGCTCGCACTACCTGCCGTTTATTTTCCTCTATGGAATGTGGCAATTCGGTGTGCTGGCAGTGTTGCTGATAGGTTCGGGACTACTAATCGGCATGTACTTACCGTCTATCTTCAGTCTGGGGGCGTGGTCGACTGCCCTGATGCTTTTGGTCTTCGCATTCGTTGGCCGCCGTGTGGCGCTCGCAGACAATAAGACGGCCAGGTAGGCAATAGAACAGCTCCACACCTCTCAACTCGGGTTTCTCGGGCATCGGCCGATAAAACGGTATCGATTTTTCGGACTCACTTGACGGTTTGTCGCCTAGGGTGAGAAGCGCACGTCTCAAGGTTACGAATGACAAGTCGGTATGTCGCGCCCGACGCTGACGGCGGCGTGGCCCGGACGGCGCGCGACCGAGCACCGGCGCCGGCGCAGTTGACGCTGCGCCTCGGTGCCCTCGGTGGAGTCGCGCGCGGCCTATAGACCGGGTGGTTCGTCCCCCTCGAAGTGCGGATCGAACCCGCCGAAAAACGAACCGCTAGTGCGGAAGTGAGCATCGTAGCTCAATTAACAGCGCCCAGTTTCTAAGACCCCACGGGCCATCGTCCGCAACTGGATACAAGAATGAGTGAACTAGTGTAGTGCGGCGCAATNNCTGCATGCCGCACTACACTAGCGCTTGGTCGGAGTCGTTACCCGGCGCGGCAGTTAGTGTTGCTACGGAAACCCGTTTTCCAATCGACTTCGAAGCCGGCACCTTCTCCTTGACGGTCCCGAGGGGGCGCACCCCGGTACCATTGAAAGATCCGATGTATTGTCCATCTACATGGAGAATGCTGTTTTGGAGGAGGCTAAAGTTTTCCGTTCCATGATCGCTCCTAACGGACAATGACATTCCGGTAATCGACACCACTTCACCGTTCGGCACGGATAGCTCTTTACTCGACGATGGCTCGCCCTGTACGGCGGAAGGGGGCCGCGGTGTATCGGCCAATGGCTGCGCCTGGGCCTTCGCGTTCGGGCAGCTAACTCCCATAAGCCAAACGATGAAAATAGCGATCTTCGTACACAGGTCTTGCTTCATGCACGACGGTCTAGTGTAGTGCGGCGCAAT
>PMEV01000149.1:0-373 GCA_003154855.1 Bryobacterales bacterium
CCGCGGGCGAAGCTCAATTCCATGATTACCGGTACCGGACCGGGCGCGTTGGCCGGGGTGGTCAACGCGAGCTGGATATCCACGGTGATCTGGGGATAGGAGGAATTGTCCACATGGCCCGTGAGCTGTTTGGTGACGACCGGCACGTCGCCGATCACTTCCTTGGCCGTGCTGGTGACTTCCCACTTCACTTGGGGCGTGAGCTTGGGGAGGCGGCCATAGACCTCCCGGTCGAAATCCTCGACGACCTCCGGACGGCGCCGCTTCCACCACACACTGGCCGTCTTGACCTTCTTGCCGTTCTTCAACACCAGAGGGTCCGGCAGGTGGGGATAGGGGTTGGCCTTGGACTCGTCGTAATTGGCCGCATTGG
>PMEV01000149.1:408-22672 GCA_003154855.1 Bryobacterales bacterium
GATCGCAGTGGGGACACGGATGCCTCCTCGGGTCGATTATACGGGACGCGGGCGGGCCTCGTGTGGGATGCTAACGAAGGTGAAGGCGCCAGCGTGAAGTTATCGATCTTAGTGCCACTGTTCAACGAGGAGGAATTCGTAGGCGCGCTGCTGGAGAGGGCGATCGCGGCGCCGTTGCCGGCGGGGTGGGAGCGGGAGATCGTCGTCGCCGACGACGGGAGCACGGATTCCTCGATCGAAGAAGTGGAGGCGGTGGCGGTCAGGCATCCCGGAGTAATCCGGTTACTCAAGAGCGAGCGCAACCAAGGCAAAGGAGCGGCGCTTCGGCGGGCGATCGCGGAGGCGAGCGGAGAATTCGCCATCGTCCAGGACGCGGATCTGGAGTACGACCCGAAAGATTATCCGCGCATGCTGGCGCCCTTGGCGGACGGGCGCGCGGACGCCGTGTACGGCTCCCGATTCATGGTAGCCGGCGAACGGCGGGTGCTGTATTTCTGGCACTCGCTGGCAAACCACCTGCTCACGGGGATGTGCAACGTCTTCGCGGACTTGAATCTCACCGACATGGAGACATGTTACAAGGCGTTCCGCACGCCGCTGCTCAAGAGTATCCCGATCCGGAGCCAGCGGTTTGGGTTCGAGCCCGAAATTACGATAAAGCTCGCAAAGCGCCAGGCGCGCATCTATGAAACGGCGATCAGTTACAACGGCCGGACCTATGAAGAAGGCAAGAAGATCGGGCTGAAGGACGCTGTCGAAGCATTTTGGGTGATTCTGAGGTACTGGCTGTCCAACGACATTTATGCCGGCAACGACAAAGACATCCAGGACGCCTTTTCCGAAGCTCCGCGCTTCAACCGCTGGATGGCGGATACCATGCAGCCGTATCTCGGGAAGCGGGTGCTGGAGATAGGCGCCGGGATGGGCAATCTGACCCGGCTGCTGCTGGCCAAGAAGAGGACTTACATTGCCACCGACCTCGACCCGGAGCATCTGTCGCGGCTGGGTGTGCGCCTCTCCGGACGCCCGAAGCTCGAGACCGCAGTGCTGGACGCGGCCAGGCCGGAAGACTACGCGCCCTTCCGGAACCGCGTGGATACCATCGTGTGCGTGAACGTGGTGGAGCACCTCGAAGACGACCTGGGGGCATTGCGCAGCATGTACGAGACGCTGGAGGAGCAGGGCCGGGCCGTGATCCTGGCGCCGGAAGGGCCGGGCCTGTTCAATTCGCTGGATCGGGAACTGGGACACCAGCGGCGGTACTCGGAAGAGCAGTTGCGCCGGCGAATGAGCGAAGCCGGGTTCGTCGTGGAAGAGATGCTCCGCTTCAATCGGATCTCGCGGCCTGGATGGTGGCTGAACGGCAGCCTTCTGGGACGCCGGACCATCAGCCGCTTCCAACTCAGGCAGTTCGACCGGCTGGTGTGGCTTTTCAAGCGGATCGACCGCTATCTGCCGTGGTCCCCTACGTCGCTCCTTGCCGTGGGGCGTAAGGGCTCGGCTGGCTGTAACAGGCCGTTGCGAGGACTTCGATGCGAATTCATCCGATCATGATCGTTCTGGCCGCCTCCGCCGCGAGTGCGGCAACTATCGCCTACCGGGATGCCTCCGGCCGGGTGGTCTACCAGCCGGAAGGCGTTGCGGCCCGGATTGTGGCCGCCGCTAACGGCAGCGAACTGAGCCTGCGCCCGGACGGCAAGGCGCTGTTGTACACGCGCGATGAGCCCTCCGGGCCGAACCGTACTCTGGTGCTGTACGACGCCGGGACCGGGAAGTCGCGCGACCTCATGGGAGGACTGGTGAGGTCGCCGCTGTGGTCGGGCGACGGCGCATGGATCGCCTTCCTGCGGTTCGACTCCGGGGCGTGGCAGTTGTGGCGAATGCCGGCCGGCAACCCGGGGAGTGCGGCGCGGATCTCCGAGCAACGCATGATGTCGCTGGTGGGCTGGGCGAAGGACGGCGAATCGGTGGTATGTTTCGACGAGAAGAACCTGTACTGGATGGGGCTGGACGGCAAGGCGCAGCGAACGCTCGAGCTGAGAACTGTCTATGGCAATCAACTGCAATGGATGAGCAGCGACCATCTGCGGCTCGACCCCTCGAACCCCGACCGGCTGGCCGTCTCGGCGTTCTATGAGGAAACCCCCAAGGGCGCGCCGGTCGACGACATGGACCTGAACTCGACCATCGCGCTGGCCGATCTGAAGTCGGGAAAGCGGACCGTCGTCATGCCAGTGAAGTTCTGGGCGACCGACGGCGAATGGTCGCCCGACGGAGCGTGGATCTACTACACGCGCCTGGAGGGACGCAAGAAATATGAGGTGTGGCGCATGCATCCGGACGGCAGCGCGATGGAGCGGGTGGCCAGCGGGTCGGAGGCGGTGGCGGCGGAATAGCGCCTCCGCCGTGCATGACGGACCACATGCAACGTATACTGAATCCCATGTTCTTCCTGGTTGCCCTGCCCCTGATGGCGGCCCCTCCCGCCGGCCATCTGTTTCCCATCCGCGAAGGCGGCAAGCTCGGCTTCATCGATCGCAGCGGCAAAGTAGTTGTGGCGCCGCGGTACGACGCCGTTGGCGAGGAGAGCGAGGGCCTGATTCGCGTCACGGTGGACGCCAAGTCCGGATACATAGACAGCAGCGGCAAGCTGGTCATCGCACCGGAGTACGACAGCGCCGGGGAATTCCGCGACGGGCGCGCCGTGGTCCGCATCGAGAGCCAGTACAGCCTCATCGATCCCACGGGCAAGCGCATCGCGGACATCCCCTACCGCGTCCTGGGCGAGTTCCACCAGGGACTGCTGCGGGTTCAGAAAGCCGGGCGGCCCACGGCCTATGGCTTCGTCGACCGGGACGGCCGGATGGTCGTCGAACCCCAGTTCGTCAACGCGGGCGAGTTCTCGGACGATCCCGCCAACCTGAACGCCACGGTTATCGATCGCGAGTGGTGTTACTTCGACCGCACCGGCAAGGTCCTGATCCGTGTCTCCATGGGCGAGGATCTGGCCGCGGGGGATCTGTTCGTGGACGGCCGCCTGCGCGTGAAAGACGGCTTCACCTGGGGATTCAAAGACTCGACCGGCAAGTGGGCCATCCCGCCGAAGTACAACGACGCCAAGAGCTTCAAGGACGGCTTGGCGCGCGTTCAGCAAGGCGACAAGTGGATCGCCATCGATACCCGCGGCAGAGAAGTGCCCGAAGATAAGCGCAAGATCCGGCCCCTGGAACCACCTTCCGAAGGCCTGGCTTTGGCCGAAGATAACGACCTGCTGGGCTGGATTGACGATCGAGGCAAACCCGCTTTCCCATTCCGCAAGTACGACGAAGCGCACAGGTTCTCGGATGGCCGCGCGCGCATCAAGTTGGATAGCAGGTACGGATTCCTCGACCCTGAAGGCAGCCTCGTTATCCCGGCGCGGTATTGGGGCGCGTCCGACTTCGACCACGGCCTGGCCTTCGTCCAGACGGACCAGGGCAGCGCCTACATCGACCCGGCCGGCACGGTGGTCTGGACGTCCAAACCGCGCCCTCCGCTGAAGCCGTAGCCGCGACGATCACCAGCGCTGGTGTACCAGCGGACGAATCCAGGATTCATAGACGCTGGCCACGCCGGCCATGATCTCCGGCGATAGAGGCGGCAGATCGGAGGCGGCGCAGTTCTCCGCCACCTGCGCGGGACGCTTGCCTCCGGGGATGGCGCAGGTGACTGCGTCGAACATCAGGATCCAGCGCAAGGCGAGCTTCGCCAGGCTGCATCCCGGCGGCGCCAACTGGCGCAATTCCTCTACCGCCTGGAGCGCCACGCCGTAATCCACACCGGAGAACGTCTCGCCGGCGTCGAAGGCCTCGCCATGCCGGTTGAAGTTGCGATGATCGTCGGCTTCGAAGCTCGAATCGGGCCTCAGTTTGCCGGTCAGGAGCCCGCTGGCGAGGGGGACGCGCGCCAGAACGCCCACGCGGCGCCGCTTCGCCTCGGGGAAGAAGAGCTCGGCGGGCCGGTGGCGGAAACAGTTGTAAATGATTTGGACCGTCTGGACGTTTGGGAATTCGATGGCCTTCAGCGCTTCCTCGACCCGCTCGACGCTCACCCCGTAGAAACGGATCTTTCCCGCCGCCACCAGGTCGTCGAGAGCGCCGAAGACCTCGGGCATGTAATAGCCGTCGGTGGGAGGGCAGTGGAGCTGCAACAGGTCCAGGCAGCCGGTCGAGAGGTTCCGCAGACTGTCCTCGACGAACGCCGTCAGATTCCTGGCGTTGTAACCGCCGGCGGTGTGCGGGTCCAGGCGGCGGCCGGCCTTGGTGGCCACCACGATCTCTTCCTTGCGCTCGTGTTTCAGCTCCGCGACCAAACGCTCGCTGTGGCCCATGCCATAGACGTCGGCGGTATCGATGAAGTTCACTCCGCAGTCCACCGCCTGGCGCAGGGCGGCGCTGGATTCATCGTCTTTCACCGTGCCCCAGCCCCCCCCAATGGCCCAGGCTCCAAAGCTGACTTCGGACACGTTCCATCCGGTGCAGCCAAGTGGGCGATAGTGCATATCCTTAATGTAGCGGAGTGTGGACCGGGGGCGCGGATGGGGTGCGGGCTGGGGCACGGCTGGCGTGCGGGCGGGTGGCCTGGCTTCAGGCGCCGGCGGTTCGCGTCCGGGACTGGCCCGAGACCGGCAGACGGTCCAGCGTTCCTTGCAGTTGGCTGAGTTGCGCCTCGATCCGCCGCCGTTCCGCCTGGCTCAGGTCGTCGATTCTAGGCAGCAGTCTGAGGGCGTCGGTGTAGGCTAGCTCGACCTCCGCCCGATGTTGCCCGTCGCACGGGCAATCGCTGGCGGCGCAGGTGTCGGCGAGATACAGGCCCCGCTCCAATTCGCTGCGGATGAGCACGATTAACTGCCGATCCGTTCTGGCGCGGAGGCTGGCTAGTTTGGCACGTTCAGACGCGATGCTCATAGGGAAGCCCCATTTCCCTGTCGCAAGACGACCGGCGCCGGTGCAGCGTGGCGGGCCGTGCAACAGCCTTCTCCCTATTAGACGCTTTGAGGGGCAGTTTTGTTCTGGATGTTGCGGGGCTTTAATGTGGCGCTTCGGTTGCTTGGGAGGCGGGCCAGCGCGGTCAGGGCCAAAATCGGGGATAATAGCAGGTTCGGCTAAGGAGCCTTGAATACTGCCATGAACTCGGATTCCTCTCGACGCAACTTCTTGGCCGCGGGACTGGCGCTGCCCAGCATCCTCGGCCATGCCAATGCGGCAACCGGCGCCAGCGGCATCGCCTACCGCGTGCTAGGTAAGACGGGCCTGAAGGTCTCCAGCGTGGGCTTTGGGTGCATGATCACCTCCGATGCGGCGGTGATCTCTCAAGCCGTGGACCAGGGCATCAACTACTTCGACACCGCCCGAAGCTATCAGGGCGGCAACAATGAGCGGATGGTAGGCGCCGCGCTGGGCGCCAAGCGGAAGAACATCATCCTCTCGAGCAAGACGGAGGCCAACTCCAAGAGCGGAGCCCTGGAGCAACTCGAGACCAGCCTCCAGATGCTGGGCACCGATTACCTGGACATCTGGTATCTGCACGCCAAGGACAAACCCGCCCAGATCGGCGACGACCTGATGGAGGCGCAGCAAATCGCGAGGAAGCAGGGCAAGGTCCGCTTTCTCGGCGTGAGCACGCACCAGTTGGCCAGCATCTCCGAGGCCGTGCTGCAGGCCGGCAAGATGGACGTGGTGCTGACGACGTACAACTTCACCATGAAGGAAGGCGGCATGGATGCGGCCATCGCCAAGCTGCACGAGGCGGGCATCGGCGTGGTGGCCATGAAGGTGATGGCCGGCGGAATGCGCGGGGGCAAGCGGCGCGAGGGGATGCCGGTGGCGGCGTTGCGATGGGCGCTAAAGAACCCTGGCATCTCGACCACCATCCCGAGCATGACCGACGCCGATCAGCTCCAGCAGAATCTTCAGGCCATGGCGGCGCCCTTCTCGGACGCGGACGGGAGCCTGCTGACCGCGCGCTCGGAGGAGATCCGGCCGATCTATTGCCGGATGTGCGGGCATTGCGACGGAGAATGTCCGCGGGATCTGCCGGTATCGGCGATGCTGCGGAGCCTTACCTACGCGGATGGCTACGGGCAATTCCCGCTGGGCCGTCAGCGGTTCCTGGAGGCCGCCGGGGATCTGGCCGAGGTGCGCTGCCAGGATTGCTCGTCGTGCGCGATCCAGTGTCCCAACGGCGTCCGGGTGAGAGACCGGCTGATGCGCGCGCAAGAACTGTTCGCTTAAGTTACGGCTATGCGTACCTATTGGATTGCAGTGCTAGCGATGGGATGGGCGGCGGCCGGGGCGGCGGGAGCCGCGGACCTCTGGCAACTGGCCAAAGAGAAGCGGCCAATCCATCAATTCTCGACCCTCTTCACGGCCCAGGACGTGCGCGACCACCTTGCGGACGACGCGGGCCTCGCCGCCGCGATCGACTGGTGCCACAAGACCGGAGTTACCAAGGTCTACCTGGAGACGTTTCGGGATGGTTACCAGGCCGAGCGGGCGACCTTGCAGAAGGCGATTGAACGATTCAGAGCCGCCGAATTCGAGGTTTCGGGCTGCGTCACCACGACCAACGTGGGCAAGCCGTCGACGGGTTGGAAACTGCTCTCCTGCTACACCGATTTCGCGACCCAGAACCGCGTGCAATCGATCTTCGAGTACACGGCGGGGCTGTTCGACGAGATCATGATCGACGATTTCTGGTTCACCGACTGCACCTGCCCGCAGTGCGACGCCGCGCGCCGGCTGCAGACGGTGAATCTGTCGGGCCGCACCTTCCACGTGGAGGGGCAAACCTGGGAAGACTACCGTCGCGGGCTGATGTGGCGGCTTTCGCAGGAGCGCATTCTGGCTCCGGCCAGGAAGGTAAACCCCAACGTAAAGGTGATCCTCAAGTATCCGGAGTGGTACGACCGCTTGCAGGAACGCGGCTACGACGTGGTGCGCGAGACCGCGGACTTCGACAAGATCTGGGTGGGGACCGAAACGCGCGACCGCGACCAGGGCGGCAGCGTGCCCTACCAGGCGTATTTCATCATGCGCTGGCTGGGCGCGCTGGGCGGCAAGAAGGTTGGCGGCGGGTGGTACGATCCACTCAAAACGACTCCACCCACCTACCTGGAGCAGGCGCGGCAGACGGTGCTGGCCGGGGCGCGCGAGAGCATGTTGTTCTCCTATGGCGTTCTGGGACGCGCGAGCGGCCCGGCCGACGTCGAGGCGTTGCGCGCCAGCATCCCGGAGTTGCTGGCTACCGCCGAGCAGATGCGCCTGCGCCCGGCGGTTGGGATCGCCGCCTATAAACCGGCCAACAGTTACGGCCCAGGCGAGCCGAATATTTTTGGGTACGCCGGAATGCTGGGGCTGCCGCTGCTGCCCACGGACCGGTTTCCGGAGGAGGCTCCGGCGGCGTTCTTCTCGACGCACGCGCTGAAGGACCCGGAGCTCACCCTCAAGCTGACCATGTACATCCTTTCAGGGCGGCCTGCGCTGCTCACCGAGAGTCTGGCGGAACAGCTCGACCCGCAGGTCCTGAAGGCGCGCAACGTGCGGATTCTGCGGGTGAACGGAGACCCCAAGTCGCTGCTCGGCCTCAGCGGGCAGGATCTGGACTCGATCCGTGCGCTGATGCTTAAGCCGCTAAACACCACCTTCCACGGGCCGAATGAGGTGGGGCTGTACCTGTTCGCCGATGGGAGTTCGGTGGTCGAGAACTTCGGCGCCCAGGAGGCCGCGATCGAACTGAATGGCGCGGCATTCAAAGTGCCCGCCCGGGGCTGGGTCGCGCGCTGGAAATAGGACGCTTCGCCAGTCCGCATGTTAGAATGCAAGTTACTCCAACATAAGGAATCTTTGCCATGAGAATCTGTGTGCTGTTTACCCTGCTATGGGCGTCGGCTGCGTGGGCGCAATTGGCTCCCCCCAAGCCCGATCCGATGGCTGCCGCCGCGGCGGCAGCGAAAGCCGCGGCGGAGGGATCCACCATGCCGGCAAATGCCGCGCAGGGGACCGCTCCGGTCCAGGTGGGCTCTCAGACGATCCCGATCGCCTCGGTCATGCCGATCGAGCAAATGCCGCCCGACCGTCTGGTCGCGACCGTCGACGGCAAGCCGGTGACAGCCGGCGACCTCCGGGCGTTTCTGACGGTCATGCCTCCGCAGAACCAACAGGATCTTCTCAAGAACCGCCAGCGACTCTTGGTTTCATACGGAATGGTGAAGCGCCTCGCCGCGGCTGCCGAGCAGGCCAAGCTGGATCAGAACAGCCCCTGGAGAGAGCAACTCGGCGGCTTTCGGCTTCAGGTGCTGGCCCAGGCCGACATCGACAAGCGTCTCAGTGAGGTCAAGGTTCCCCTCGAAGAGGTGCAGAAGAACTACGACACCAATCAGGACCGCTTCGTGCAGGCCAAGGTGAAAGCGATCTACCTCCCCTTCAGCACCGCCCCCGTCTCGACGGCCAACGACCAGGGCCAGAAGGTGATGACCGAGGACGAGGCCAAAGCCAAGGCCCAGGATCTGCTGAAGCAGATTCGCGGTGGGGCGGACTTCGTGAAGCTGGTCAAGGAGAACTCCGGCGATCCTACGTCGGTGGCGAAGGACGGCGATTTTGGCACCATCAAGAAATCGGACCAGATTGCGGGCGCGTTGAAATCGGCCATCTTCTCGGCCAAAGCCGGCGAAGTGACCGAACCGATTCACATGCCCGGCGGCTACTATCTGCTCCGGATCGAGGAACTGGGTCCGCAGCCGTTCGGAGAGGTTCAGGCTACGCTCACCGATGAAATGAGGGGCGCGCGTTTCAGGGAATGGCTCTCAGCGGAACAAAAGAGCATCGCGGTCAAGGAAGAAGGTATCGAGATGACGCTCCAGGCCGCGCCGGCTGCGTCGCCAGTGCCGGCAGTGTCGCCAGCGCCGACGTTACCGCCAGCACCGCAGCCGAAGCCGAAGAACTGAACGGCCGGCTGACGGAGGTTCTGCGGCGCGCGCCCGCGCTGGACGGACGGCCAATCCGAGTGCGTCTCGCGCCGGAGTTGCGGGCTCGGGACGGCCGCCTGATTTCGGGCGGACCGAGCGGCGTTCCGGTTCACGCCGGGTCGTTTCTGCGGACGCGGGAGATCGTGCTGGAGTCGGCACTGCTGGATCAGCCGGTCGAGTTCGCGCGCATCTTCCTGCACGAGCTGTTTCACTTCGTCTGGCTGCGCGCCGGCAATCCGCTCAGGCGTTCCTGGGAAGCCCTGCTGGAGGACGAGCTGCGCAGCGGCGCGCGTGGGGAGCTGGGATGGTCGGCGGATGGCAGGAAGCGCCGGCTCGGCCCACGGGACCGCGCCTCCAGGAGCCGCCGCTGGCGCGAATACGCCTGTGAGAGCTTCTGCGATTCCGCGGCCTGTCTGCTGGGCGGAGCGGGCGACCACGAAGAGTTCACCCTGGCGCGCCGCGTTCGCGAGAACCGCCGCCGCTGGTTTCAGAGTTTGCTGGGGCGCCCCGCGCTGCGGGTGTGAGGCCTTCGACGCGGGTCTGTTCGCCGGAAGCGGCGCGCCGCCGTCCTCGAGGCGATTACACCGGCGGCAAGACCGCCGGCGCTACCCGGCAAGACCGCCGGCGCTACAGCGCGGTGTGCGCGATGGGCGTTCGGTATAATTGAAGCGATCGTGTTGCGCCGAAGAATTATCCCCTGGCTATCATTGGTGTTGGCGCTGGGCCTTTGTTGCTGCTCGGGTCCGGAGCGATCGGCCGGCGTGAAACCGGTGGCCAACCGCACGCTGGCGCCCGATTTCGAGCTCCGGGACGCCGACGGGCGCACCGTCCGGCTGGGGGACTACCAGGGCAAGGTGGTGCTGCTGAATTTCTGGGCAACCTGGTGTGGGCCATGCGTGATCGAGGTTCCCTGGTTCATCGAATTCGAGCGGCGGTACAAGGCCCAGGGGTTTGCCGTGGTCGGCATTCTGACCGACGAAGACGGCTGGGACAGCTTCAAGTCGTTCGTCGCGCAATCCGGGATCAACTACCGCGTATTGATGGGCAACAGCACGGTCGGGGAGCTTTACGGCGGCGTGGATGCCCTGCCGACGACCTTCATCATCGACCAGAAGCGGAGGATCGCAGCCGTTCACGTCGGCCTGGCGAGCAAGAGCAGTTATGAAAGAGACCTCAATCAACTTCTCGAGAGCGGCCCGGGCACTGGTGGCGCTCGCGGCGCTGGCCAGCCTACCCTTGTCGCTCGCGCAAAGTAATCGCCTCACGGTGGAAACGCCTGCGAAGCTGGTGGCGCGGCGCGGCGGGGTGGCGGAGGCCAAGCTGGCGGTGCACATCGAGAGCGGCTATCACGTCAACAGCAACGCGCCGGCCGAGGACTACCTCATTCCCATCGGCCTGCGTTGGGAAGCCGGTCCACTCTCGGCCGTCGAGGTGGTCTATCCCAAGCCGGAAATGCAGAAGTACGAGTTCTCGGAGAAGCCGCTCTCGGTGTTCACGGGCGACTTCCAGATTCTGACGCGCTTCCGGAGCGAGGCGAATGCGGCGCCCGGCCCAGGCGTGCTGCTCGGCAAGCTGCGCTATCAGGCGTGCAGCCACGACACCTGCTACCGGCCGGTTACGCTGGAAATCCGGCTGCCGTACGAGATTCAGTAGCCTCCCTTGCGACGCCTCATCATCCGTCCGGGCGCCATTGGCGACTGCATTTGCGCCTTGCCCGCCATGCAGTTCCTGCGCGCGGCCTACACCGAAGTGTGGGTGGCCAGCCAAAACGTGCCGCTGGTCCGGTTCGCCGATTGCGTGCGGGGGATTGCCTCGACCGGGCTGGACCTGGTGGGCATTCCCGGCCGCGAACCGCCGGCGGGGCTGCTGGAAAGACTGGCCGGGTTCGACTCGATCGTCTCCTGGTACGGAGCGAATCGTCCGGAATTCCGCGCCGCGGTGGAGGGACTGCCCTTCGAGTTCCTTCCCGCCCTGCCTGCCGAGACTGGTGACGCCAGAGTCCACGCGGCGGATTTCTATCTGCGCCAGGTGGGCGGCGGAAGCGAGCTCGCCGTGCCGCGGATTCCCTGCGCGAGCACGCCTGGCGGGTTCGCCGTGATCCATCCGTTCTCCGGCAGCGCGCGGAAGAACTGGCCGCTGGAGCGCTATCGGGAGCTGGAGCGCGTGCCGTTGGCCCGCCTGAGAGTGCGCTGGTGCGCCGGAGCGCAGGAAGCGCTCGAGAACGCCGTGCGCATCCACGATCTGTACGAGCTGGCCTGCTGGCTGGCCGGAGCCTCGGTCTACATCGGGAACGATTCGGGCATCACGCACCTGGCGGCCGCCGCGGGTGCGCCGGTGGCGGCCCTGTTCGGCCCCACGGACCCCGCCATCTGGGCGCCGCGCGGCCCACGGGTTCGCGTCGTCGCGACCACTCGAGCCGGCGAGCCGATCGGGAATCTGACGCTCGCGGCGGTGCTCGAAGCTATTGTATGGTTGGGAGTGGCGTGACGAAACCCCTGGGGGCGGCGATCTCGTTAGCGGTTCTGCTGCTGACCGGCTGCGGCCGGTACGCGGAGTTCACGTTGCCGCTGCCCGAAGGCGCCTGGCGCTCGATCGCCTGGCGGGTGCGCGCAGAGTCGGCCGCTCCGGTGCTGGGCCGCGGCGCGCCGGGCGATTGGGACGCTTCCGACGTGCTGAACCCGACGGTAGTTCGGGTGAAGGATCTGTACTACAACCTNNAGGGGCGCGTGTTGTCGCCGGACCCGGCTACCTGGGAGGGCGACTACATCGCCGCCAACGGTTCGCTTGTGGTGCGCCAGGGCGAGTTTCTCTATTGGTACCAGGGTGGCCGGCTGCCACGCATCGGACTGGCGCGCTCGGCCGACGGGCGCCACTGGCGGAAAGAGCCGCAGCCGGTGCTGCCGGTTGGCCCGCGCGGCAGTTGGGATGAACGCGGCGTGGCCGATCCGTATGTGGTCGAGTACGGGGGGACCTTCTACCTGTTCTACCTGGGGCAGGATCGGGCGCGGCGGCAGCGGCTGGGCGTCGCGAGGTCGAGCGACGGCATCCATTGGACCAAGCTGCGGCGGAATCCCATCCTCGAACTGGGTGAGCCGGGCGCGTTCGACGAAGCCGGGTTGGGCGAGCCCGCGGTGTGGGTCCAAGGCGGCTGGTATTGGATGCTATACACCGGCCGCGATGAGCGGGAAGAACGCCGCATCGGCCTGGCGCGGTCCGGCGACGGGGTCTTCTGGGAGCGGGTGAGCAAGGCGCCGCTGTTCTCGGGCGGCGCGGCGTGGAACAACAAGGTGGTTTGCGACCCGACGGTGGAGTTGCGCCAGGGCGTGGTCCGCGTCTGGTACGGAGGCGGAGACGTGGCGCGGCCCGACCAGGGTGTCCACGGACAGATCGGCTACTTCGAACTGGTGGAGGGCGGCCATGAATAGACGCGGCGTCCCGGGGCTGATTTGCCTGCTCTTCGTCCTGGCGCTGCGCCTTCCGTTCCTGAACCAGGCCATACAGGGCGACGACGTCTACTACCTGGCGGGCGCGCAGTACGCGCAGACCGACCCGCTGCACCCGCACAACGCGCGCTACGCGTTCCAAGGCGAAATGGTGGACATGCGCGGGCACCCGCATCCGCCGCTCAACACCTGGGCGCTGGCGGGCCTGCTGGCGCTCACTGGGGACGTTTCCGAGCGCGCCTACCACGCGGCCTACATCGTCTTCTCGATCATTGCGGCACTGGCCATGCTGTCGCTGGCCCGGCGCTTCTCGCCGCACCCGCTGCTGGCCACGCTGCTGTTCCTCTCCACACCTGCGTTCGTGGTGAACGGCACGTCGCTGGAGGCCGACCTGCCGTTCCTGGCCCTCTGGATGGCCGCCATCGCGCTGTTCGTGCATGCGGTGGACGCTCGTTCCGTCTGGACGCTGGCGGCGAGCGCGTTNNTGGAAAATGGCTTGGATCGCGCTCGGCGTGGCGCCCGCCAAGTTGCTCGGCTGGCAACTCTGGGAGCGGCTCTCGGGGGGCGTGCTGCCCGCGAGCGTGCTGACGGGATACTTCCACACTTACGGATTGCAGAGCTGGATCGCCAAGCTGCGCAACGCCGCGGCGCTCACCGTCCACACCGGCTGGCTGGTGTTTCCGCTGCTCGCCGCGCTGGCGTTCTTCCGAATACCGAGGTGGGCGGCGGCGGCCCTGGTGGCGGCTGCGTGCGCGCTCGCGTTCGTGGATTCCAGCCCGCTGTTCTGGGTCTCCTGGGGGCTGGGCGCGCTGGTGCTGTTCTCCTCGGCACGCACGGCCGCCAAGACGGACGACCCCGACGAGCGCTTCCTGGCCCTGTGGATCGTTCTGTTCTTCGGGCTGGCGCTGGTGATCTTCTTTGCCGGCTCGGCTCGCTACCTGCTTCCCATCGTCGCGCCTGTTGCGATCCTGGTCACACGCAGATTGGAGAGGCGGCCCGCGCTGTTGGCCGCCGGCATCGCGGCCAGCCTGCTGGTAGGCGTGGCTCTGGCCAGCGCGAATTACCAGCATTGGGACGGATACCGGCGCTTTGTCGAGAGCGTGCGCGGCGACATGGCGGCGCACCGCACCTGGATCGACGGCGAGTGGGGCCTGCGCTACTACGCGGAGGCGGAGGGCGCGCTGCCGCTCCAGCGGGACACGCAGATGCGCGTGGGAGACCTGGTGATCACCAGCGAACTGGGGGCCATTTCCGCGCCGGGAAAAACACCGCGCAAGCTGCTTTCCGAGCGAGCGATCTCTTCCTGGCTGCCGCTCCGGCTCATCGGCCTCGATTCGCGCTCCGGCTATTCCACGGCCGCCGCCGGCTTGCGTCCCTTCGACATTTCGACAAAACCGATCGACCGGGTGCGCGCCGAATTCGTCGCCGGGCGGGAGCTGACGCTTAGCTACCTCTCCATGAACGCGGCCGACGCGGAGTATTACATCGTCAGCGGCCTCGGCAGACTGGAATCGGGCGCCTGGCGCTGGACCGACCGCCGCGCCGTGGTCGCACTGAAGGCGCCCATCCGGCCGCTGGCGCTCGAGGCGAGCTTCTACATCCCCGAGAACGCGCCCGCCCGGCACGTTCAGTTGCTGGCCCACGGAAACGTGGTGGCGGAAGAGACGTTCCCCGGGCCGGGCGAATACACGCTGCGCTCGCGGCTGCCGCTTCCGGCCGCGCCGGGCTTCGTCAACGTAACGCTGGAGGTCGATCGCACGTTCCGCGTGCCCGGCGACGTGCGCGACCTCGGCGTAGTGCTGAACGGGATGGGCTTCAAGTAGCTACGCCGGCGGCCGCCCGCGCTATCCGACGAGCGCCGGAGGGCCGCTCCGCGGGACGTTGTCGAGGAGATTCAGGAGCTCGGCGGAGTTCAGAGGCTTGGAGATGTAGCCATCCATGCCGGCGCTCAGGCAGCGCTCCCGGTCGCCCTTCATGGCGTGCGCGGTCATGGCGAAGATGGTCTGGTGTTTTCCGCCGGCGCGTTCCTGGGCGCGAATTCTCGCGGTGGCCTCGAAGCCGTCGAGCTCGGGCATCTGCACATCCATGAGGACGAGGTCGAATTCCTGTTTTTCCAGAGCGCGGACCGCCTCCCATCCGTTGGCCGCGATCACGACGGTGTGTCCCCGTTTCTCGAGGAGGCGGCGGGCGACTTGCTGGTTGACGGCGTTGTCCTCCGCGACCAGAATGCGCAGGCCGGGAAGGTCTTCGCGGAGACTGGGGTGGGGCGCCCGGCCATTCGGGTCATGCGGCGAGGAGCGGCCACCGAGAGCGGTGAGCACGGCGGCGCGGAGATCGACCCGGCGAACCGGCTTGGTGAGATAGGCATGTACGCCCAACTCGCGGCAGCGAGCGGCATCGCCGGACTGGCCGGCGGAGGTGAGAAGAACGATCGGAAGACCGGCCCAGTCCGGGTTCCGGCGGATGGCCGCGGCGAGGGAGAAGCCGCCGGTTCCAGGCATGTTCACGT
Organism: Bryobacterales bacterium; assembly: GCA_003154855.1. Lineage (GTDB taxonomy): Bacteria > Acidobacteriota > Terriglobia > Bryobacterales > Bryobacteraceae > Fen-330. The sequence continues at coordinate 15,365 of PMEV01000149.1, forward strand.
CGGCGATCAGGAGTGGAAAGGGTGTTCCCCCGGCGCGCGCCCGCTGCATGGCAGCCAGCGCTTCCTCCGCGCACGGAACGGTGGAGGGCTGCATCCCCCAGTTCGTCAGCAAGCCGTCCAAAACGCGGCGGTTGGTGGCGTTGTCGTCCACCACCAGAACGGCGACGCCGGACAAGCGGGATGCGTCGGCGGGGCGGGACCGTTCCGCCGGAGTCGCGCCCACACCGAAGCGCGCGGTGAAATGGAAGCGGCTCCCACGGCCAGGTTCGCTTTCCACCCAGATTCGTCCTCCCATAATCTCCACCAGGCGGGTGCAAATGGTGAGGCCGAGGCCAGTACCGCCAAAGCGGCGGGTGGTGGAGGCGTCGGCCTGGGTAAAAGGGGCGAAGATCGAGGACTGCTTATCGGGAGGGATGCCGATGCCTGTGTCGGCCACGATGAAGTGGAGGAGGGCGTGCAGGCCGTCGGTTTCCTCGACGCCCACCTGGAGGGTCACCTCGCCGTGGCTGGTGAACTTGATGGCGTTGCCGAGAAGGTTGAGGACGATCTGGCGGAGCCGGGCCGGATCGCCTACTACGGTCTCCGGGACGTCCGAGGCGACATCGCAAGCCAGTTCGAGGCCTTTCTCATGGGCCCGCAGCGCGACGCTCCGGGTGGCGTCGTCGAGACTGTCCCGGAGATTGAACTCGATAGGGTCGAGTTCGACCTTGCCGGCCTCGATCTTGGAGAAGTCGAGGATGTCGTTGATGATGGCGAGCAGCGAATCCGCCGAGGCGCGAGCGGTCTCGATGAGCTCGCGCTGCTCCGGGGTGAGCACGGTGTCGAGAGCCAGCTCCGTCATTCCCAGGACGCCGTTCATGGGAGTCCGGATCTCATGGCTCATGTTGGCCAGAAACTGACTCTTAGCCAGACTGGCCGCCGCCGCGGCCTGCTCGGCAGCCTTGCGAACCTCGATTTCCTGGCGCAGTTCGGCGGTGCGCTCCTCGACGAGAGCGGCGAGTTTCCGCTGGCGGCGGCGCAACTCGCGCACGCGCAGGCGATCGAGACCGGCTGCGGCGGCGACCAGGGCCAGGGCGCACAGAGCGAAGAACCAGGAGGTCTGATAGAAACGCGGCCGGGCCGAAAACGCGAAGGAAGCTCCGGCCTCGTTCCAAACGCCATCGTTGTTACAAGCGACCACGCGGAAGCGGAACGAGCCCGGCGGGAGATTGGTGTAGTAGGCGGTGCGCCGGGTGCCGGCATCGACCCAATCGGCGTCGAAGCCCTCTAGGCGATAGCGGAAGCGAACGAAGCCGGGGAACAGGTAGCTGAGGGCGGTGTAATGGAACTCGAGATTGCCGCCGTCGCGAACCGAATCGCCAGCCTGCAAGTTCCTCTGCCGTTCGTCGCTTACCCGCTCGATCAAGACCGGCGGGATGCGGGAATTGTATTTGAGACGCCGGGGGTCGATTTCGAGCACGCCTCCGCGGGTCGCAAAAAGGAGCGCGCCTGTGGAGGTCTTCCAGGCCGAGGGCGCAGTGCCAAAGCCGAAATCGCTGGTGCCGCGCATGCCGTCGGCGACGCCGAAGCTCAGTGGGTGAACGGCCGGCGCGCGACCCTCGGCGACCGCGTTGAGCTCGGCGCGGGAAAGCCGCAGGACCCCGTGGAGGCCGCTGAGCCAAAAATACCCCTGGTCGTCCTCGAGGATCTGATGCATGAGACCCTCGGGGACACCCTGGCGATTCCCGAAGGCAGTGACGCGGCCGCCGGCGACGCGCATGAGGCCGTTTATGGTGCCCGCCCACAGGTATCCCTGGGAGTCCACATGGATGCTGCTGACGGTACGGTACGCCGATTTCCCGCCCATGCCCAGCGGGGGAAGGAATCGGCCGTCGCGAAACTGCTGGACACCCGCCTCGCTTCCCACCCACAGCGAGCCGTCGGGGCCCTCCGCCATAGCCCACACAGGAAGCCTGGCCAAGCCCTGCGCCGCGCCCAGAGCCGAAACCGTATCGCCCTGGAAATGCAAGAGTTCCTGGACCGAACTGGCCCAAACGGAGCCATCCCGCTGCTCGAAGAGGAGGGAGACTGGCCCGTGCAGTTTCCAGGCCCGCTGCGGGCGGCCCTTGGGTTCGCCCCGGAACTCCTGCAGGACGCCGTTCTCGTTGCCGGCCCAGACGTTGTTGGAGCGATCGCGCAAGACCGGCCAGCTCAGGTCGCTCGCGAGGCCGTCCCTGGCGCCATAGACGGAGATTTGTCCCGACGGCCGAACGCGGGCGACTCCGGCGGAAGTGCCGAGCCAGAGATCTCCCCAGCGATCCTGGTGAAGGGAACGGATACTATTGCTGGGGAGGCCTTCGCGCATGGAGAGGACGGTCATGCGGTATTGCTTGAAGCGGTTGATGCCGCCGCCGGCTGTGCCCACCCACACACTCCCTTCCGTATCTTCGAGCAGGCAGCGCACGACTTGGTTGGAAAGGCCATCGCGGGTCCCATAGGTGCTGAACTTCCCGTCGGCGAAGCGGCCGAGGCCGCCGCCGTCCGAGCCGATCCAGAGTGAGCCGTCCCGGTCGGAAAGGAGCGAGGTGACGCCGCCGGGAGTGAGGCCGTCGCGGGAGGTGTAGGTGCGGAACGAGCCGTCGCGCAACTCGGTCAGGCCGCCCTGGTGCGTACCCACCCAGATTCCGCCGTTGGGGGCCGGTGCGAGCCCCCAGATGGAGTTATCCAGCAGGCCGTCCCTGGTTGTGTAGACGCGCTGGGAGGCGCCATCGAACCGGTGCAGGCCATCGTTCGCCCCGGCCCAGACGGTTCCCGCGGGGTATTCGAAAATGACGTGCACGTTGGATTCCGTGGATCCCGTGAACATCTGGGAGATGCGGCCGTGGTCGAAACGGGCCAGGCCGCCATCGCCGCCGATCCAGAGAGCGCCGCGAGAATCGACCAGCAGAGTGCGAAAGGCGCGCGAGGGAAGGCCGAAGCTGGGTGCGACCGCTTGGAACTTGCCGTTCCGGTAGCGGAGCAACCCGGAGGGGACGTCGCAACCGATCCACAAGGAACCATCGGGATCGGCGGCCAGAGCGGTCACCCACTTGGAAGCTAGCCCGTGGGAGGAGTCGAAGACCGTGAAACTGACGCCGTCGAACCGGACCAGGCCGTTGGTGGTGGCGAACCAGAGATAGCCGTCGGCCGTCTGTGCGGCCGCGCGAATGGAGTCCTGCGGCAGGCCCTCGGCGCTGGTCCAGACGTCGTGTCCGAGCTGAGTCACAGCCAGGCGGGGATCGAGTCCCCACACGAGCGGGGCGACCAGGCCCAGCAACAGCACGGTTCCGCGAAATACCGACACTTTCTTTTATCGGCGCAACGGCGGGATTGCTTAATAGCGCGGGCCGGAGTTCTCGAGGCTGGGCCGCCAGCGGACCACCGGCTTGCGGGCCGCCCTCACTTCGTCCACGCGGCTGATGCGGGTCGAGTGGGGGGCTTTTAGCACGGTCTCGGGGTCTTCTTCCACCTCGCGCGCGATGGAGACCAGCGCGTCGATGAACAGGTCCAGCTCGCGCTTGCTTTCGGATTCGGTGGGCTCGATCATCATCGCGCCGTGCACGATCATCGGGAAACTGACCGTGTAAGGATGGAAGCCGTAATCGATGAGGCGCTTGGCAATATCGCCGGTATGCACCCCGCGCGCGGCCTGGCGGGCGTCGCTGAAGACGCACTCATGCATGGAGGGCGCCTGAGCCGCGATNNGCCAGCGCGCGCACCAGCACGCCGAAGTTGCCATAGAAGGCGCGCACGCGCCCGATGGATTGCCCCCGCTCGTAGTCCAGCGTCCACTCATCCGCCGCGCGCTTAAGCCGCGGTATAGGCAGGAACGGCGCTAGTGGGGCCTTCACCGCCACCGGGCCGCCGCCCGGACCGCCGCCCCCGTGCGGAGTGGAGAAGGTCTTGTGCAGGTTGAGGTGCATCACATCCACGCCGTTGTCGCCGGGGCGCACCAGGCCGGCGAGCGCGTTCATGTTGGCCCCGTCCATGTACAGCAGCGCGCCTTTGTCGTGGAGAATCCCGGCGATCGAGCGGATGTTCTCCTCGAACACCCCCAGCGTGTTGGGGTTGGTGATCATCAGCGCGGCCACGTCCTCATCGACCATGCGGGCCAGTGCCGGGACGTCGATCATCCCGCGCTCGTTCGACTGAATGTTGCGGACCTCGTAACCCGCGATGGCCGCGGTGGCCGGGTTGGTGCCGTGCGCCGAGTCCGGGATCAGCACCGTCCGGCGCGGGTTGCCACGCGAGGCCAGCAGCGCACGGGCCACCAGGATGCCCGTCAGCTCACCGTGCGCGCCGGCGGCCGGCTGCAAGGTGACGGCGTCCATGCCGGTGATCTCGAGGAGCGCCGCTTCCAACCGCGCCATGATCTCGAGCGCGCCCTGGGCCAGGGCTTCGGGCTGGTAGGGATGCNNCGGGTTGTACTTCATGGTGCAAGAGCCAAGCGGATACATGCCTAGGTCGATAGAGTAGTTCCAGGTGGAGAGGCGTGTGAAATGGCGGATCGCCTCGACCTCGCTGACTTCCGGGAAATCCTGGATCTCGCCGCGCACGTTATGAGCGCCGAGCGCCGTAGCGGCGTCCACCGGCGGCACGTCGAGCGGGGGCAGTTGATAGCCCACTTTCCCCGGCGAGCTCAGCTCGAACAGCAGCGGCTCGTTCTGATTCACGTGCGTGCGGGCCTTGCGGATCATCGATCGCCCTCCCAGACCCGGGCCAAAGCCTCCATATCCTCGCGCCGGGCCATTTCCGTGGCGCAGAGGAGCATCGCGTTACCGAGTTCGGGATAGAAGCGCGCGAGCGGCAGGCCGCCGACGATCTTGCGTTCGAGAAGCGCCTGGTTGAGGGCCGCGGGATCCTCCACCGTAGCGACGAACTCGTTGAAGTACGGGCCGGAGAAGCGCAACGGCAGCTTGTCCCCCAGATAGTGCGCCTTGGCCAGATTCTGCTCGGCCAGCTCCCGCAGGCCCTGCTTGCCGTAAACCGTCATGAAGACCGTCGCCATCAGGGCGATGAGCGCCTGGTTGGTGCAGATGTTGGAAGTGGCCTTTTCGCGGCGGATGTGCTGCTCGCGGGTGGCCAGCGTGAGGCAGAAAGCACGGTGCCCGCGCGTATCCACCGTCTCCCCCACCAGACGGCCCGGCAACTGGCGGATGTACTTCTCGCGCGTGGCCAGGATGCCGGCGTAGGGCCCGCCGAAGCTGGGCGAAATGGCGAAGGACTGCAACTCGCCGGCCACGATGTCCGCGCCGGCGGGCGGCTCGAGCAATCCGAGCGACACCGCTTCGGTGAACACGTCCACCAGGAGCGCCCCCTCACAGTGCGCCAGCTCCGCGGCCGCGTTCACGTTCTCGACGATGCCGAAGAAGTTCGGCGACTGCACGATCACCGCCGCCGTGGCCGCATCCAGCTTGCGCTCCAGGTCTTCGAGATCCAGCGCGCCGCTGGCGGCCTGGTAGCCGAACTCCACCACCTCCAGCCCCTGGTTGCGGGCGTAGGTTTCAAGCACCTCGCGATATTCCGGATGCAGCGTGCGGGCCGCCAGCAGCCGCTTCCTCCCGGTGATGCGCGCCGCCATCATGGCCGCCTCGGCGAGGGCCGTCGAGCCGTCGTACATGGAGGCGTTGGCCACGTCCATGCCGGTGAGCTGGCACATCATGGTCTGGAACTCGAAGATGGCCGTGAGGGTGCCCTGGGAGATCTCCGCCTGGTATGGCGTGTACGCGGTGAGAAACTCGCCGCGGGAAACCACCGCATCCACCAGCACCGGGCGGTAGTGGAAGTACGCGCCCGCGCCCAGGAAGCAGGCGCCGCCGGAGGCGTTTTGGGCTCCGCGCTCGCGGAAGTAATCGAGGATCTCGTATTCCGACAAGCCGTCCGCGATCGCCAGGGGCCGGTTCAGGCGGACCTCGGCGGGCAGGTGCGCGAACAGGTCCTCGAGCGAACTCACTCCGCAAGCCGCCAGCATCTCGCGGCGTTCGGAATCGGACTTGGGAAGATAGCGCACCGGCGTTACTCCTGGGCGCCGATGTAGCTCCGATAGTCCGCCGCGGACATCAGGCCGCTCAGCTCGCCAGGCGCGCTCGAGCGCACCTTGATCAGCCATGCCGAGCCGTGCGGATCCTGGTTCAGCTTCTCCGGCGACTCGGCGAGCTGCCCGTTCACTTCCAGCACCTCGCCGGAGACCGGCGAATAGATGTCGGATACCGCCTTCACCGACTCGACGGATCCNNACGATCTCGCCCAACTCGCTCTGGGCGTGATCGGTGATGCCGGCCGTGGCGATGCCGCCTTCCAGCCGCACCCACTCGTGGTCCTTCGTGTAGCGGAACTCCTCCGGATATGTGCTCATTTCGCTCGCTTGTAGAAAGGTGTTGGGACCGTTACCGCCTCGACGAACTGGCCGCGGATCGCAATCTGGATGGGCTGACCGACGCGGGCCATCTCGACGGGGAGATAGCAGAGCCCGATGTTCTTGTTTAATGTGGGCGACGGCCCGCCGCTGGTCACCCAGCCGGCCGGCGCGCCGTCGATGAATACTTCATAACCGTCGCGGCCGATGCCGCGCCCGCGCATTTCGAAGCCGATCAGCTTCCTGCGAATCCCCTCCCGCTGCTGGGCGAGGAGACGATCGCGCCCCAGAAACTCGCCTTTATCCAGCTTGACGATCCAGGCCAGATCGGCCTCCAGCGGCGTGATCTCGGCGTTGATCTCGTGGCCGTAGAGGGCCATCTTGGCTTCCAGGCGCAGCGTGTTGCGCGCCCCCAATCCGCAGGGCTGAATGCCGAATTCCCGGCCGGCGCTCATCGCCTCGTCCCAGAGGCGCGGGGCTTCGTCCGGCGCGAAGTAGATTTCGAAGCCGTCCTCGCCGGTGTATCCGGTGCGAGTGATGCGCGCGGGCGTGCCCGCCACCTCGCCATCCACGAAGTTGTAGTTGCGGATGGCGGCCAGCGCGGTCGCGGTGAGTTTCTGGAGCGTGGCCGGCGCCAGGGGACCCTGAATCGCGAGCTGCGCGTAACGCTCGCTCGCGAACTCCACCTCGGCCGCCCAGCGGTTTGCCGCCACGATGTGCTGGTAGTCCTTTTCCTGGTTGGACGCGTTCACGCAGAGAAAGTAGTGGTCGTCGGCCACCTTGTGAACCAGAATGTCGTCCACAAACCCGCCGTGGCCGTAGAGCAGGCCGGCGTACTGAATCTGGCCCGGTTTGAGCCGCGCCACCGCGTTGGTAGTGACGAAATCGGCCAGTTGGAAGGCTTCCCGCCCCCGGATTTCGATCTCGCCCATGTG
>PMEV01000039.1 GCA_003154855.1 Bryobacterales bacterium
GGCGTTGTTCGCGGACCATCCGGCTTCGCGGCGGCGCCGTAGTAGATGATCACAGCGCTTGAGCGCCCACGGAACACACGGAAGGCACGGAAAGGACCACCGATGACCAAATTGATCTACGAGCTGGAGACCTGCAGGATTGTCGTAATGCAGGGCGAGGCTCCCGCCGAGCCNNTCCGCCCTCCAACAAACCATCCTGGTCTGGCGGGCGGTGCGCCGTCACCGCCAGATAGCGCCAGGCTTTGGCTGGCGAAATCGCCGGTCGCAGACCGGCGCTACCCTTGGCTCCGACCTAGGCGTCGCGAGGAGTGCTTCCGTATATTCTGTGGGTTCCGTGGGCAGTCTATGAGTTTCGTCCTCAAGATGGCGTGGCGGGATTCCCGCGCCAGCCGGCGGCGGCTGGTGCTGTTCTCGCTTTCCATCGTGCTGGGAGTCGCCGCGCTCGTCGCCATCGGCTCGTTCCGCGACAACCTCCGGCAGGCCGTGGCGGACCAATCCAAGACCCTGCTCGGCGCCGATCTGGCGGTGACTTCGCGGCAGAAGCTGACGGGAGAGGCGCGCGCCTTCCTGGACGGTTTGGGAGGCGAACAGGCGCGCGAAGTCGCGTTTTCATCGATGATCGTGTTCCCCACCCGCGGGGGGCAGACGCGGATCGCGCAGGTGCGGGCGATGGAGGGCGGCTTTCCGTTTTACGGCGAGGCCGTGACGGTGCCGGCGGGGGCGCTCAAGCAACTCGACGCGGGCGATGCCGCCGTGGTCGAAGACACGCTGATGACGCAGTTTGGTCTGCAGGTGGGCGAGCCGATCCGGGTGGGGGAGGCGACGTTCCCCATCGCGGGAGCGCTGCAGAAGATCCCCGGTGAATCGCCCGCGGTGGCGATGCTGGCGCCGCGGGTCTACCTCCCGTTGCGCGCGCTCGAGCAGACCCACCTGGTGCAGACGGGCAGCCTGGTGCGTTACCGCACCTATTTCAAATTCTCGTCCGGCTTCGATGTGGAAGCCTTGGTCCGCAACCTGCGCGAGCGGTTTCGCGGGCTGCAGCTCGGCTTCGACACCGTGGAGCAGCGGAAGCGCGACCTCGGACGAGTGCTGGACAACGTGGAATCGTTTCTGAACCTGGTGGGTTTCATTGCCCTGCTGCTGGGGGCGATCGGGGTGGCGAGTGCGATGCAGGTTTATGTGCAACAAAAGGTGGCGACCATCGCTGTGCTCCGCTGCCTTGGCGCCACGGCTCGCCGCAGCTTCGCGGTGTATCTGTGCCAGGGCTTGGGGCTTGGCCTGCTGGGGGCGGCAATGGGGGCCCTCCTCGGGCTGGCCGCGCAGCTGGCGCTGCCGGCGGTTTTTCGGAGCTTTCTCCCGGTCGACGCGCCCGTGTTCATCTCCTGGCAGGCGGTGGCTGGCGGGATGGGCGCCGGACTCGGTGTCTGTCTGCTCTTCACCTTGCTGCCGCTAATGTCCATTCGGCGGGTGTCGCCCCTTCGCGCGCTGCGCGCAGGTTATGGCGAAGATGTGCCCAAACGCGACCCGCTGCAATGGGTGCTCTACGGCCTCATCGGGATGTCGGTTTTCGGATGCGCCTGGTGGCAGACCAACCGATGGCAGCGCGGCCTCGGTTTCGCCCTGGCGCTGGCGGCGACGTTTGGTGTGCTCACCGGCGTCGCCCGTCTCCTCACGTGGGCGGCGCGGCGGTGGGTTCCCCGGCGTTTGCCCTACGTCTGGAGGCAGGGATTGGCCAACCTCTACCGGCCGAACAATCGCACGGTCCTCCTGCTGGTGTCGCTCGGCCTCGGCACGTTTCTGGTTCTGACGCTGTACCTGACGCGGGCATCGCTGCTGGCGGAGTTTCGCGGTTCCACGGGCGATGACCGGCCGAACCTGCTTTTCTTTGATGTCCAGGACGACCAGCTGGCCGGTGTCGATGCCCTGCTCCAGGCCGGGGGCGCGCCTGTCCGGCAGGAGGCGCCGATCGTCACCATGCGGATCAGCGTCCTGAAAGGCCGGCCCGTGGAGGAATTGTCGCGCGACCGGGCGCCGGGCCGGGGCGGCTGGGCGTTGCGCCGCGAGTATCGCTGCACCTACCGGGGACGGCTCGCGGAAACGGAACGGGTCGTCGCGGGATCGTTCGTGGGCCGCGTGAGCCCGGGGACGGACGTGGTGCCGATTTCGGTTGAACAAGGACTGGCGAAGGAGCTGCAAGTGCAGATCGGAGACGAGATCACGTTTGACGTTCAGGGCGTGCCCATCCGCACCCGCGTGGGGAGCCTTCGGGCGGTGGAATGGCAGCGGATGCAGGCCAATTTCTTCGTGGTGTTTCCCGAAGGGGTGCTGGAAGCGGCGCCGAAGTTCTTCGTCGTCGCGACGCGGGTGGGTTCTTCGGCGCAATCGGCAGCCCTGCAGCAGGCGGTGGTGCGCGCGTATCCGAATGTTTCCGCCATCGACCTGGGCCTGGTGCTGCAGACGCTGGATGCGATCTTCACGAAGGTGGCGCTGGTCGTGCAGTTCATGGCGCTGTTCGTGGCGCTGACGGGCGTGATTGTGATGGCGGGAGCGGTGCTGACGGGTCGTTTCCAACGGGTGCGGGAAAGTGTGCTGCTGCGCACGCTCGGCGCCACGCGCCGGCAGGTGCAGCGGATCATGCTCGCCGAATACAGCGTGCTCGGTCTGCTGGCCTCGGGCACCGGCAGCCTGCTGGCCGTCGGCGCAAACTGGTTGTTGGTCCATTTCGTCTTCGAAACGCGTTTTGCCCCGTCCCCGTTGCTGCTGTTGGTGGCCGTCGTCGCGGTCACGACGGTGACGGTCGTCACCGGGCTGCTAGCCAGCCGCGGAGACTGCGACCATCCACCGCTGGAAGTGCTGCGGCAGGAGACGTAGGAGCGATGTCTCCACTGGAGGGTAGGGCCGGCGCTCGTCGCCGGGCC
>PMEV01000220.1:0-863 GCA_003154855.1 Bryobacterales bacterium
CTTAATTCTCACTTGCAGGCCACGGTGGCCCTCTCGGAGGTGCGGCGACCGGGGTTACGGCCCTGTCATAGGGTAACGCCGTGTTAGATGGTTTGAGGCGGACGGAGGCGGTAAGGCTCTGCGGAGGCGGGAGAAAGATATCGGGGACGGGCGTCACTGCAAAAGGTTGCATCGGGCTGGGCGGTTGGGCGCGCAGGCGGCAACGACGAGCCGTGGGCCGATGAACCCCGCCTAACTCTACCGAAATGCAGGAAGGACGCCACGTGGGGAAACAGGCAGGCTGTGCGACTTGAGATCGCTTGGTGGTTCTCAGCTCCGTTCAGCCTCGGGTTCAGACGCGCCTAGGTCGGCTGCGATCTGCGCGAACTGGTCGAGGGCGGCTTGCAGGTCCTCGACAATCTCGGCTGCCAGAACGGCGGGGTCCGGCAAGTCGGACGAATCGCCCAAACTGTCGTCCCTGAGCCAGAAGATGTCGAGATTGGCTTTGTCGCGCTTGATCAGATCTTCGTAGGAGAAGCATCGGAAACGCTCAGTTTCGCTCCGCTGGTGGCGACCCACGGGGTTGTAGCAGCGGACAAAGTCGTCCAGGTCGGCGCGGGTGAGGGTGTTCGTCTTCAGGGTGAAGTGCTGGTTGGTGCGGAGATCGTAGATCCAGAGGGTGCGGGTCCAGGGCGTTTCGCTGGCTGGCTTGCGGTCGAAGAAGAGAACGTTGGCCTTGACGCCCTGGGCGTAGAAGATGCCGGTGGGCAGCCGCAGCAGGGTATGGACGTCGCAGTCGTGCAGGAGGCGTTGGCGAATGGTTTCGCCGGCGCCGCCCTCGAACAGCACATTGTCGGGCAAGACGATGGCGGCGCGGCCGTTGA
>PMEV01000220.1:889-4256 GCA_003154855.1 Bryobacterales bacterium
TCACCTCGTCGCCATCCTGGTTGATAATCGTGACGCTGGACTTCTTGCCGAATGGTGGATTGGTGAGCACCATTTCGTAGTTGACCGTTGGCTTGGCGGCGAGGCTGTCCTTGCCCGCGGCGATATTCTTCTCATTGCCGAGGCCGTGGAGGAGCAGGTTCATGGCGCACAGGCGCGCGGTAGAGGCTACGAGTTCGACCGCGTAGAGCGCTTGCGTCTCCAGGTGGCGTTTCTGGTCGCGATCGAGTTTGTAGTCCCTGAGGATGTGGTTGGCGGCCGAAAGAAGAAAGCCGCCGGTGCCGGCGGCGGGATCGATGATGGCGGTTCCCGGCTGGGGACGCATGACCTCGACGACGGCGTCGATCAGGACACGAGGCGTGAAGTACTGGCCGGCTCCGGACTTGGTGTCCTGGGCGTTCTTTTCGAGGAGGCCTTCGTAGATATCGCCCTTTACGTCGGCGCTGAGCGCGCTCCAAGGTTCCTTACCGATGAGATCGACGATGAGGCGGCGCAGATGGGCGGGGTTCTGGATCTTGTTCTGGGCCTTCCGGAAGATGATGCCGAGGATACCTGGCTCTTTGCCGAGGTTTTCGAGGGTGTTGCGGTAGTGTCTTTCGAGCGGCAGGCCGTCCATTTCCATGAGGCTGGCCCAGTTGTATTCTTCGGGGATGGTGGACTTCTTGTTGTACGGCGGCCGGGTCCGCTCGTAGTCCATTTTGAGGAAGAGAAGGTAGGTGAGCTGCTCGACGTAGTCGCCGTAGGAGACCCCGTCATCGCGGAGCAGGTTGCAGTAGTTCCAGACTTTGTTGACGAGATTGGAAGCGGCGGAAGACATTAGGCGTTGTAGATGTCCCGGCGGCGAAGGCTGCCGCGTACGCCGAGATGCCAGGCCGGTAGTTCCGGCACTTCGCCGTTGGCGGCGCCCACCGGCATCGCGTCGTCGTTCAGGAGGCGCTCCAGGGGAGCATCTATGGAGAGACCCTGTTCTTGGGCTCTCGCCACCAGGCGAGCTTGGGTTTCCAAGGAGATGTCGAAACGCATAGGGCCGTGCTCCAGTTCTTAGCGTATCGCATGAGCGAGCTTGCTATCGGAAGCGATTTCGGCTCAGACTAGGGGTGTGGCAAAGCAAATCAACACGCCCGTCGGCCGGAAGAACGGCCATTCTCCGAGGCCTCCGGTTACACCGCTGGGCAAGGAACTGCGGAAGCTTCGCGAGAAGTACATCGCCTCTGGCGGCAAGCTACTGAACCGGCGAGAGTTGGAGCGGGAAGTGGCGGAGCGCCGGGGAACGCGCTAGTGAATGGCCCGTCCTATTCGCACCTTTCTGGACAGTGGGGTTCTGATCGCCGCCTACAAGGGTTCACCCTGGATTGAGGCGCCTGCGAACAACATCCTGGACGACCCCAATCGGGTTTTTCTCAGCAGCCCTATGACGCTGGGGAAGGCATCAGGCATGGACCTCGCGTTGGCGTGGGGAGCGGCGCGAATGCGATCGAGGAGGACGGAGGCGGCCCATAGCGCCCGCTTCACCGCTCCCGTTGTGCTGGGTGACGCCGCAGGAAATCGGCCGCCGGCATGATCGAGGCGCCAGCGTAACTTCCCAGCCGCAGCAGGTCCTTATCGGCGGAAATGATGAAATCCGACCCGGCCTCCACGGCGCATTCGAGGATGCGGTTGTCCGGCTCGTCCTCCTTCACGACGTCCAGGGTGTGTGCCGGGGTGACGAGCCGGGCAAACCCCAGAATCTGCTGCCNNCCATCCCAGTGGAACTTGTCTCGCAACACCCGTATTACTTCATCAATGATCGCCGGCGATACGGCAATCTCGATGTCGCCGTCGACCGCCATATGCAGAAGCCGCATGCCGCCGAATTGAAATGCCGACACGTAGATGTTGGTATCGAGGGTGACTCTAGGCGCCACGATTCTCACGCCGGGATTCAGCGATCAAGCGGGGGACATCGGCCTCGGTGTAGCCAAGCCGGAGCGACTGCTCACGCCCATACCTGCCGAGTTCTTCCAGCTTCCGGTGCGCCAGATATCGCCGCAGGGCATCGGCCGCGATTTCATCCGTGGTTTTCCCGTCGGCACCCGCCGCTTCGTTCACCGCGCTCAGCAGATCGTCCGGGATATGCAGGTTGTTGTGGGTCGCCATACTGCCCTATGTTCCAAGGGTACCGCATATGCGGCAGGTTGAAGGTCGTCCCAGTGGGCATCTCTACTGCGCGGCTGCCGCCGCGGGATGATACCAGTGTGTTGGAGCTTCGGAGCGGGGGCAAAACATCAGGCATGGACTTCGCGTTTGCGTGGGGCGCGGCGCGCGGGGGTTTGCGCACGGGTGGCGCGGATGCGGTCGAGGAGGACGGAGGCGGGCTCGTCGTTGGGGTCTTGGGGGACGAGTTTGCCTTCGAAGGCTTTGTGGAGGATGGCTTGGCGGAGGCGGGCGGCGCGGGCCTGAGCAAGATCACATACGGTGCGGAATGCGCGAACGGCATCGAGGTGCATTTCGAGCCGCTCCACCTGTCGAACTTGCTCCTGGGTGGACCGTGGCATAGGTACCGGCGTTGAACAGACGTCCCTCTGGTTTATGCTGGCTTGGTTAACCGCTTGTTTGGCGTTTTGGACAAGCCGACCTCGGCCTGATGGGCTCTGTAGATAGAGTGCAACCCACGCGGGTGTGACGCTGGGGACCAGCGATAGCCGCATCATGTTCGATTCGAAGACAGCGGGACAAATGCCCTCGGGGACTACGAAGGATTTCCCGAGGTGGGTCATGCTGTTTACTCGGTTGATAATGAGATCACCGGTGTGCAGGCCATAGCTGGACAATTCATCCGACTCCAGCGCCAGCGTGCGGAGCGCTGATCGGTCTCGCAGGAACTCATCTTGGAAGTCGTCAATTCGAATAATCGGCGTACCTGTCCCATAAGCCTCTGCGGGCTTGTAGATGCCGTTTTGAGGACCGGACGAGATTAGCGTTCCCAACGGAACAGGCGGGTACTCAGGCCTACTGAAGACGTTCTCAAGAATTGCGGACCTGAGCGATACGGCTCGGTCCCCGGCATTGCGCGTGCTCGTGATCGCTGCTTCCAAATCGCTGATGTGTTTCTCGATCTCGGCGACGATGCGGTGCTGTTCTGCCGGCGGTGCAATGGGTGCAGTATACTCGGTTACGTCTCGCGGCCGTACTGCGGGATATAGGACACCTTGAACTCGATGAGACATCGCGCTGATGAACTGGTCGGTCTGGACCAGGTAATAAAGCCACGCGGGCTCGATCTGCCGGGCGCGGAGGACATGGAATCCAGTCGAGGCCACAGCGCCATCGTGTTCTTCGCCGATCATTGTGACCGCATTGAGGTTTGGCC
>PMEV01000095.1 GCA_003154855.1 Bryobacterales bacterium
GTGGTCGGCGCCGAACAGAAGGAGGCCGACCGCCTGGTCGCCGCCTCCATCGACCGGGGCGTGAACTACTTCGATGTGGCGCCCTCGTACTGGGACGGCGAGGCCGAAATCAAGCTCGGCAATGCCCTGCTTCCCTACCGCCAGAAGGTCTTTCTGGCATGTAAGACCATGCAGCGGGACGCTAAGGGCGCGCGCGCGGAACTCGAGCGCTCCCTCGAACGCCTGCACACCGATCGTCTCGATCTCTATCAGTTCCACGCTGTCACGACCCTGAAAGAAGTAGAGCAGATCCTGGGCCCCGGCGGCGCCGCCGAGACCTTCGTCCAGGCGCGCGAACAGGGCAAAGTGCGCTACCTGGGCTGCTCCGCGCATTCCGAGGCAGCGGCGCTCGCCATGCTAGACCGCTTTCCGCTGGATTCGATTCTCTTCCCGGTCAACTTCGTTTGCTTCGCACAGGGAAACTTCGGGCCGCGGATCATCGCGCGGGCGAAGGAGAAAGGCGTGGCGCGTCTGGCGTTGAAAGCTCTGGCCCATGCTCCCCTTGCACCGGGAGTCGAGCAGCACAAGAGCGCGCACCCCAAGGCCTGGTACCAGCCCATCGAGGATCGCGAGTTGGCCAGCCGGGCCTTGCGCTTCACGCTCTCCGAGGACATCACCGCCGCCATCCCGCCGGGCGATGAGAAGATCTTCCAGATGGCGCTCGAACTGGCGGCCGATTTCAAGCCGCTCAGCAAGCGGGAGCGTGCGCTGCTGTTGGCCGGTTCCAAAGGGGCGGCGCCGCTTTTTCCGCTGGCATAGAATGCGCCAAGCCCTCCTTCTAGCCGCGCTGCTGGGTCCTCTGCTGGCCGCCGAGGATCGGCCGCAACTGGTCTGGGAGGGCCAGGTGGATGGTGTTGTCGTCCTGCACGTCCACGGGAACCAGGTCACCGAGGAAGTGCGGGAAGGCCTGCCTGTCGAGCGGCGGCGTTTCCACTTCCAAGCGGCCCTGCCCGAGAGCCGGCAGCAGGTGCGTCTCGAGGCGGTCCAGGGGCGGGGCGGCGTCAACATCCTCGAACAGCCCGGCATGGACAACCAGTACACACTCTCGGTCATCATTGAAGACCGGCAGCCTGGCAGTGCGCTCTATTCGCTCGCCTTCTTCTGGGAAGCGGATGAGACCGGGCCGGCCCCGCGCATCCGGCGCGAAACGGTCGCCTGGAGCGGGCGCGTGGACGGTGAGGCCGTCGTGAGCTGCCACGGGAAAACCTGCGAGGCCGAGGCGCGAAGCGGCCAGCCGGTGGCGGGCGGCCTGTTCCACTTCTCGAAACCGCTGCCCAGCCGCGAGGTGACGGTGAGCATCGAGAAGATCGAGGGCCGCGGAGAGATCCGCCTGCTCGAGCAGCCTCGCGAATCCAACGGCTACCGGGCCCGCGTACTGATCCGCAACCCGCAGGCGGGGCCGGGCGATTACAGCTTCAGGCTGGCCTGGCCGCCGGCCGCTCCCAAGGATGCCGGNNTTCGAGCTGCTGCGCCGGGGAGCGATCTGGTCGGGCCGCGTGGATGGCCGCATCCGTGTCGTGATCGAAGGCCGCACCTCGATGAGCACGGTGCTCGGCGGCGCGCCGGTCGCCGATGAGCGCGTGGAATTCGAGCGCGCCCTGCCTGCCAGCGACACCCCGAATGCGGTTGCCAAACTGCTGCGCGGCCGCGGCCGCGTGCAAATTGTGGAATACCCCTCCCTCAGCAACCACTNNTGAAATCCCGACCCCACATCGGATACCACCGGCTTTTTCTGTGTCGCGCACGCCCTGGCGGTCCCGGCCCGGTGGCGCGGTGTATGATGCCTGTATGCGATCCATCGGCTTAGCCGAGGTGCTTTTCCTCCTCGTCTTGTTGCTCCTCGCGCTTCCGATCGGCGTCGTTGTCGCGATTGCCATGCGGCGCCGCGGTATCTCGTCGCACCGGCACTGTCCCTCCTGCGGCCAGGCGTTGGTGCAGCCGCAAGAGGCGCGCTTCTGCCCCTTCTGCGGAAGGCCGATCACGTAGGCGCGGTCCAACGCCTCGCGCTATTCTGGGTGTAGAACTGCCCAATTATGCTCAAGGCTAGCGTACCTCCCGCGGAGGACCTCAACCCTCAGGAGACCGCCGAATGGTTGCAGGCGTTGGACCAGGTGGTCAGCGAGTCCGGTCCGACCCGCGCCTCCTTCCTGCTGGACCACCTGGCGAACCGGGCGCGAGTTTCCGGTGCGGCGCCTTCCTACTACGTCAACACGCCCTACGTGAACACCATTCCGGTCGAAGAGCAGGTCCCCTATCCAGGCGATCGCGCCCTGGAGCGGCGGCTGAAGAGCCTGATCCGCTGGAACGCCCTGGCCATGGTGGTACGGGCCAATAAGTACGACCACGGACTGGGAGGCCACATCTCGACCTACGCCTCGCTCGCCACCCTGGTGGAAGTGGGCTTCAACCACTTTTTCCACGCGGCCTATGGCGATCAGCCCGGGGATTTGGTCTATTTCCAGGGGCACGCCTCGCCGGGCGTTTACTCGCGCGCTTACCTGGAGGGACGGCTCAACGAAAAGCACCTCGAGAACTTCCGTCACGAGCTGCGCGAACACCCCGGCCTGTCCTCGTACCCGCATCCCTGGCTGATGCCGGATTTCTGGCAGTTTCCGACGGTCTCGATGGGGCTGGGGCCGATCAACGCCATCTACCAGGCGCGCTTCATGCGCTACTTGGAGAANNGTGCGCGGCAACGGCAAGGTGATCCAGGAACTCGAGGCGGTCTTCGCCGGGTCGGGCTGGAACGTCATCAAGGTGATCTGGGGGAACGACTGGGACCCGCTGCTGGCCCGCGACCAGACCGGCCGGCTGGTCCAGCGCATGAACGAGTGCCTGGACGGCGACTACCAGACCTTCGTGGTCCGGGACGGCGCTTACATCCGCAAGGAGTTCTTCGGCAAATACCCCGAACTGCTGGACCTGGTGGCCGATCTGAGCGACGAACAACTGCGCAAGCTGCGCCGCGGCGGCCACGATCCCGACAAAGTCTACAACGCCTACCTGCGCGCCTGCCAGCACACCGGCTCGCCCACCGTGATCCTGGCCAAGACCATCAAGGGCTATGGGTTAGGCGAGGCCGGCGAGGGCCGCAACGTCACCCACCAGCAGAAAAAGCTCAATGAGCAGGAGATGGAGCACTTCTGCCGCCGCTTCGAGATTCCCATCCCCGAGGATCGTATCCATACCGTCTCGTTCTACCGTCCGCCCGAGGAGAGCCCCGAGATCCGTTATCTCCAGGAGCGCCGCCGGGAACTGGGCGGCTACCTTCCCCAGCGAACTGTACGTTTCGTCCCGGTCGAGGCGCCGCCGCTCGACTATTTCGCCGAAACGCTGACCGGTTCCCAGGGTCGCGACGTCTCCACTACCATGGCCTTCGTCCGCGTGCTCACCCTGTTGCTGCGCCACCCCAAACTGGGCCGGCAGGTGGTGCCCATCATTCCCGACGAAGCCCGCACGTTCGGCATGGAATCGCTGTTTCGCCAGATCGGCATCTACGCTAGCCAAGGACAGCTCTACCACCCGGTCGATCAGGAGATGTTCTTGTATTACAAGGAATCCCAGAGCGGCCAGATTCTCGAGGAGGGCATCACCGAGAGCGGTTCGATGGGCTCCTTCACCGCGGCCGGCACCGCCTACGCGAACTACGGCCTGCCCATGATCCCGTTCTACATCTACTACTCGATGTTCGGCTTGCAGCGCATGGGCGACCTCGTCTGGGCGTTCGCCGATGCGCGTGGCAAGGGCTTCCTGGTAGGCGCCACGGCCGGCCGGACCACGCTCGCCGGCGAAGGCCTCCAGCACCAGGACGGCCACAGCCACCTTCTTATGAGCGTCTTGCCGACCTGCGCCGCCTACGA
>PMEV01000124.1 GCA_003154855.1 Bryobacterales bacterium
ACTGCGACCCCGACCAGGTGGACTACCCCATCGCGGGCAACGACGACGCTCTGCGCGCCATTCGCCTTTTCTCCAGCAAGATCGCCGACGCCGTCATCGAAGGCCGCGCCCTGGCGACCGAGCAGGAGTTCACCGCCGAGAAGATCGTCAGCGACGAAACGCCGCTCGAGGATATTCCCGAGTATACCCAGTACGTCGACCCCCGCTACAGCGAGCAGTTGATGTCCGAGAGCCTGCCCGACGAGGATTTGCCCTCGTCCTCGCTGCCCCGCAAGGGGCCCGGCTCCGAGACGGCCGGCGAGGTCGCGGCGCGCGAAGAGAATCCGTAGGACAAGCTTTAGCTTGTCCTCAGCTAAGGAATAGGTAAGACACCATGGCGGACATTACCGCACAATTAGTGAAACAACTGCGCGAGCGCACCGGCGCCGGCATGATGGAGTGCAAGAGCGCCTTGCAGGAAGCCAACGGCGACCTGGCCGAGGCCGAAGTCGTACTGCGCAAACGCGGCATCGCCGCGGCCTCCAAGAAGGCCTCCCGGGCCACCAAGCAAGGACTGGTGGGCAGCTACATTCACCCCGGTTCCCAGCTCGGCGTGCTGGTCGAGGTCAATTGCGAATCCGATTTCGTGGCCCGCACCGGCGAGTTCCAGCAACTGGTCCACGACATCGCCATGCAGATCGCCGCGGCCGACCCCCGCTTCATCCGCAAAGAGGACGTCACGCCGGAGGTTCTCGAGAAGGAACGCGAGATCCAGCGCGCCCGCGCCCTGGCCGAAGGCAAGCCCGAAAAGATCGTCGACAAGATCGTCGAAGGCCGCTTGAGCAAGTTCTACGAGGAGGTCTGTCTCTACGAGCAGCCCTTCATCAAAGAGAACACCATCACCATGGGCCAGATGATCGCCTCCAAGATCGCCAAGACCGGCGAGAACATCACCGTCTCGCGGTTCTCCCGCTTCAAGCTGGGCGACCGCGACGAGCCGGCTGGCCCCGCCGGGGCTTGATCGGAGCCGCCGTGGCCCGCTTCGACCGCATCCTGCTTAAACTCAGTGGCCAGACCCTGGCCGGCGGAGCTTCGTTCGGCATCGACGCGGAGCGCGTGCGCGCCCTGGCTTCCGAAATCGCGGAGGTCGCCCGCGCCGGCGTCCAGCTCGGCCTGGTGGTGGGTGGCGGCAATTTCTTTCGGGGCGTGGCCGCCGCCGCCAAGAACATGGACCGGGTCACCGCCGACACCATGGGCATGCTGGCCACGGTCCTCAATGCGCTGGCCCTGCAGGACGCCCTCGAGCGGCAGGGGGTGCCGGCCCGGGTCATGACCGCTCTCGAAATGCCCCAGGTCGCCGAGCCCTACATTCGCGGCCGGGCCATTCGTCATCTCGAGAAGGGCCGTGTGGTGGTCTTTGCCGCCGGCACTTCCAATCCCTACTTCTCCACCGATACGGCCGCCACCCTGCGCGCCCTCGAGATCCGGGCCCAGCTCGTCGCCAAGGGCACCCGGGTGGACGGCGTCTACGACCAGGACCCCCTGAAATACTCCGATGCCGTCCTCTTCCCCGAGATTTCCTACGCCGAGGTCCTCACCCGGGCTCTAGGCGTCCTGGACGGCGCCGCAGTGGCCTTATGCCGCGAGAACCAGCTTCCCATGCGGGTCTTCAACCTGGAACAGCCCGGCAACATTCTCCGCGTGGCCCTGGGAGAGCCTGTGGGCACGCTGATTCGCCAGGGCTAGGCTGGACACCGCACCCGCGCCCATGCGAGGATCGAACAAGAGCAGGATCGTTCTATGAAACCAGACCAAGCTGAAGTCACCACCCCGACGTTCAAGTCCGTGAAGGAAGTGGAAGCGCACGCCAAGGCGCGCATGGAGAAGGTCCTCGGGGACCTCCAGCATGCCTTATCGGGCATCCGCACCGGTCGCGCTTCGGTGAGCCTTCTGGATCCCGTCAAGGTCGACTATTACGGGAATCCCACTCCCATCAACCAGGTCGCCACCCTGCACGTGCCCGAGGCTTCCCTCATTACACTCCAGCCCTGGGACGTCTCACAAATCGGCGCCATTGAGAAGGCCATCCGCGCCTCCGACTTGGGGTTGAATCCGTCCAACGACGGCAAGATCATCCGCGTGCCCATCCCGGCGCTCACCGCCGAGCGCAGGAAGGAACTCGTCAAGCACCTGCACGGCGTCGCCGAAGATCACCGCGTCTCGATCCGTAACCTCCGCCGCGATGCCAACGAGGGGCTCAAGAAACTCCTCAAGGACAAGCTCATCAGCGAGGACGACGAGCGCCGCGCCCTCGAGGAGGTCCAGAAGCTGACCGATGCCCACATGCTGAAGGTCGATCAGGCCGCTAAGGCCAAAGAGAAGGAAGTCCTCGAGTTGAAGTAGGGCAGGGCTCCAGCCTGCTCCATTCTACGTATCGACTGTGTAAGGATTACAGCCCGCCCGATGCCTCGGAGCATGCCCTGTGGCGCATTGGCGCCCACGGGTGTGTCCGAATGTCACTTCCGGCCCAGCGTCGGCGGCGCGGAAACCATCGCAAACCCAAGGCTAACGATCACCAACATCACGAGAATCCCGGCTACAAACATACAGTCACCCCGTACTCTCGGCTTTTTGTATGCACGCCAGGTTCCAAACGCGGGACGCGCCCAGCCTCGCAGCCGTCCTACTGCGCCCCGCGCTGCACCACCATGGTTTTCACGGTTTGGAACAGGATGTAGGCGTCCAACGAGAGTGACATGTTCTTGATGTAGTACAGGTCGAACTCCAGCTTGGTGATCGTATCCTCGATCGAGTCCCCGTACTTGTGGTTGATCTGCGCCCACCCGGTGATGCCCGGCTTCACGCAGTGCCGCTGCCGGTAGTAGGGGATCTTCTCGGCCAGCACCCGCACGAACTCCGGCCGTTCCGGGCGCGGCCCCACGATCGACATTTCCCCCCGCAGCACATTCCAGAGTTGCGGCAACTCATCGATCCGCAGCCGGCGCAGCCAGCGTCCCAAGGGGGTCACGCGGGGGTCGTCCTTGCTGGCCCACACGGCACCCGTCCGCGCCTCGGCGTCGACCCACATGGAACGAAACTTATACAGTGTAAACACCTTGCCATTCCGCCCCACGCGCGCCTGGCGGAACAGCACGGGCCCTCGCGAACTCAGCTTCACCGCCAGCGCCGTGAGCGCCATCACCGGCAGCGCGGCCAGAGCGCCCACCAGGGCCAGCGCGGCCGAATAGAACGATTGCAGCGCCACCTTGCCCCGTGCCGGCCCCATGCCCCCGGAAAAGATGAGCTGCGCCGGCCGCAGTTCCTTCGTGCAGGTCCGGCCCAGCGCTTCCTCGTAGACCGTCCCGGCCTCCTCGATGGGAATGCCCGAGAACCGCAGATCGAGCAACTCCTGCACGGGCATGCGCTCGCGGCGCTCGGTCAAGCCCACCACGATGCGATCCGGCCTGCCAGCCTCGACGATGCCGCGGAGGGCCTTGATCGGCCCCAGCACTTTCGCGCCATTCAGCGGCCAGCCCGGCTCGTGGTGGTCTTCCACGTACCCCAGGTTCGTGTAACCCAGCTCCGGGCGCCCGGCAATCCGCTCGGAGATCGCCTCGACCACCTGGTTGATCCCCAGGAACAGAATTCGCTCCTCGGCGAAGGCCCGCAGAACGAAGTGCGCGTAAACCATGCGCCAGACGGACAACGTGACCGCCGCCAGGGCGCTGCCCCACATCATGATGTGCGCCGGCAGCCGCCAGTTCGGGTTGCCGTAAGAGAGCAGCGCTTCCACGATGAACGCGAAGCCGATGGCCTGCACGATTTCCAGCGCCTGCGCCGTGTGGGAGACCGTCCGGATCTCCGCGTACAGGTCCAGCAGGTGCAGGCCCAGCAGGATCGCCAGCACTACCACGAGAATACGCGCCAGGCCGCCGTCGAAGAAGAGGTAGGTCCACGGATCCACCTCCAGCACCCAATACGCCGTCACGACGTAGCAGAAGGTGAGCAGCATCGCCTCCGATAGCAGGAGCACCACGATACTGGTCGGCAGCGATACCCGGAAGAGCCGAATCATGCGTGAAAACGAAGTCTAGCACGCCCGCCCTATCTCCTGCGCCGGGCCGCGCCGCTCTGCTAAAGTCGGTTCTTATGCCCGCCACGCCACAGCAACCCGAGATGACCGTGAAGGCCGTCGTGCTCGGCCTCTTTCTGGCCCTGGTTTTCGGCGCCGCCAATGCCTATATCGGCCTCAAAGCCGGCCAGACCGTCGCCGCCACCATCCCGGCGGCCGTCATCGCCGTGGCGGTCTTCCGCATTCCGCGTTTCCGCGGAACCGTCCTCGAGCAGAACATCGCCCGCACCGCCGCCTCGGTTGGAGAAGCGCTAGTCGCCGGCGCCGTCTTCACTATCCCCGCCTTCCTGCTGGTCGAGATTGGCGGCAAGCGGTTGTGGACCGGCCTCGCCGCCCACTATTGGCAGGCCGCCTTCATTCTCCTCACCGGCGGTCTCATCGGCGTCTTTTTCATCATCCTGCTCCGCCGCCCCCTGTGCGTGGAATCCGATCTCCCCTTTCCCGAGAGCGTCGCCAGCGCCGAAATCGTCAAGGCCGGCGAACGTTCCAGCGACGCCCCCCGCTACCTGTTCGGCGCCATGGCCTTCGGAGGCCTGCTTCAGTTCCTCACCGACGATCACGGTCTGCAAATCTTCCGCGATTCCTCCAGCGGCTTCCTGCGCTTCTCGCGCGCCGTCGTGCACCACTTCGATCTGGACCACAAGCCCCTCGCCGATGTCACCTACGGCGGCGGCATCCCCTGGTCCACGCCCTCCCTCTCGCCGGCCCTGGTGGGCATCGGCTACATCATCGGGCCGCAGCTCTCCGCTATAACTTTCGCCGGCGGCGTGATGGCCTGGTGGCTTCTCATTCCGCTCCTGCTGTTCTTCGATCCGGACCTTGCCAGCCGCCTGCACTTCTCCGCCAACGCCCCCTGGGACGTCATCGCCAACTCGGTTTGGTACAACATTGTCCGCCCCATCGCCGTGGGCATGATGCTGGTGGGGGCCTGCCACACCCTGTTCTCGATGCGCGACTCCATCATCCGCTCCTTCCGCGGCGCCTTCGCCGCTTCCACCGCCGCCCGGGACGCCGCTCCGCTCGATCCCTCCGACCGCGATATCCCCGCGCGCTGGATTCTCCTCGGCATCCTCGGCCTGCTGGTTCCCATCACCGCCATCTACTTCTACTTCACCCAAGGTTGGCTCTCCGCCATCGTCGCCGCCGTGGTGATGACCCTCACCGGCTTCCTGCTCTCCGCTATTGGCGGCTACCTGGTGGGTCTGGTGGGCAGTTCCAATCAGCCGGTCTCGGGTCTGACCCTGGCGGCTCTGGTCATCGCCGCTCTCGTGATGCTGGCTCTGGGCGTCACCGGGGCTCCGGGAGTCGCGGCTGTGCTGGGCGTCGCGGCGGTGGTTTGCTGCGCCTGCTGCGTCTCCGGATCCCTCATCCAGGACCTCAAGGCCGGCCACCTGCTGGGAGGCACTCCCTGGAAGATGGAGATCGTCGAGATCATCGCCGTCGTGCTGCTCTCTTTCTTCCTGATGTGGCCCATTATCATCCTCCATCAGGCCTATGGGATTGGCAGCCTCAAGTTGCCGGCGCCGCAGGCCGGGCTCATGGCCCAGCTCGCCACCGGCATCGTCGGCGGTGAGATGGCCTGGGGGCTCATCGGCATGGGCGCGGCCTTCGGCGTGGCCCTGATTCTCGGCGGCGCCCGCTCGCTCATGCTGATCGCCGTCGGCCTCTATCTCCCCTTCAAGACCGATGCCGCCATCTTTGTCGGCGGCCTGATGAAGTGGGCGGTGGACTACTTCGCCAAGGATCGCCCCGCCGCCGAGGAGAAGGGAATCCTGGTGGCCTCCGGCCTCATCGCCGGCGAAGCCATTATCGGCATCCTGCTAGCCGTGCTCGCCGCCCGCGACATCCCGCCGCTCGCCCACTACCTCACCGGCGCGGATCAGTTCCGCTTCTTCCCCGCCTGGGGCGGCTGGCTATCCCTCGTGGGCTTCGCCGCTCTCGCCTGGGCGCTCATCCGGCTCCCCAATCGGCGCTAAAACAACTCTCTCGACGAGCGCTTTGAGAGGCTGAAGTCAGTTCGCCGACCGGCCGGCGCGCAGTGAAGGCTGGTCGAAGATGCCCTTCGTCATCTCCATCACGACGTTGGAGAACGTGCATTCCGATTCCAGGAAAACGACGGGGGAGCCGGCTTGGTGCCCACGCGCGCAGACGTCGGTGGCCGGCGGAACCGAGCCCAGAATGGTGCAGCCAAGTTGCGTGGCGATCTCGTTGATGACCATGGGAGTGAGCGCCATGGTGCGGTTGACGATGACGGCGCCGCTGGTGAGCTGGCCGATGCCCCACGAATGCAGCAGTTGCAGGAACATCTTCGCCGCGTGCACGCCCGTGGGATCGCGCTCCAGCACCATCGCGACGAACTGGCATCGCCGGATGGCGGCGAGCGCCATGGCCGAGCTCGGCGCGGGGAGGTCGATCACCACGCGCTCCGCCATGCGGGATGCCGTCTTGATGACGGCTTCGACCACACTCGGATCGAGATCCCCGAACTCCGCGGGCTGCTGCGGACCGAACAGCACGCGCAGTCCGAGCGGCAGGTTGTACAGTCTGGCCTCGATGGCGGCCTCGTCGATCTTGCCGGCTCCCAGAGCCTTGAGCGAGCTCAGATTGGCGGTGGGAACGTGCTTGAGCTGATACGAGAACGTGCCGTAGCACGGCTGCAACTCGATGGCGATGGTGCTACGGTTTTGCTTCGCCAGAGCGGCGGCGACGTTCAGGGCGACGGTGGTGGTTCCCGACCCTCCTTTCACCCCGGCGAAACCCAACACCATGGGGCGCACGTCGGCGGGCTGCTCCTGGATTCTGGTCTGACGCCGCTCCACCGCGAGGCGCAAGCGGCGAATCATCGCCGGGCCACTGACGTCTCCCTTAACCAGGAACTCCTCGGCGCCTTCGCGCAGAGCCCCGGACGCCAATTCTTCGTCCTCCGAAGCCGTCCAGACGATCAGGGCGGCGTTGCCGCGATGCGACCGCAGGCGGGAGAGGGTTTCGAGACCGCGGCTGTCGGGAAGGTTCAGATCGAGCAGGATCGCATCGAAGGGCGAGGTGTCCAGGCGGTCCAGGGCTCTCTCGAGGGTGTCCACCCGCTCGATCGCGATGGTGGGCGTGGGCCCTTCAGCCACCGCGATCATCCGCTGAACCGAGTCCGCGGTTTCCGGGTTGTCTTCAACCAGAAGGACCTTCAATTTGTCTGGCACAACTGCCTCCCGGAAACGCGGCGGCGAACCCAACGAGCGACCCCGGCGGTCCCGCTTCTCGAAGACGATGATACCAGGAAACCCGCCTGGACATGGATGCCGGGGCAGGGAACACAGTGGCGCCAAAATCGCGGGAAGCGGCTCAGCCCCGGCTCAGGATGCGCTGGACGATTTCGGCGTCCATGCGGACTTCGTCCCGGAATTTCGGGAACATGCCAACGTACACGCCATCGTACGGCTTGATGCTTTCGAAGGCGGTCCGGAAGGCCTGTTCGATGCGTTCCGGATCGATGCGCCCGGCTGCGAGGATCTTAAAGGCGAAGCACGGCTTCTTGGTCTGCCGCAGGACGCTGTACATGCGCGGCGGATCGCTCGCCATGTAGACGTCGCGCGGCATCTCCATGATCTCGCCGCCCAGCGCTTTCTTCCACTCCGCGGCCGTGCGCCGCCGATTGTAGACGCAGCCGGCGTAGAAATCGACATCCCAGTTCTCTTCCTCGATTTTGGCGATGACCTCCGGGATGTGCGTGCCGACGCCGACAAGTACGCCCATGTCGCGCACCGTCTTGCACCACTCCTTGACGGTATCCATGCGGCCGGCCTGCCAGGCGTCGTCTACCACCTCGCCCTGCCGCTGGAGCGCCAGCGGGTGCAGGATCTTCACCAGCGTGGCGGCATCGGCGTGGGCCGACACCTGGGGAATCAGGTGCATCTTGCCGCCCTCGGCGGCAAACCGCGACCAGTCCGCCAGAGAGCGATCCGAGTGATAGTAGTTGTATGCGTTGATGCCATAGCTGTTGGCGCGCCGCAGCACCTCGCACACGCGATCCGGCGTGTACCACTCCCGCATGACATCGTCCAGGTTGTGGTTGTAGTGCGAAAAACCGTAGAACTGGTTGACGCCGAGCACGAGGCGGCCGATCTCGACGCCGCCGAACTTCATTTTCGGCACCTGGATGCCGGCAGAGGCCGGCTCAGCGGCCTGCTGCGCTCTCGATGACGAAGCCAAACCCGCGACTCCGGCGACCAGCGCCGCGCCCGATTGAATGAAATCCCGCCGTGATCCTGCCATGTGGTCGACTCCCTTGCACGTCTGGCCCGTGCCGGGCTGCCGATCAGCGTAGCAGGTCCGATGGCGCGGTTCAAGCGGGCCGGGCAGCCTCTGGCCGCCTTAGTCTCGCGCCTGACTTACGGTTTCTTGTACGCCGCCTCGGCCACTCCCGGGTTGATCTTCACCTCTGTGATGGTCTGCTCGGCGCGCTTCTTGCCGCCCGAGTTCACCACCGCCTTGAAGGGCATCTTCACTCCCTGCGTCTCGCGATAGTCCGAGTAGAACTCCTCCATCTCGCTCGGCGGCCCCATCATCGACGACGTGTACACCTTCTTCAGCAGCAGCCCCGTCTTCGCGTCCACGTAGAGCTTGACCATCAATTTGCGCGCCGGGTCGCTCACCGCGATTCCCTCCACCGCCGCGCCGCCCACGTCGGCCGGTCCCAGCGACTGCACCGTCAGTGCGCCGTTCTCGATATTCTGTAGCAGCCAGATGGTGTCCCGAAACAGATTGCCCTCCACCTCTGGGATTTCCGAGGATGGCATCTCCTGCACGCCTTGGGGCGACTTCATCCAGAACACCTTGCCGTCGTAGCCCTGCACCATCTCCCCGATCGGCATCGCCAGCTTGGTCAGCATCTTCCCGGTCAGATTCTGCGTCGCCTCCATCTTCATCGACATCTCGCCCTGCGGCATCGAGAGCGCCATGCTGCCCACAATGGTATAGTCTTTCACCTCCAGCAGCGCCGCCCCGCCCATGGCTTCCCGCGACCTCTCGAGGAGTGCCTTTCCTATCGCCACCGAATCTCCGGTGGGCGCCGCCAGCGCCTCCTGCTTGGGCTTGGGGATCGCGATGTCGATCGCCGTCACCTTGCCCAGCGAAGCCAGCGGCTGATCGAAATCCTTGCTCTTACCCAGCACCAGGATCGCCAACTCGTCCGTCTTCAGATACTGCTTGGCCACTCGTGCGACGTCCGCTGTGGTCACCTTCTGGATGTTGGCCTGGTAGGTTTGCAGGTAGTCCCGCGGATACCCGAAGTACTCGTACCGCATCATCCGGCCCACAATCTTCCCGGTGGAATCGAATTCGAAGGCAAATCCCTTCAGGATTTGGTCCTTAGCCTTGGCCAGCTCGTCGTCCGTCACTCCCTCCGGCATCTTCGCGATTTCGCTTCGGATCGAGTTCACCATCTTGACCGTCGTCTCCGACTTGGTCCCGCCCACCGCGAAGAATTCGCCCGGCCGGTCCCATCCCGCTCTCCACGTCGAACCCACCTCGTAGGCGAGTCCCTGGTCGGTCCGCACATGGTTGAGCAGCCGCGAGGAAAAGCCCGAGCCCAGAATCACGTTGGCCACCGAGATGGCGAAGTAATCCGGGTCGTTCCGCTGGCCCCCGACGAAACCCATGTAGACCGTCGACTGGTTCACATCGTCCTTCTCGATCGCGTAGATCCCGGCGCGCTTCCGCGCTCCCCGCTCCAGCTCGGGCACCGCCGGCCTGGCCTGTCCGCCGCGTGCCCAGCCGCCCAGCGCCTTTTCGATCTTGGCCCGCATCTCCTCGGTCTTGAAATCCCCCCACACCCCCAGAATGACGTTCTCCGGCTGGAAGAACTGCTTGTGGAAGGCGACCAGGTCGGCGCGCGTAATCGCATCGATGGTTGCGTACTCCGGGATGTGGCCGTAGGCGCTGTCCTTCCCGAACAGCACGCGCTCGAACTCCCGCGAGGCAATCTCTCCCGGGTCGTCGTTGCGCCGCGCGACCTCCTCCCGCTCCTGGATCTTGGCCAGTTCGATCTTGTCTTCCGGAAACGCCGGGTGCTGCAAGATGTCGGCCAGAATGCCGATCCCGGTATCGATGTCTTCCTTCAGCACGGATACCGAGGCGTCCCCCGCATCCTCCCCGATGCTCGTCTCCACCGAAGCGCCCAGCCGGTCCAGTTCTTCGTCCAGTTGGTCGCCGTTGTGCGAAGCGCTGCCGCCGCTACGCATCGCCGCCCCCGTGATCGACGCCACTCCGGCCTTTTCCAGCGCTTCCCAACGATTGCCCGTCCGCACCAGCGCCGACACAGTAATCACTGGCAGCTCGTGATCTTCCACCAGATACACAAGCATTCCGTTCGCCAACTCGAGCCGTGTCACCTCCGGCACCTTGATGCCGTTCGGTGCGGGGAATTGCAGGTCCTTGTAGCTCTTCGCCACCGGCGGTTGTTGCGCCACTTGCGCCATCGCCGCCAGCGCCACCACTGCCATCATCGCGCTTAATCGCTGTCTCATGGCTTGCCTCCCGGGCTACTGCGCCTTCGCTGTTTCCAGCGCCTCGATCGTTCCCACCGTCCGGTTGCTCTTGATGAACACCGCTTTGGACACCCGCAGGATGTCTTCCGGCGTCACCGCATTGATCTTATCGAGATGCCGGAACAGGTTGTGCCAGTCGCCCGTGAGCACCTGCCAGTTCGCCAGTTGCATCGCCAGGTTGGTGTTATCCGCGAGGCCATGGATCAGACCCGCGCGGGCCCGCCGCTTCACGCCCTCCAATTCCTCCTTGGTCACCGGCTCCTTCTTCAGCCGCTCGGTCTCCGCGTCGATGGTTTTCTCCGATTCCGCGTTGCTGTGTCCCTGCGCCGGCACCGAGTAGAACAGGAAAAGCCCCGGGTACTTCTCGCCCGGCAGTCCCGGAAATCCCGCCGTTTGCACCGCGATCTTCTTGTCCCGCACCAGCGACCGGTACAACCGCGAGCTCCGCCCCTCGCTCAGCAGGCTGCTGATGGCATCGTAGACCGCCTCGTCCGGATTGTTGATGTCGGGCTTGTGGTAGCCGATGAGCAGAATGGGCTGCGACTGCAATTCAAGCGTGACGCGCCGCTCCCCGCCTTGTTCCGGTTCCACGGTTCGCACCGGCGCCGGCTTCGGCCCGCTCGGAATTCGTCCGAAGTACTTCTCGGCATCTTCCCGCACTTTCCCGGGCTCCACGTCGCCCACCACCACGCCGGTGAGATTGCTCGGGATGTAGTACTTCTTGAAGAACGCCTCCGCGTCCGAGCGTGAGATGTTCTCGAGGTCGCTCATGTAGCCGATTGGCGGCACGCCATACGGGTGCGCCAGGTAGGCCGCGTGGATGAATTCTTCCAGCAGTTTGCCTATGGGCTGGCTGTCCGTGCGCATGCGCCGCTCTTCCATCACCACGTCCTTCTCTTTGTAGAACTCGCGCAACACGGGGTCCAGGAAGCGCGCCGACTCCAGATAGAACCACAGCTCCATCTCGTTCGACGGCAGGCTGAAGAAGTAGCGCGTCGCATCCCAGGACGTCGCCGCGTTTAGCCCGTGTCCGCCGGCCCGCTCGATAGCCTTCCCGAATTCGTTCTTCTCGACGTACTTGTCCGCCTTCTCCTGCGCCTCCTTGAAGGCCGCCTCCAGCGTCTTCAGTTTCTGCGGGTCCGATTTCACGCCCTTGTCCCGCTCCTGCCTCAAGGCCAGGAAGGCCTGGTCCACCTGCTCCAGCGCCACCCGTTCCTTGGCGTAGTCCTTGGCGCCGATCGTTTCGGTCCCCTTGAACGCCATGTGTTCGAAGATGTGCGCCAGGCCGGTAGTTCCTTTGTCGTCCTGCACCGACCCAACGTCCGCGTAGGTGAAGAACGACGCCACCGGAGCCATGTGCCGCTCCAGCACCAGGAACTTCATCCCGTTCCGCAGCGTGAACTCCGTCACCCGCCCTTCGATGTCCTTGAAATCGTCCGCCGCCAGCATCGAGCCGGCAGCCAGCAACAACGCCGTCGCAAGAAACCGCGCAAGTCTATTCCGAGTTGTCATCCAGACTCTCCATGTTCTCTATTTCAGCACCTGCGGCTTAGATCATCTCGTTCAGCAGTTCCGGCCGCGGCGAAGGGATCACCACTTTGTTCACCAGCAGCCCTTTCTGCGCCACGATCGCGGCCCCCGCCGCCACCGCCGCTTCCACCG
>PMEV01000301.1 GCA_003154855.1 Bryobacterales bacterium
CAGAAAGGCCATCCGCACCTGGCTTATCATTCCGAATCCGCCCGGCCCTGGTCATTCTGCCATTTGGGACCCGCTCTAACCCCGACAGGCGATCTTCACCCGCAACCGGAATGCGACTTGTGCCGCCACCAGAAGTCCTTCGTCAACGCACTTCTGGAATATTCGCGGCGCCCTCCTCGACCCCGGTGCGCACCGCCCGCAGGTTGTCTTCAGTGAAAGGAGCGATGACTAAGGCTTCGCGGAGTATATGGCCCCGGTTCTGCCAGAAAACGATTGCTCGCCGTCCGGGGCACGGAAATCCGACGTCATTATCCGGATCGAAGCCGCTGGATCGTAGCGACGGCTCGTCGTTCCCTTTGAGCATCTCCACAAGCTTGTATTCCATCTTGTGCCGGTGGTCCGGCTCCTGAGAACCAACCTGCGTCACATCGACGACTGCCACATTCTGCCAGTCGCGCGCGCAGACTCGCAACGCGGTGGGGTTCCAGTTGAACGGCGCCTGCGCCGAGCGCAAGCCGTCTCTGTGCTCGATGCGCCGGGCCGCTGCCGGCATAAGCTGTCTTGCTCCACTGCAACCCTGCGCCGAACCGTCCAAGCAAGAGAGATCGAAATCGAACGCGTCCCGAACGTCGTCTGCACCGGCGTAGGGCGTAACACGAGCCCAGAGCGCTTCGCACACTTCGCAACCATCCGGCCGTCCGAACTCGGCGTTCGGGTGGGTGCTGTACCTAAAATGGCTCGATCCAAGGCTCCGCGTCGTTGTGGCATCAGCCAAGAGCGCGTAACCTTCCCGGTGGGCGACTACTACTCCGAAGTCCTTTCCCCATACGATGCCATCGCGAACGCGCACCGTTGCCTCAACTTTCGCCCAGCGCCCAGCGGTGAGGTGCATCATTTCGCAGACAGCTTCCGATAGTCCCAGATCGACTGGCAAGCAGCCGGCCCACGGATGCTCATGATTCAGGATCACCTTCAGGTCGCACTGTTTTTCGGAACAGCCCGAGTCCGCTTTTACAGCTTGGCCCCATTTTGCGCGAAGGCTACGGGCGTCTGCCCAACTACTCCTTCTAAGCTGAAGCCCTTGAACGTCGTGCAACAGCATCGTCGCCTTCCTTTGAAAGAGCCAGTCGGAAAGCCGCGCATAGCCGACCCATCCGGGAACCGCGGCGACGGATATTGCGTAGATTGCAGTCGCCCAATGATTCGGGAATCTGCGAGGCGGTTTAACGCCCGCGGCTTCCCGTTCTCCGCGGCGGGCTCGCCGAAAACGAAACGCGCAGACAATCGCTAATATCAGTCCGCCGCCTCCTTCGAGCGCATGCCAGAATATGCCTTCCGCATGGGATTCCCAGTGCCAGGCTGAGAGCCCGTGCGTTCCGGGGCGGGGGACGGCGTCAATTCGTGCGACTCTGTGGTCCCATGCACGATAATCGCACTTGAGATGGATGCGGTCTGGTGAATACCAGAGTGGCTCCGGCACTCGGTTGCCGACGGACGTGAGCAAGAATAAGCGCCGGGAATGCGTTTCAAGGGAGCGGTCGCAGGTCGGTGGGCAATCTGTATCGGAGAGCAGGATCGCCATGGCGGGACGCTCACCGCTCCCGCCACGCAGGTATCCAGCGAACGACTCGTGGGGGCTGGATCGCAGGAGCACCTCGAATCCACCGTGGAGGAGGGCGGCGAAACACAACAGAATAGCCCCGAAAAGGTTGTTCCTGTCCAGGATGTTACTTCGCCGCAGCCCGATGAACAGCGGCAGTGCCGCAACGGCGCAAGCCAGAGCCACCACGTCGATGTAGCCCCACATTCCGATCAGCATCGTATGTGGCCGCCACCGTGCGCGCTGTCCGCGAGCGAGCCGGTGCCTATCAAAGCTCTACCGACGCTCACAATCCTTACGACCCCAGCCACGGGCCGAAAGTTCCCGGGAAGCCCGAAAATCCGCTCCATATCGGCCATGTGCGCTCGGCGGCGGTCTCACCGGCGAGTATCCTGCGCGGGCGGCTGGAACATCAGGCCGGCGCTCCTGGGCTCCCGCAGCCGGATGAGGGCGAACACCAGAATACCCTGGAGAAGTACCAGGCCGAAAATCGGGAGCCACACACCAACCGCAGACCGCGTTTCGATAAATCGCCCGAACCTGTCGAAGCCCACCCAACACCCGCCCGGCGAGATCGCGTCCTCCCCCAGCCAGCCATCCCAAAAGAGCGTGACGATTAGCCCAGTCCAGGCCAAGCGGCGGAGCTCCTTGCGCCGTGATGAAGACATGCGAGCCTATGGTAGCAACTCGCGCAAACGCGAGGGCACTGGCGAACTAGCCGAACGGCTCGAGCAGGGAGCCGCATGTCTCTCCTTGGCGACGGTAGTGGGCCGAACCGTGGGAAGGCGAAGGCCAGCGCGCTCAGCGTAGGAGTGTCACGGTCCCTGCTCAAGTCGCAGCGCCGGAGATTTGAAGTCGTCCACGCTGGGCAGCCAAACAGCCTCGCCACCGGCTTCCGCTCCTACGCCTCCGGCAAACTCGGCGGCTCTTCGGCTCCGCGCCGCAACTCCACCAGCGCCTTCACCAGTTCCCTGCCGCGCTTGAGAGCGCTCTCGTAGATCAGGCGCCGCTCCTGCCGCGTCAGCCCGCTGCCCAGGCGGTAGAACCGTTCCAGGCCCACTCCCACCGTATAGGTCCCGGCGTAGGCGATGGCCGCTTTCGGGATCAGCCCGCCGCCGAATGGGATCTTCCCCGCCAGTTCCCGCGCCAGCGCCCGCCATCCCACCGCGCCGCCCACGATGGCCGCGATCTGTCCCCGCTGCTCCCGGTACCCCACCGCACGGTCGCTCGCCGCCGCGATCAGAAAGGCCATCCGCACCTGG
>PMEV01000056.1 GCA_003154855.1 Bryobacterales bacterium
GCCAGGCCGAGGTAAAGCGCCAGGATTTGCGAAGTCTGCGAGCCGTTCCCGTAGGCGCCGATTTCCGGGCGCCAGAACTTCCTGTCGAAGGCTTCCCGAATCTCGGCGGAAAGCTTGCGATAGGCTTCGGCGTCGGCGGTCTTGCCAAGCAGTTCGGCCATGCGCGCGGTGAGGTGAGCACTATAATAGTAGTAGAACGTCGAGACCAGGTCGCCGGGAGTCGGTTCAATGGGCACCCAATCGCCGTAATGGCTGTAACTCAGGATGCCGTCCTGGCTGCGACTACGCTGGTAGTCGGTCCAGGCCTTGACGCCGTCATAGTGCTGCTCGAGGATGCGGCGGTCGCCCTGGTATTGATAAACGTACCAGACGATGAGCGGGTAGGCGGCGCCCCAGGCGGGATCGGCCGGCCGCTGGCCGTACTTGTGCGGCACGGTGTCGGTGACGGTTCCATCGGGTGCCTGGATGTCGTTGATATTGCGCAGGAAATTGGTGTAGAAGGCGGCCATGTCGAAGTTCAGCATGGCGGTCTCGGCGTAGAGGTGGGCGTCGGCCATCCAGCCCATGCGCTCGTTGCGCTGGTTGCAGTCGGTGGGGACGCTCTCCAGATTGCTGGCGGTGCCCCAGACGATGTTGCGCTGGAGCTGGTTGAGAAGGGGATTGGAGCTCGAGAACCCGCCGGCGGGCCGCACATCCGAATGCACCACCTTGCCGCGCAGGGTATCCAGCTTGGGGACGCCCGGGAAGCCGGTCAGCTCGACGTAGCGGAACCCGTGATAGGTGAAGCGCGGCTGATAGACCTCCTCCGCCCCGTCGCCACGCAGGACGTAGATGTCGGTGGCCCTGGCGGTGCGCAGGTTCTCGACGTTGAGCGTGCCGTCGTCGTAGAGCAGCTCGGCGTGGCGCAGTTTGACCTTTGCGCCGCGCGGACCGCGGACCCGCAACTCGACCCAGCCGCTGAAGTTCTGGCCCATATCGTAGACGTAGACGCCCGAATGCGGGCTGGTCATCTTCAGCGGAACCAGGGTGTCTACGACACGAATAGGAGGTATCATCTGCGCGGAGAGAACTCCCTTGGGCGCATCCACCAGCAGGCTGGGTTTCCAGGCGGCATCGTCGAAGCCGGGGCGGTCCCAGCCGGGGGTTTCCAGGCGCGCGTCGTAGGTCTCGCCGTTGTAAATGCTGTCCGCCAGAATCGGGCCTGACGCCGTCTTCCAGGAGGCATCGGTCACAATCTCAACGTGCTGGCCGCCTTCGCACTCTACGTTGAGTTGAAGCAGGGCGGCGCGGGCGCCGTACCATCCCTGGCCGAGCAGGATGCCGACGGCGTTGGCGCCGGCCTCGAGAGCGTCTGTCACGTCGTAGGCGGCGTAGAGGACCCGCTTGTCGTAGGTGGTCCAGCCGGGGTCGAGAACCTGGTCGCCGATCTTGCGCCCGTTCAGGCGCAGCTCGTAGTAACCGAGGCCGGCGATGTAGGCGCGGGCACGCAGCGGCCGGCTGGGGAGGGTGAATTCCTTGCGGAGCTGGTTCGCGCCGCCGATGAACTTGCCCTTCCAATCCGCGGGAGAAAACAGCCCGGTATAGAACCTGGCGACGGCGCTGTAAGGGCTATCTTTGCCGTCCCGGTCCCAGAAGCGGACCTTCCAATAGTAGGTCTGGGCGCTTTCTAGCGGCTTTCCGGCGTAGACGACGTGGGTGGATTGAGACCCAGCGACCTTCCCGCTGTCCCAAACCGCGCTGCGGAAGTCGGGCTGTGTGGAGACCACAACCTGACAGGCGGATTGCTTCTGGCCGCGCTCGGTGTGGTTCAGAACCCAGGAAAAACGGGGTTGGGGAACATCGACGACCGGCTCCGCCAGGTACTCGACCCGCAACCCCGAGGGCGCGAGCGGACCGCTGGTTTGGGCCAGAACGAGACAGGCAGAGAGTACGGCAAAGACCGGCCATCTGAGAAGCATCGAAGAAACCTCCCGAGGCCAATTCTACAGGAAAGGAATGCAGCTCAGGCGCGGCCGAGCAAAGCGAACAGGTTCCAGGCGACCAGAACGGCGAAAAACATATTGGCGATGAGGAGCAGGCGGTTTCTGGCGCTCCGCCAGCAATAGAAGGCCAGAGCGATGGCCAGCAGCTTGATGGAAAGCAGCCCCAGCAAGGGCGAGGGGGTAGCGATCAGCATGAAGTGCACGACGGGATTGGCCTCCTTGACGCCGCCGGTGAGGAAGACCAGCGTGGTCAAAACGTCCAACAACTGCAAGTAGCAGAACTGGATTAGGAGACTCATTCGACTAATAATAGGGCCAATACGCGCGCGGATAAATAGACAGTTCGTCCCGGTACGGGCGGAACGGAGCCAGTACCGGGCCGGCGCGGGTGTCACGCCTCCCTGCCCGTCGAGTCGCCCCTGACCCGCAAGTAGGATATTTCAGAGTGGTGCCGGGAACTCGACGGGATGCTGCGGCTGGCCAGAAGCTGGGTCCGATTCACCAACTGGCAGGGGGAGCTGCGCTTGCCGCCGCTGCCGGTGGGCGGCTGAAGGCAGCCGGTACGGGGATCCGGGTTCTTACGTACGGATTTCGGCGAGGACCGACACCCGCTTCATCTCCATGGGATTCTGAATCATGCTGGAGTTTCCAGCGGTGTCGCGCCGCTGTAATCCATAACTTCCGGACAGACAGCGGGACCGCAGTTCAGTATCACCGCGGCCCACGAGAGTCCGACCCCGAAGCCCGCCAGGAGCAATCGCAGGCTGGACTCCTGAACCCGCGTGCGAAGTCGCGAGCCGCTAATGGCCAACGGTATGGACGCGGAACTGGTGTTCCCGTAATCCTCCAGCGCAATGACAAACTTGCCGGCCGGAATCCCGATGCGTTTGGCCAAGTGTTCCAGCATGAATCGGTTGGCTTGGTGAAAAACGAAACCATCGATCTCGTCCATCTCCCTGCGGGCATTTTGCAGAACCGCCTTGACCAGCGGAGGCACCCGCTGTAGCGCAAATGCGAAGATCTCGGCGCCGTCCATGAACATGTCCTGGTCGCTGCGGATATTCTGCCCTTCGCGCAGCGTACGGATAGCGGATTCGGGGGTGCTCGGGTTCCGGAACCCGCCCGCACGGACGATCAGATTGTCGAACCCGGATCCGTCGGCGCCCAACTCGAAGAATATCGGGGGAGCGTCCGCGTCGGGCGCGAGCGCGGTGGCGGTTCCTGCATCGCCGAAAAGGAGGGCGACGGATTGATCTTGCGGGGACGCGACCCGGGAAATCGTGTCTCCCACCAGAAGAAGTACATTGCCCTTCACGTTTTGCATCAGGCTCGCCGCCATCCACAAGCCGTAAACGTATCCCGAACACCCGAGATTCACATCGAAGGCGTAGCAGGACGAAGGCAGCCCCAGTCGGTGATGCAGCACATGGCTGGTGGCCGGGAACAGATAGTCCGGCGTCTGAGTGACGAAGATCAGACCGGCGATCTCGCCCGGCGACCAGTGGAGTGCCTGCATCAGTCGGCTTGCCGCCTCGAAACACAGGTCCGAGGTGCAAACCGTGCCCGAAACGACGCGGCGGGTCCGAACGCCGAGGTTCTGGCCGATCTTGCGCGCCTTCTCCAGCCCGAAAAACTCCGCCGAACTTTCGGGAGTGCGCCCCTCCTGCGGCACCACGCTCGCAATCCCTGCAATTCTCACTCCCGATACGCTGCCACTGGCCATGATCGCTTTCCGCCAGGATGCCCGTTCTGGCGTCCTGGCCAGCATCGATTATACATCCAGCCACCTCCATTGATCGGAGCCAGCCGTCTCCTATATCCCTTCGGGTGAACACTGCCTCCTTTGTGGCTGGCCGGAAGCTGGGTTCGCTTCAACAACCGGCAGAGAGCGCTGCGCCTGCTGCCGCTGCCGGTGGGCGGCTGAAAGCAGCCGGGGCGGGGATCGGCGTGCTCGCGTACGGATTACGGAGCCGTATGCGCACATTCCGGCCGCCGGGGACGATGATATACTATAGAGGCTGCGAGCGACCACAGGACCGCGGAAGCAACCTCTGAAGGATGGCATCGCATGGCTAGTGACGAGCTGCTGGATGGCTTAGCGGAGATTTTGGAACAAGACCGGGCGGCGCTGACTGAGGAAACCGCTCTTGCGGATCTGAATTGGGACTCTTTGGCCTTCGTCTCCTTCATTGCCATGGTGGACTCGCGCTTCGGAGTCACGGTGCCCCCTCGGCAATTGGCCAAGTGCCGCACGGTTGCGGATCTGGCTGCGCTGGTGGAAACTCTGGTCGCGTCTGCACCCCAATGAGGACCTCGGGCATCGAGCCGCCGCCGGAGGGAGACCCGTGATGGTGAATCCGATGGATCTCACCGGCCGCTTGATCCTGGTCACCGGCGCGTCGGCTGGAATCGGGCGGGCCATCGCGGTGACCCTGAGCCAACTGGGGGCCCGCGTCGTGGCGGCAGCCCGAAACCCGGAACGGCTGGCCGAGACGCGGAGCCTGTTGGAGGGCCAGGGACACCGCACCGAGAGCTTCGATCTAGGCGCATTGGATCAGATCCCCGCGTGGATCAAGTCGCTGACCGCGGATACCGGTCCGCTCGACGGGCTGGTTCACAGCGCGGGCATCCTTTTAGTTCGCCCCCTGCCGACGACCTCGCGGAAGGATCTGGCCGACGTCCTGAGCGTCAACTTCGAGGCGGCATTCATGCTCACGAAGGGCTTTCGGCAGCGCGGTTGCCACTCCGAGAGGGCCAGCGTTGTGTATCTCTCATCGGTGATGGCCTCCCACGGGCAGGCCGGTTTGGCTGCTTACGCCGCCAGCAAGGGAGCGTTGGAGTCCATGACCCGCGTGCTGGCACGCGAGATGGCCCGGGACCGGATCCGAGTGAATGCCGTCGCCGCGGGAATGGTTGAGACCTCAATGGTTGGCGGGCTGCGGTCCGTCGTCACCGACGAGCAATACCAGGCCATCGTCGGCAAGTACCCCCTGGGCATCGGCGAGCCCTGGGATGTTGCCTTCGCCGTCGCGTTCCTGCTGGCCGAGACCGGGCGCTGGATCACCGGCGCCAGCCTCGTTGTCGACGGTGGCTATAGCGCCTGAGAGAAGTACATTGGAAGCTCCTACAGCGTCGATTGCGGCTATCGAGTATTACCTACCGGAGACCACTCTCACCAACGAAATGCTGGTGCAAGAGTACCCCGACTGGACGGTGGAGAAAGTGGCCGCCAAAACCGGCATCCACGAGCGGCGTATTGCCGCCCCCGGCGAATGCTCCTCGGACTTGGCGGTCAAAGCGGCGGAGAAGCTCTTCGCCGCCGGGGCCGCCAAGCCCGCGGACATCGACTACCTGCTGTTCTGCACCCAGTCGCCCGATTATTTTCTGCCTACGACCGCATGTCTGCTCCAGGAAAGGCTGGGGCTTCCGCGGAGCGTCGGAGCGCTCGATTTCAACCTGGGCTGCTCAGGTTTCGTTTACGGGCTGAGCTTGGCTAAAGGATTGATCGAGACGGGCCAAGCGCGCAACGTCTTGTTGCTTACCGCGGAGACTTACAGCAAGTTCATCCATCCCGCCGACCGCAGCGTGCGGACGATTTTCGGCGACGGCGCGGCCGCCACCCTGATCTCGGCCGTGGAATCAACCGCCTGCCCAGGACCGGCTATCGGGCCATTTGTCTTCGGCACGGACGGCCAGGGCGCCTGCAATCTCATCGTGGGAACCGGAGGAATGCGCCGTCCGGCGTCGGAGCGGCGCGGCGATCTGCCGGCTTGTCCCGCGAGCGACGCGCCTAACCCCGACTACCTATTCATGGACGGAGCCGAGATCTTCAGCTTCACCTTGGCCGCGGTTCCGCGAGCCGTCCGGGAGCTCTTGGCAGCCAGCGGCAAACAATTGAGCGACATCGACTTGTTCGTCTTCCATCAGGCCAACCAGCACATGCTCGAACATCTCCGGGCCAAACTCAAGATCCCGCCCGAGCGNNTGCGTCCCGGTCACTTGGTGATGCTGGTCGGCTTCGGCGTCGGCTACTCGTGGGCCGCGACACTGGTCCGTTGGAGGTGAGAGTGGCCGCGCTCCGGACCCTGAAACTATTAGCCCTCCGGATGTTACGCGTGACCGGTGTCAGCACGCTGGTGCTCGGATCGCCCTGGCGCCAGCGCCGTTTGCTCATCCTCTGCTATCACGGCGTCTCTCTGGGCGACGAGCATCTTTGGAGTCCGGGCCTTTACATTTCTCCGGATCTGTTTCGCCGCAGACTGGATGTTCTCCGCAGCAGCCGGGCCAACGTTCTGCCGCTCGGGGAAGCGCTGGACTCCCTTGCGAAGGGTTCCCTGCCACCTCGCTCGGTCGCGATCACGTTCGACGACGGCTCGTACGACTTCTACCGCCAGGCCTGTCCCCTGCTGGCTGAATTCGGCTTTCCCGCTACGGTCTACGTTTCCACTTACTACGTGGACTTCAATCGCCCGGTCTACGACACCATGGTCTCTTACCTGTTGTGGAAAGGTTCGGGCCGGCGATTGGAGTGGCCGGAGATTCTGGCCTCGCCGTGCGTCCTCACCCCCGAATCGCTGGCTGAAACCGCTCGCGCCTTCCGCGCCCATGCGGCCGCGCGGGGGTTCTCCGCTCGGGACAAGGACGTTCTTCTGGCCGAGTTGGCGGATCGGCTCGGCTTGGATTACGAACGGTTCTGCGAACGCCGTACGCTCTGCCTGATGAATCCCTCCGAACTGCGCGAGGTGACGGAGATGGGCATGGATGTCGGGCTTCACACCCACCGCCACCGCAGCTATCGCAAGCGCGAGCTCTTTGTGGCGGAACTCGAGGAAAACCGCGCCCGCATCCTGGCGGCGACGGGACACCACTCGGAGCACTTCTGCTATCCCAGCGGCGCCAGTCTCCCGGTGTTCGCAGAATGGCTTTCCGCTTGTGGAGTACGCTCGGGCACCACCACCGAGCCGGGCCTGGTTTCGCGCGCCACTAACCCCTGGTTTCTGCCCCGGCTCCTGGACGCCTCAACCACGCCGGATGAGGTCTTCGCGGCTTGGATCAGCGGCGTTGCCGCTTGGCTGCCGCAGCGGGCCCTCGAGCCCTCGGATCGCTACCTGTTCGATGGATGAACCCGCGTTCAGCCGCCCTGCTCCTTGAGCCACCGCAGCAGGTCCTTGCGCGGCCAGAACAGGAGCCCGTTCATCGGCTTCCACTGGCCGGATTCGTACAGCGCCCTCCGCCGGCGGTCCCCCACCAGGTACCCGGAGTTGGGGGGAGCCGGCCCGAGAATCGTGCTCAGCGCTCCGAACCGCCGGCATTCCTCCATCCAGCGCGCGAGCCAGGCCAGTTGGGGAGAAACTCGGGCCAACTGCGGGTCCAGCATCCAGGAACAGCCTAGGTAGGCGCGAACGTCCGGCTGCAGGGCCATCGAGGTGGCCAGCATCCACATCCCCCGGCGCTCATCCTCCTCGGTCAAGATGGGCAACTCCCTGCGCGTCGGGGTGTGCGGCTCGAAGTACGGCTTCCGCCCGCCCGCACGCACGTAAACACCGTAGATGAACCGCGGCAGGTCCCGCAACGGAAGCTTGAGAAACCAGGAGCGCGGGAATCCGGAGATGACCCAGTCGATCTGCCCTGCCGGAAACCGCTCCTGGAGTACGTAAGCGCAAAGAACCTGGAATCCCTGGCTTCGTGGATTCATGATCGCCGGATTCCCGGGATCGGGTCTGGCGATGAACTGAAGGTGGCCGCAGAATCTCTGCTTCACTTCTTCGGCAACTGGCAGGTTCGAAATCCGCGCCAGCCTCTCCACGCCCACGCGCAACAGGACATACCGCTGGAGCCGCCAGGACTGCTCCTCGATCCCGCCTTGCTCGCAGACCCCCGCCAGCCGGTTCCACCCCGAGACGCCGAAGCCCCGGTTGGCCATCCTCTCAACCAGCGAGGCCACTTCCTCGTCTGTCACCCCCGC
Organism: Bryobacterales bacterium; assembly: GCA_003154855.1. Lineage (GTDB taxonomy): Bacteria > Acidobacteriota > Terriglobia > Bryobacterales > Bryobacteraceae > Fen-330. The sequence goes on from PMEV01000056.1 coordinate 7,948, forward strand.
GGATTGCAACAGCCGCCCGACTGCCGCGAGGTCCTCTTCAGCCAGCGCTTGCCGGCAGACTCCGATCGTCTCTTCCAAATTCGCAAGCCACATGGCGCCGTCTGTCACACCAGGTCGAAGCTCTGGCCGCGGTTGGGAATGACTACGTCCAGGGCGTAGCGGTCCCGAATGGCCTGCGCGAGCGCGGCGCCTTGCGCTGGCTCGCCGTGTACGATGAAGACCCGGCGCAGGGACTTGGCGGCGGGCTTCATCCATTCCAGAAGCTCGCGCTGATCGGCGTGGCCGCTGAGCTCGTTGATGGTTTCGACCTCGGCGCGCAGACGCATCGGCTCCCCGAAGATGTTGACCTCGGGGAGTTTGTCGACCAGCTTGCGGCCTAGCGTGTTCTCGGCCTGGAAGCCGGTGATGAGGATGGTGTTGCGCGGGTCCTCGATGTTGTTCCTGAGGTGGTGCAGGATGCGGCCGGCCTCGCACATCCCGGATGCGGAGATGATGATGAACGGGCCGTGCAGATCGTTGAGCGCCTTGGATTCGCCCGTGTCGCAGATGTAGCGCAACCGCTTGAAGCCGAAGGGGTCCTCGCCCAGCTTCAGGAACTGGTTGGCTTCGTCGTCGTACAGTTCGGAGTGCTTGCGGAAGACCTCGGTGATCTGAACGGCGAGCGGGCTGTCGACGAAGATGGGGACGGTGGGAATCCGCTGCTGATCGAACAACTCGTGAAGCAGGAGGACGAGCTGTTGCGTGCGGCCGACCGCGAAGGCGGGCACGATGATCTTGCCGCCGCGTGCGCAGGTGCGCGTGATGACGTTGACCAGCTTATTGGCCACCGTGCCTGGGTCTTTGTGCAGACGGCCCCCGTAGGTGCTCTCGATAATGAGGTAGTCGGCGGGAGGAAGCTTGTCGGGATCGCGGGTGATGGGCAGGCCAACGCGGCCCACGTCGCCGGAAAAGGCCAGGCGGATTTCCTTGCCGGCGGTTCGGTCGGTGAGGACCACGAACGAGGAGCCGAGAATGTGGCCCGCGTCGTAGGGCTGATAGGTTAGCCCGGGCGCCAGTTCCTGCGTGGCGGCCACCGGAACCGCGTGGAACAACGGAAGGGTGGCCTCGGCGTCCGCGGCGCTGTAGAGCGGCGGAACGGCGCCCCCGGTAGTGCTGGGATCGAGCGATTTGCGGCGGTGGAAGCGCTTGGAGACGAACTCGGCGTCCTTTTCCTGAATGTGCGCGGAGTCCCGCAGCATGGGCGCGCAGAGGTCGACGGTAGCGGGCGTCGAGTAGATGGGGCCGGAAAAGCCGTTCTTCACCAGCGTGGGGAGGTTGCCGCTGTGATCGATGTGGGCGTGGGAGAGGACGACCGCATCGATGTGATCGGCGCGGAACGGAAAATTGGCGTTACGCTCGCGGGCTTCCTTCCGGCGGCCCTGGAAAAGGCCGCAATCCAGCAGGCAGAGCGTGCCGTTGACGCGCAGTTCGTGCATGGAGCCGGTGACCGTCTGCACCGCTCCCCAAAAGGTGAGCTTCATACGATCCCAGTGTAACGCGGAGTCCGCTGCCGGGCGCTCAGGATTCCTGGAACCGATTCCGGCGTATCTTTCGTATAGAGTTGTCTAAGCGGAACATAAGGAGGCAGTGTGCAACGCCGTTTTCTGTCTGGACTCATGGTGGTTCTGGCCGGGGTCATCGCGTCGCCGGCGGTTGTGGGGCAGGAGATGCCCGGGCATTTGAAGGATGAGATGCGGCTGCCGTGGTCGCGCGGCAACGAGCGGTTCCTCCGGCACTGGCTGGTGCTGAGCGACATCCCGATAGCGGGGGTCGCGGGCGGCTTCGAGAAAGACTGGCTGGGCGAGCACGGCGGCGAGGCCGCCATCCGGCCCGTCGAGAAGATGACACATACCCTGCCCGATGGCGCGAAGGCGAGCTGGCGCTCGGTGACTTCCTGGAGCGATTCGACCGACCTTTCCGACGGCGTNNGCGATCTGGTGGGCTATGCCTTCGCCACGGTCTCCCGCAAGGAGAGCGGCAAGGCGCTACTTTCCATCGGCAGCGACGAGAGCATCCGAGTGTGGCTCAATGGCGCGCTGGTGCTCGACCGGCGCACCGGGCGGCAGCTCACCTTCGACGAAGATCAGGTTGCGGTGGACATGAAAGCCGGCGAGAACACGCTGCTGGTCAAGCTGGAACAGCGGAGAGGGCCCTGGACGTTCTCCGCCCGAGTGCTGGAGCAGGGGGCCATTGCGCCGCGGCTGCAGGAGATTGGGCCGTCGCTGGTGGACTACTCCCCGGCCGCCATCGCGCTTGTGACCGACATCGGCAAGGAGCGGGCCGCCCAGGACCAGGTTACGGTCGAGGCGGTGGGCGCAGGCGGGAAGCTGTTCGCCCGGAAGATCGCCGCGCGCGGCGAAACGGTGCGCTTCGATCCCGCCGGGTGGCCCGACGGCGCCTACGAACTGCGCTGCTCGACCCACCGGACGAATGGCCTGCTCTGGGCCACGCACATTGCCTGGTACAAAGGGGATTCGATCGCCGCGGCGCGCGAGCTGATCGCGGCGGCGGCGAAGGCCGACCCGCGGACGCCCGTGGGGTTCACCACCAAAATGCTGGCGGACATGGTTCTCGACCGACTGGGGAAGGACGGCCTGGGCGTGACCGGCAACCCCTGGTGGGCGATTCACTCGCCGCTGATGGAGTTCGAGGAAATGCAGATCGAGGCGGCGGGGAAGACCGCCATCGAGCGGCCGTACGGCTTCG
>PMEV01000446.1 GCA_003154855.1 Bryobacterales bacterium
GGAGTTCAACCCCGGCTGATTGGTCTTCCGGAGAGTGGCAAATGCTGCCCAGTTTTTTAGTGCCCGAGGCAGTGGTCCGGGAAGACGGGCAAGGCCCTGGAATCGGCCTTGATTCGTCGCAAGGCAAGTTGCTTCTGCTGACCCTTGGGATCAGCNNCAGAAGTTCTACTGCGGCACGTATCAGTTGGTGGTGGACCTGACCGGCCAGCCCGAAGTGCAGTACCTGCGGGCCAGTTACAAGGTCAACCGCTGGGGGCACGGGACGTCCAAGCCGCTGTTCGGCTTCTATCTCTTCGCTCAGGAAACGCAGGCGCGCGCGGAAGCGAAGACGGCGTAGGGTTCTGCGGCCCGCAGAATTGCGATGATGCGCATGGAAAGTGGGGTGGCTTCACAGCCCGCGGCCCCGCTTTCCAGAGGGCTCCGCCGGCCGGAAGGCCGGCGGCAGGCAAGATTGCCTGCCCCACATGGGCTAGAAGGATACGTTGACGATCTCGTCGCCGTCCGCCGCCGCAGTTACCACCACGTGCAGGCTCTCCGCCGCCGGATCGTAGTACCAGGTTCCGGGCGCGAGCCGCGCGCGGGTGGCGACCTGGACTAACTCAGTATTGCCGAGCGTCACTTTGCGGCAGGCGGGCGTGTGGTGGACAATCCACTCATAGGTGCGCGCCTTTAGAGACTCGGACTCGAGCCGGAGGAACTCGCCGGCCGGGGCGGCATGCAACTGGGAGACGTCGGCGAGGTCCTCCTCGAAAAGGAAGAACTCCGCGCCCAGTTTGGGGAAATAGTGCAGCTCGAGCGGCGCGCCTGGCGCCTCCCCAGCCAGCGGAAGGATGGTCCCGTTTCGCGTGAAGATGGGCATCTGCTCGGGCACGGTAGGCACGGTGATTTCCTGGCGGCCCTGGTAAACCTGGTTGGTCCGCAGATCGGTCCAGATCCCTGGCGGCAGGTAGACGCGGACGGTTTCGAGCGTGCCCAGCACGGGGGCCACTAGCAGCTCATCCCCCACCATGAACTCGCCGCTATACCGCGCGGCCACGGCATCTTTGGGAAACTGCATGGCCAGCGGGTGGATCAGCGGTCCGCCCCGAACCCGCGCCTCGTAGCCATAGGCCACCAGGTAGGGGATCAACCGCGTCCGCCAGTCGAGCATGGCGCGGAGCGTTTCGTCCGGGGAGGCATAGAGCGTGGGGAGGAAGGCCGCCAGTTGCGAGGCGCGGGCCGCGAGCGCGCCGCCGGAAGCCTGGTAACGGGAGAGGTCGAACGAAGGTGCCAGCATGGCGGACATGCTCTCGTGCTGGAGCGCGTACACGGTTCCCCGCAACTCCTCCCAGGAAGCCTGCCCGGCGGAGGGCCGGCTCGGTTTGCGGATCGCGAGGTCCGCGGCGCCGAAATACTCAGCCTCCGCGGCCGCCACCAGGTGCTCTCCCAGGATGTCCTTGGGGGACGGCCCGTAGTAGAAGAAGAACTCGACGCGGTCGCCGGGGACGGTGGTCCGCCACCGGTCCGGCCGGGAGGAAGCCAGATCGAAGGTAGATGCGCCGGGGGTGCGGAAGTACTCGCCGTATCCCGCGCTGGAGATGAGGAATGGCCGCTTCGTCTCGACGAGCGAGCCGCGCAAATCGAGATTCGCCGTGCGGCGCGAACCCAGGCCGTAGAAGCGCTCGGCGGCCGCTACGGGGTTCTCGACAGCGACCAGGTTGCCCTCCCGGCGGAGCGTGGCGCTCGCGAGCGGCCCCTCCCTAGCCTGGACATCCAGCCGTCCGGCGTCCTTCGCCAGTTCGACGGTGAGATAGCGCGTGCGGAAACGCAGGCGGGCGCCCAGGTCCTCAACTGCGACCGCGACCGTGGCCGTGTTGATCGGCGCGGCCGACCCCGATGGCGCACCCCAGTTCCTCGCAAACCGGAACGTGGAGGGGCTGACCCACTCGATTTGCGCGCTTCCCTGGGCGAGATGCAACTCGAAGGTGTTGGCCAGCCTGACCGGCACGCCTTGCCCGTAAACCGACGCGCAGAGCAGGCCGATGGCTGCCGCCAGTATCCGCATCTACAGAGTCACCAGCCGTTCCTGGATCTCGCCGGTGACTCGCGCGGCATCCGGCCCCACGAACACGTCGACCTCGGAGCGGATGCCGAACTCCGGCAGGTAGATGCCCGGCTCGACCGAGAAACACGTCCAGGGGATGATGCGGCGTTCGTCGTGGGTTTCCAGATTGTCCATGTTGGCGCCCGCTCCGTGGACCTCGGTGCCGATCGAGTGGCCGGTGCGATGGGTGAAATACCGGTCGAAGCCGCGCTCGTGGATGACGGCGCGCGCCGCGTCGTCCACTTCAAAGCCACGCAGGGAACGGCCGGCCGCGACGGCTTCCTGGGCCAGGGCGACCGCGGAGTCGCGCGCCTGGCGCACGATCTCGAAGACGTTTTGGACGGCGGTAGGCGGCTCGGAACCGCAGTAACCGGTCCAGGTGATGTCGTAGTAGACGCCGTCGGGCGAATCGACCTTGGCCCAGACGTCCATCAGCAGACAATCCCCGCGCCGGATTTCGCGATGCACTTCCGCGGTTGGCTCGTAGTGCGGATTCGAGGAGTTCTCGTTGACCGCGATGGTCGGGCCGTCGCTGGTCGCCAGCCCTTCCTGCGCGAAACTCCGCTGGAAGAACTGCTGCACGTCGAACTCGGTCACGCGGCGGTCGTCCCGGAGGTAATCGGTCACCAATTGGAAAGCGGCCCGGCGGACGGCATCGACTTTGCCCGCGGCCTCGAGGTGGAGGTCCAGGTTGGCCTGGGTCCAGCGGGCCTCAAAATATTGGATCAGGTTGGCGGAGCTGGCCACTTCGACGCCCGCGGCGCGCACCAGTTCGACAGTGCCCGCATCCACCATCGAGACGATCGGCAGCG
>PMEV01000360.1 GCA_003154855.1 Bryobacterales bacterium
GGAACGTCCCGCCCGCCTGCCCGCCAGAACTTCTGGTAACCCTCGTCGATTAGCGCCGCAATCTCGCCGCCCACCATCCAGCCCGCCCGCTCGATGCGCGGCGCCGCCTCCAGCATGGCCCCGCACCCATCCCGGCTCACTATAACCTGGCCACCAGGCTGAGACAGAACTTCGAAACCCGCCACGCGCAGGGCCTCGATCCGCTCCACGAAGGTCGCCGCTGGAAGTTGCCGCTTTCGCCAGAGCATCGCTTCTATTATCGAATGACGAACACCGTCGCGGCCACCGCGAACCCGATCGCGCCACCCGCCATCCCGCTCCACCAGAACGCGCGCCGCCCGGTCAGAATCGCCAGCGACGAAAACACGATGGCCATTTCCAGGAAGATCTCTCCCAGGTGCAACCGCAGCGCCCGCCGTCCCGCCACCGCGCTCTCCTTCTGCAGGTCCTTGGCCAGATCGATAGTCTCTTCGGCGTCCTTCTCGTACCTGGCGAAGTTTTTCTGGTACTTGGCCGCGCCCGCCGTATCTTTCAACGCGTTCAGAACGTCCGCGGCCACCTCCGACTGATAGCGGCGGATCGACTTGCTCTGATGAAACGCCCACTGGTCCGCGGCCTTCTGTTGCAGCAGCAGCTCCTCGGTGGTCTCGATGTGTCCGAGCACCGAGACCAACGCCAGCGCCGCGGCAATGATGGCAATGGTGGCGCCTACCCTGCGCTCGAACGGCGCGTGCGCCTTTTCAACCGCCTCTCCAAGTTCGTCGTCGGGTCCCATCCGTCCCTCCTGTCGCCGCGGCCGAGCGCGGGCGTTCCTTTCACAGTATCATGTCGGTGATGCCTGAAATCGAATCCCGCACCTACGAGAGCGCCGTCCTGGGGCGCACCGGTTTGCGCGTCGGCCGGCTGGGACTGGCCGCCAGCTATGGAGTTCCCACCGACGCGGTCGAGCGCGCCTTCGAGCATGGCGTGAATTACTTCTATTGGGGAAGCATGCGCACGGAGGCTTTCGGGGAGGCGCTTCGCCACCTGGCGCCGCAACGCGAGCGGTTCGTCCTGATGATCCAGTCCTACACCCGCGCGGCCTGCCTGATGGCCTGGAGCCTGGAACGGGCGCTGCGCACCCTGCGCTTCGACTACGCCGATCTCCTGTTGCTGGGCATGTGGAACAAGCCGGTGCCGCCAAGCATCCTGGACGCCGCCCGCAGGCTAAAGGACCGCGGCTTGGTGAAGCACCTGGCGGTTTCGACGCACAAGCGCGTGCTGGTTCCCTCCATCGCCGCCGGAAACGATTTCGACGTGATCCACTTCCGCTACAACGCCGCCCATCCCGGCGCGGAACAGGACATNNTTGCTCGGCAAGAAGTCGATCGCGTCGGCCGTCCGGCTCGCGCATCCGGTCCCGGCGAACGAGAAAACGCCCACCGCCGCCGACTGTTACCGCTTCGTCCTCGCCCGCCCCGAGGTCGATGTCTGCATGACCGGCCCCGCCAACGGCGCCGAGATGGACCAGGCCCTCGAAGCTTTGCGCCTCCCTCCCATGTCCGAAGAAGAGCTGGCCTGGATGCACCGAGTCGGCCGCGCCGTATCGGGGAAGTGACCCCGTTTAGCGCCGGCCCCGTCGCCCGCCCGCCGAGATCCCGAATCCCGCCAGCGCAAAGAGTCCCGTCCCCAGCAGAACCAAGCTGGAGGGCTCTGGCACAGTGGAACCATTTGCCGAGGTGACGAGCACGTCGTCCAGGAGCGCGCCAGTCTGGCCGGGAGTGTTGCTGGTGAATGTCAGGTAGGCCAACTCCGGTGAACTAACCGTCACCAGGGCGTTGATCACGATGCCGTCCGTAACGTCGGAGCTCGCTAGAACGAACGTCTCGTCGTACGGCCCAAAGGTCACGGTCGTCGACGTGTCGATCCCGCGTTGCGAACCAATGAGGTCGAAACTGAGGTAGTAATTGACGCCGGGGCTCAGTGAGATGGCGCTGTTTGACTGCAAAACGCCCTGCGGATTGCCACCCGTGCCGTCCAGGTCAACGACGTTGCCGGATTCGGGCGCAACCACCAGCCATGGGTCGAGACTCCCGCCGAGCAGATCGATATTGGTTCCGGAGATGGCGCTGAAGGCCCCCACAGACGAAATACTCCCCGCGGGCGTGAGCTCGTCAAAGTTCTCGCTGAATACGACGTCAGCATGCAGGGTCACGCCGGCGAAGCACAACGCTGCGGTGACCAGTAGTACACGTATTGTCACGAAACCTCCATTCGCATTCCAGATTGATTGTCTGAACAAGACCTTCGAAGATCTCTCAGAATAGCACGACTGGGAATACAAAGAGGGAGGACTTTCCTTCCGGTATGCGACATAATAACCGGGGATTCGACCTGGAGGCCCTGCGGCCCGAGCGGCCGATTCCTCCGGGCTAGAGGACGCCGGCCGCCGCGGATTGTTACCGCTTCGTGCTCGGCCGCCCCGAGGTCGATGTCTGCATGACCAACCCAGCCAACGGCGCCGAGATGGACCAAGCCCTCGAGGC
>PMEV01000278.1:0-453 GCA_003154855.1 Bryobacterales bacterium
TGTGGGAGCGTGGCGCTGCCGCGCGGGATGCTCCGGTTTCTGCTACAATTCTCCGCAATGCAGGCTGGCCAGCCAAAGCAGTCGTATTCGCGGGAAGAGGCTCGGCGGGTGCTGGGCATCTCCGAGCGGCAATTGCGGAGCTGGGAGAAGCAGGAGCTGGTCCCGCACCTGGACGATTTCGCGTTCACCGATCTGATCGCGTTGCGCTCGCTCGACAAGTTGCGCCAGAACCGGGTGCCCGCGGCGCGCATCCGGCAAGCGGTGCGGGCGCTGCGCGAGATACTTAAAGGGGTGGCCGACCCCCTCCGGGAATTGAAAATCGTCTGCGAGGGCAAGAAGGTCGCGGTGCTCGTCGAAGGGCAGAAGATGGAAGCGGTCTCCGGCCAGCTTCTGCTGGATTTCGACCGCGCGGAGTTGAAGAGCCTGCTGCAGTTTCCCGGAGAGCGGACGCGG
>PMEV01000278.1:488-5889 GCA_003154855.1 Bryobacterales bacterium
ACCATCCACTATCACCTGCGCAAGTGGGACGCGGCGGAGCACTGCTACCGGCAAGCGCTGGAAGTGGATGGCAGCTACGCGCTGGCGCACTTCAACCTGGGCAATCTGTTCGACGAAACCGGCGACCGGCCGCGCGCGCTGGCGCACTATCAGGCGGCGCTACGGGAGAACCCGAACTACGCCGATGCCCACTACAACGCCGCATTGATTTACCAGAGCCAGGGCGAACCGATGCGGGCGGTGCATCACTGGAAGGCCTACCTCAGGCTGGATGCGGGCAGTTCCTGGGCCTCCATCGCCAAGCGCGAGCTGGATAAACTGCGCGAGGCGGCGGTGGTGAGAGGCGCCCGGACAGACGAAGATTCCAGCTTGAGCAGTGTATCCTGAGAGTTGGGGATTGGGGGTTTCCTTGGGCCGCATACTATTGGCATTCCGCGGTTTTTTCGGCATCTTGTTTCACGGCAAGCTCTCCGATGAGCTGGCCGCGCGGCTGGGTCTGGCGCGCCAGGCCGCCAAGGCGGCGGCGCCGCAGCAGCCGGCCCCGGATCACGTCGATGGGGCCATCCAGATTCTGTCGATTCTTCAGCGCGACGCGCGCCTCATCGACTTCCTCATGGAAGACATCTCGGCGTACGACGACGAACAAGTGGGCGCGGCGGTGCGCACGCTGCACGACCTATCCCGCGACACGCTCAAGCGCTACGTGGATCTGGTACCCGTAATCGACGGTGTGGAAGGCACCTTCACCAGTCTGGGCGGGACTGCGGTGGCGAAGAATCCGGCGCTGGTGAAGTTCCTGGGCAACGTGCCCGCGGGCCTGCCGCAGGGCGGCCTGCTGCGGCACAAAGGCTGGGCGGCGAAGAAAGTGGATCTGCCAGTCCCGAAGCATGGCGCCACTGTCGTCGCCCCGGCCGAGATCGAGATTGAGTGAGCGCATCGTGCAACCACAATTTGCGATTGGGATCGACTTAGGGACGACGAACTCCGCGCTGGCTTTCGCGCCGCTCGCCGCCATCGAGGACCCGCATCAATTGCCTGGCGCGAGCCTGTTTCCGATCCCGCAGGCGACCAATCCCGGCGAAGTGCGCGACGAACCGCTGCTGCCGTCGTTCCTCTACCTGCCCGGGGGAGTGGATTTCCCGCCNNTCCTGGTTGTGCCATGCGGGCGTGGATCGCGGCGCGGCCATCCTTCCCGTGAACGCGCCCGAAGGCGTGGCGAAGGTCTCCCCGGTGGAGGCCTCGCGGCGATTCCTCGAGCACCTGCGCCGCGCCTGGACCCAGGCCCACCCCGAAGCGCCCTTCGAAGAGCAGCAGGTGCTGCTGACCGTCCCGGCGTCCTTCGATGCGGTGGCGCGCGAGCTNNGACGTCATCCTGATCGAAGAGCCGCAGGCCGCCTTCTACGCCTGGATCGAACGGCACCCGGACTGGCGCCAGCGCGTGGGCGTGGGCGACCTCATCCTGGTGATGGATATCGGCGGCGGCACCACCGATTTCACCTTGATCGCGGTGACCGANNGCAGTCAAGGGCGTGAAGCTGGACACTCTGCAACTGCATGCGTTGTGGCAAAACTGCCGCGTGGGCAAGGAGAAGCTGCTCGAGGAAGGCTCCGACCTCCAGGACGTTCCGGTTACGATTCTGGGCAAGGGGACCGGGCTGGTGGGCGGCACGATCAAAGCCAAACTGCGGCGCGCGGATATCGAACGCATCCTGCTCGAGGGGTTCTTCCCGGCCGTCTCGAGCCAGGATATGCCGCAGCGCGCGCGCCGCGCCGGGTTGCAGGAGCTGGGGCTGCCCTACGCGGCCGATGCCGCCGTCACGCGGCACCTGGCCCGCTTCCTGCGGCAACATGCCTCGGCGGCGCAGAGCACGGCGGTGCGGCGGGGGCCGAGCGGCCTGGCGTGCCCGACTCACGTGCTGTTCAACGGCGGAGTGCTGCGGGCCGGCTTGATCCGCGAGCGGCTGCTGGGGGTGCTGAACGGGTGGCTGGCGGAAGAGGGGCTGCCGGCGGTGCTTCCGCTGGCGGGCGAGGACCTGATGCACGCGGTGGCGCGCGGCGCGGCCTACTATGGACTGGCGCGGCAGGGGCGCGGCGTGCGCATCCGCGGCGGCGTCGCCCGCACCTACTACGTCGGCATCGAGAGCGCCATGCCGTCGGTGCCCGGCGTGCCGTCGCCGCTCAAGGCGCTCACCGTGGCGCCCTTCGGCATGGAAGAAGGCAGCGCGGCACGCATTCCAGACCGCGAATTCGGGCTGGTGGTGGGCCAGCCCGCCGAGTTCCGCTTCTTCTCTTCCTCGCTGCGCAAGGACGATGCGGCGGGCGCGATGATCGAAGACCCGGGCGAGGAGATCGAAGAGCTGGCGCCGATGGAGGTCGAGCTGCCCGCCGATGGCGGCGATCCAGGCGCGGTCGTGCCGGTGACGATCGAGAGCGTGGTCACCGAGACCGGCCAGTTGCAGTTGTGGTGCGTGGCCCGCGACGGCCGGCGCTGGAAGCTCGAATTCAACGTGCGCGAGCGAGTGGCTCCATGAAGATCGGCATCGACCTGGGGACCACCAACTCGGCCGTGGCCTACATCGATCCCCGCGAGGCCGAAGAGACAGCTTTCCCGCCGGTACACATTCTGCCGATCCCGCAGTACGTCGCGCCGGAGCGGATCGAGCCGTTGACGGTTCTGCCGTCCTTCCTGTATCTGGCGAACGCCGAGTTCGTGGGCGCCTACGCGCGGGATCAGGGCGCGCTCACGCCGACGCGGCTGGTACACTCGGCGAAATCCTGGCTNNTGCGCGAGGCCTGGGACCGCGCGCGGCCCGAGCCGATGGCGGAACAGGAAATCGTGCTCACGGTGCCCGCCTCCTTCGACGAGGAAGCCCGCGAGCTGACCGTGCAGGCGGCCGCCGAGGCGGGTCTGGCCAAGCTCACGCTGCTCGAAGAGCCGGCCGCCGCGTTCTATTCCTGGATCGCCAACCACCTCGCGGAATCGCGCAAGAGCCTCTTCGACGGNNGAGTTTACGCGCACGGCGGTGGGCCGCCATCTGCTGCTGGGCGGCGACAACCTGGACCTCACGCTGGCCTGGCTGGTCGAAAGCAAGCTGGGCGCGCCGCTCTCCATCCGGCAGCGCAACGCGGTGCGCCGCCAATGCACCGCGGCCAAGGAGCGCCTGCTCGCGGATCCCAAGCTGGCCAGCGTCGAGGTAACGGTGGTCGGCGCGGGCACGTCGCTGGTGGGCGGCGCGCGCAAGACCGAAATCCTGCGCGAGGAAGTGCTCGAGCTGACGCTCGAAGGCTTCCTGCCGTTCTGCAACCTCGGCGACCAGCCCAAGGAGGAGAAGCGCAGCCTGTTTCGCGAGCTGGGGCTGCCCTACGTCTCCGATCCCGCCATCACGCGCCACCTGGCGGCCTTCCTTACCGGCGCAGCCGAGCAGACGCCCGCGGGAGTCGACGCCATCCTGTTCAACGGCGGGTTCTTCATCCCGGAGGTCTGCCGCGAGCGGGCCGCGGACGTGGTGGCCCACTGGTACGGGCGGCGTCCGCTGGTCTTCGAGAACCGCGACCTGGACCTGGCGGTGGCGGTGGGCGCGGCCTATTACTCCTTCGCGCGCTCGACCGGCAGCGGCGTGGTGGTGCGGGGCGGGCTGCCGCGCGCCTATTACATCGGCATCGGCGAACACGCCGTGTGCCTGGTGCCTCGCGGCACCGAAGAAGGCTCGACCCTCGAGCTGGATCTCGAGAACCTGCAACTGGTGGCCAACCGCCCGGTCTCCTTCCGGCTCTACAGTTCGCTCACGCGCACCGAGGACCGGCAGGGGCAGGTCGTCGAGATCGCCCCCGGGCAATTGGAGGCCGATTTCCACCTGCACGCGCCTTTGAACGCCGTGCTGCGTTTCGGCAGGCGCACCGGCGAGCGGCTGATCCCGGTGAAGCTGGGCGCGCGCCTGACCGAGATCGGCACACTCGAAATCTGGTGCGAATCGAAAGTCAGCGAGCACCGCTGGCGTCTGCAATTCGAGTTGCGCAAGAAAGCGGCGGCGGCGGAAACGCCCCGGCGGCCGGTGGCGGTGATCGCGGAGGAGGCGCTCGATCGCGCGAAGTCGCTGGTCCACGGCGTGTTCGGCCCGGAGCGGGAAGGCGCCGTAGCGCCGGAGGAATTGCCCGGCCAACTCGAGCGCGCGCTGGGGTTGGGCAAGAACTCCTGGCCGCTCTCCGCCATCCGGCAACTGGCGGACGTGTTCCTCGAAGTGGCGGACGGCCGCAAATTCGCGCCGGCTTTCGAGCTGCGCTGGCTCAACCTCTGCGGCTTCGCGCTGCGCCCCGGCTTCGGCTATCCGGGCGACGATTTCCGCCTCGAGCAGGCGCGGCGCATTTACTCGAGCGGCCTCGTTTTCGCGAACCAGGTGCAGAACGAAATCGAGTGGTGGCTCTTCTGGGGCCGTGTGGCCGGCGGGTTGAGCCGCAATCAGCAAGTGGACGCGTACCAGCGGCTCTCGGCCACGCTCCTGCCGCACGGCGCGAAGAAGCAGCGGGTCAACCCCAGCCTGTTGCGCGAAATGTGGCGCGCGGCGGCGAGCTTGGAGCTGCTGCCCATGCAGACCAAGATCGAGCTGGGCGACCGGCTGGCCGGCCAGGTGAAGTCCGGCCAATCGACGAATACCGACCTGTGGTGCCTGGCGCGGATCGCCGCGCGNNGAGCTGTTCTACGGCCCGGCGAACCAGGTGACGCCGCCCGCAGCCGCGGCGCGATGGGTCGAGGCGCTGCTCCCCATCGCGCGCGCCGCCGACGCCTTGGCGGCCATCGCCCGCCGCACCGGCGACCCCACGCGCGACCTTTCCCCGGTGGTGGTCGAGCAAGTGCGCCGGGCCATTTCTTCACAGCCCGACGCGGCCCGGCTGCTGGCGGTGATCGAAGGCGAGGAGGAGCTGGATTCCGGAACGCTCGATCGCATGTTCGGCGAAGAACTGCCCTCGGGCCTGGTGTTCGCTGCATCGGAATGAACGAACTGGATCTCCTGCGGCGCATACAGCGCAAGACCCCCGCGCCCGGCCCCGGCGTGATCGCGGGCATTGGCGACGATTGCGCGATCTACCGCCCCCCGGGCGCGCGCGAGGACCTGCTGTTCACCACCGACATGATGATCGAAGACGTGCACTTCCGGCGCGCAACGCATCCCGCGGACTCGGTGGGTTGGAAGGCGCTGGCGCGCGGATTGAGCGACATCGCGGCCATGGGCGGCGAGCCGCGCTTCTGCCTGCTGTCGCTGGCCCTGGCGAGTTGGGCGGATCAGCGCTGGATCGACGGGTTCTATCGCGGATTTCTGCGTCTGGCCCGGCGCACGGGTACCACGTTGGCCGGGGGAGACTTGGCCCGCGCCGAGCGCACCACCTGCGACGTGGCGGTCTGCGG
>PMEV01000398.1 GCA_003154855.1 Bryobacterales bacterium
CTGTGCGAATTCTTGCGGATCTGGTCGTAGATGGTCAGGCGGCGTAGCAGCGTGAGGCCGCCCACCTGCCGATACTCGTCGAAGGTGGCCGACTTAATGTACTTCCCGGACGCCAGGAAGAAGTCGGCTTTGGCCGGCCGCGCGTCGGTGGCCCGCAGCCAGTAAAGAATCTTCCGGTAGGTCGCGCCCTTGCGCCGCGCGTTCAGCTCGAGCACATTGCACTGGACGCCGCCCACGGCTTCAGAGCGCAGGAGGGCCGCATCGTAGTCGGAGGCGTAGTTGGTGCGCGCGATGTCGCCGTTGGAGGCGTTGCCGCTTAGCCGCTCGAGCGGAGTGATGCGAATGGGACGGCTGGTGTCGGGCAGGTACACCCACATGTCGTCGCCGAGCATCAGCAGGTATTTCCCCTTGTCGCGCGGGCTGAGGAACTCGACGTAGCTCTTCTCCGTGCCCTTCTGGTAGACCTCGAAGAGGTCCGCTTCGTCCGGCTTGCCCGCCTCGAAGTTGGTGATCTTCACCCGCACCACGTAGGAGGGCCAGCCGTTGCGCACGGCGTCGGATTGCCGGAGCAGCGCCTGGGCGTCCGGCGCCGCCAGCGCCGTCGCAGCCATCGAGAGTGCCATCAGCCAGCGCAGATTAGACATGAGCCAATGCCTCCACAATGCGCAGGCGCGAGGCCCGAATTGCCGGCGCCAGCGAGGCGACCCCCAGCGTGACCACCACCAGTAGCGCGGCCAGGATCATCAGTTCAGGCACAAACCGCACCTGGAAGTCGAAACCGTTGAGGTTGCCCGGAGGCGGCGGCATCTGGAGATGCGCGTGATTCAGCAGCACCCCGAGGCCGCTGCCCGCGAGCACTCCGGCAGCCGCGCCCAGCGCTCCGGTCAGGACGCCCTCCAGCAGAAACAGCAGGAGCACCCAGGCGCGCGGCGTGCCCATGGCGAGCATGGTGCCGACTTCACGCGTGCGTTCGAACATCGCCATCATGAGCGTGTTCGCACTCGACATCACCACCATGAAGAAAACGATGATGCCGAGGAAGACCAGCATTCCCGTAAACATCAGCCGCACCTGCCGGTAGTAAGTGGCCAGCTCGACCCACTTCTTGAGAGCGATGCGGCCGTGCCCGCCCAGCCGGGAGGCCAGGGCCGCGTAGGCGCTGTCGGTGTTCTCGGTCGCATCCAGCCCCACGATCAGCTTGGTCACTCGCCCGCTCTGGAGCAGATGCTGCGCGGCCGGCAAGGTGAGTTGAAGCGCGCGGTCGTCCATCTCCTTGAAGCCGGTTGTCATGATGCCCACCACGTCGATGTCGATGCCGTTCAGAGCGCCATCGGCGGTGATCGCGAGCACCGTAAGGCCGGTGCCCGGCTCGGCGCCCATGGAGTGCGCCAGGCCCGAGCCGAGCAGCGCTTCGTTGCCGGGCGTCTGGCCCTCGCTCAGCTTCCGCCCGCGCAGGATACGCGGCTCGAAGCCCATGCGCTTCTCCGCTACCGGGTCCACCGCCGTGGCCATAAACGTCCCCGACTTCATTCCGTTGGAGATCATGCCGTAGAACTCGATGCGCGGCGCGGTGCCCAGTACGTGCGGCGTCCTGGCGGCGACGGCGGCCAGGTCGCGGTAGTTCTCCAGGCCGTTAGCGAGCACGCGCGTCTCGTCGCGCTGGAAGTATTCGGCGTTGTAGATCTGAATGTGTCCCAGGCCGCTGCGGATCGTCATTTCGCGCAATCCCCAGAACAGGAAGGAAAAGAAGCCTCCGGCCAGCAGCAGCGCCGTAACGCCGCCCACCACCACCAGCAGCGTCATCAGGGTCCGCCGCCGGTTGCGGAAGAGGTTTCGGAATGCGAGTACCAGAAGAGTTTTCACGATTTCACCTCGAAACGGCGGCCGCTTCCACGCGCCCGTCGCACAGCGGAATCACGCGCTCGGCACGCTCGAGCAACCGCTGGTCGTGCGTGGAGAACAGGAACGTCAGGCCCAGGTTGCGGTTGAGCTCGTGCATCAAGTCGATCAACTGGGTGGCGTTGCGCGTATCCAGATTGGCGGTGGGCTCGTCGGCCAGCACCAGCGCCGGGCGATGCACGATGGCGCGCGCCACGGCGACTCGCTGCCGCTCGCCCCCCGAAAGCAGGTCGGGCCGATGCCCGGCGCGGCCCGCCAATCCGACGCTCTCCAAAGCTTCGCCCACTCTGCGGCGGCGGTCGCGGTCCGGCAGCCGTTGCAGCAGCAGCGGGTACTCGACGTTTTCGAACGCCGTGAACACCGGGATCAGGTTGAAGGTTTGAAAGACGAACCCAATCTTGTTCCGGCGCAGCCTGGCTAATTCGGCCGCGCTCAGCCGGCTCGTGTCCGTGCCTTCGACGAAGATGCGCCCGCTGGTGGGCTGATCGATGCATCCGATCAGATTCAACAGCGTCGACTTGCCGCTGCCGCTGGGGCCCGCCACCGCCAGGAACTCGCCCCGCCGGATGCGGAACGACACATCCTCGAGCGCGGCCACGAAGCTATGATCCATCGGGTAGCGCCGGCTTACTTGTTCGAGTTGCACCAAATCGTCCATGACCCGAGCCTAGGGTAAAGTGGCGGCTGCGGTCGCGCGGAATCGGATGAAGGGTTGAAATCTTCGATCGGGGGTGGGAATGCGCCGACGGGCCGNNCGCTATGCTCGTCGCTCTGGCCCTGCTCCTCGGTTGTGCGTCCGTCCGGGCCGCCGAGAATCCCTTGGTGGGCACTTGGAAGCTAGTCTCCTTCGGCGCCCAAGGATTGACCTGGACGCTGACCGTGAAGGAACAGGCTGGCAAGCTCTCCGGCAACATCGTGGGCGACATGGGAGAATTCCAGTTGATCGACCCTAAGCTCGAGGGCGCCACGTTCACCTTCAAAGTCTCCGTGGACGGCAAGATGTATAGCGGCGAGGGAAAAATCTCAGGAAAAAGTATTCAGGGCGCCTACAAGGGGCCGGACGACGAGGGCACGTTCAAGGGCGACAAGCAGACGTAACCCCGCCGGGCAATTGACTCGGCGCGGCCGAGAGCGGTATCTTAGTTCCTTCCAGTTTCCGTTGTCCGAAGGGGCGGAGACTCTCTTCCCGGAGAGCCGGCTCCCCAAAATTTCCGGAGGATTCTTCTAAATGCACGCTCTTACAACTGTGTTTGCGCTGTGGCTTCAGGCCGGCGGCGCCGACGAGTCCGGATCCGGTTACCTGCACCTGGTAATCGCGATCAGTGTCCTTTCGCTGGCGGTTGCGTTTCTGTTTGCCCGTTCCGTGATCGGCAAGGATGCCGGCACGGCGGAGATGCAGAAGATTTCGAACGCGATTCGCCAGGGCGCCGAAGCCTTTTTGCGCCGCCAGTACACGACGATCGTCAGTTTCGCCGTCGCGCTGGCGGTAGTTATCTACCTTGGATACGCGTTTGGCAAAGGCGATCCCGCCCTGGCCTTGCGCATGACCATCTCCTTCGTGGTGGGCGCGCTGTGCTCGCTGGCGGCGGGGTTCTGCGGCATGTGGGTTTCCATCCGCGCCAACATCCGCGTCGCCTCGGCGGCCCGCAAGGATCTCAACCAGGCGCTCAAAATTGCGCTGCACGGGGGCGCCGTGACCGGCCTGGGCGTGGTGGCGCTNNGTGGGCGGCCTGTTCTGGATCTTCAACGGCCTCGACCACCCCAAGCTGATCCCCTTCCAAATCGTCGCCTTCGGCTTTGGCGCCAGCTTTGTGGCGCTCTTCGCGCAGTTGGGCGGCGGCATCTACACGAAAGCCGCGGACGTGGGCGCGGACCTGGTCGGCAAGGNNGCGCCGGCCGCGGCGCCGACCTGTTCGAGTCCACGGCCGCCGAGAACATCGGCGCCATGATTCTGGGCATCGCGCTCTATCCGATTTTCGGGGTCAAGGGAATTATGTTCCCGCTGGTGGCCCGCGCCTTCGGTCTGATCGCTTCGATCGTGGGCGTGCTCGTCGTCCGCGTGAAGGGCGACGAGGATCCCATGAAGAGCCTCAACCGCGGCTACGGCGTGACCACCCTCCTGGCGATGGGCGGCTTCTTGGCCGCCGTTCACTTGATGCTCAAGGGCAACTGGATGCTCTTTTCGGCGGGCATCGTGGGCATCGTGACCGCGTACCTGTTCGTTTGGATCACGCAGTACTACACCGAGTACAAGTACCGGCCGGTGCTTTCGATCGCCGAGAGCGCCAAGACCGGCGCGGCCACGGTGATCATTACGGGGATGTCGGTGGCTCTGGAGTGTACGGCGCTGCCGGTTCTGGTGATCTCGGGCGCCATCCTGGGGTCCTACTATCTGGGCGTCCACGCGGGCCTGCCCGGCGTCGATCCGATTGCGGCCGGTTTCTATGGCACCGCGATCGCCACCATGGGCATGCTCTCCACCTGCGCCTATGTCCTGGCCATGGACACCTTCGGGCCGATNNCGCAAGCGCACGGACCGGCTGGATGCGGTCGGCAACACCACCAAGGCGCTGACCAAGGGCTACGCCATCGGCAGCGCGGCGCTGGCCGCCTTCCTGCTGTTCACCGCCTACACGGACGCCGTGAAAGAGCACCTGGCCCTGCTGGGCCACAAGGTGCAAGAGTTCACCATCGACATCGGCAACGTGCCCATATTCGTCGCGGCGCTGCTCGGCGCGGCGCTCGTGTTCCTGTTCTGCGCTCTGGCGATCCGGGCGGTCGGCCGGGCCGCGCAGACCGTGATCGAAGAGGTCCGGCGGCAGTTCAAGGCCGATCCTGGGATTATGGCGGGGACCTCGGATCCGGACTACGGCACGTGCGTGGACATCGTCACGCGCGGAGCCCTCAAGGCGATGGTGCTGCCGGGTCTTCTTCCGGTAGTCGGGCCGGTAGCCATCGGCCTGATCTTCCGCAGCTTCGGTGTTACGGCCACGGGCCTGCCGATGGGCGCGGTGGCGGTGGCGGCGTTCCTGATGGTCGGAACCATCACCGGCATCCTGATGGCTCTGATGATGAACAACGGCGGCGGCGCCTGGGACAACGCCAAGAAATTCATCGAGACGGGCGCCTTTGGCGGCAAGGGATCCGAGGTGCACAAGGCGACCGTGGTCGGCGACACGGTGGGCGATCCCTTCAAGGACACCGCCGGACCTTCGCTGCACGTGCTCATCAAGCTGTTGAGCACCATCACCCTGGTGGCCGCGCCACTGTTCATTTAGCGTTTTGGCAAGTGGCCCGTGGATGCTGGCAATTCGCGGGCCACTGCTGTCTATGGGGGGCGCCGGAGGTGGCGGGCCGGCCGGCCCGGTGCGGGGCCTGGAATCGGTGCGATAATCGGAAGTCTGCGGTGAATATGAAGAACCTGGTGTTTTGTGCCTTCCTGGCGGTTTTGATTCAAGGCGCCGTTCTGGCGCAGGAGTTCGAGTTGGGCGTTTTCGGAGGCCTTTCTCCGCACCTGGGCCAACCGGCGCTCGGCTCGCTCAGCGATTCCCCCAACAACAACGACACCTTCCTGGGCCATAGCCGGGACATCTACGGCGCCCGGCTCACCTGGAACTCCAAGGGCTACTACGGCATGGAGGTGGGCCTTTCCGTCCAGCACATGGGTTTCCTGACCAACTACAGCACCACGGCGTCGGACGGCACAGTCTTCTCGGCAGTGCTCACTGACAGGGTTAAGGTCGCGCAAGCGTCCTACAACTTCCTGTGCTACTTCATGCCCCGGGGCGAGCGCTGGCGCCCGTTCGCGACCGCCGGCCTGGAGGGCACCGAGTACAACGCGCCTCACTTCCCCGAGTGGCCCGGCGGCGGCTCCAAGGAGCTAGGCTTCAACTTCGGCGGTGGCGTCAAGCTCAAGCTCTTCAAGCACGCCCTGATGCGCCTGGATCTCCGCGATTCGATGACGGCCAGGCCCTACGGCCAACTGCAGTTCTCCCAAAACAGCCTTCCGCCCGGCGGCTTGATGCAGATCTGGGAAGCCTCCCTGGGCTTCTCTGCCACGTTTTAGCCCGCATCGGCAGCTTGCCGCCGGCTGGCACAGCTATAATCGGGATGTGCGACTGCGATCTCTTCCCATTCTCCTGGCGGCGCTTTTCGTGGCCGCTTGCGGCCGTGGCATCCAGAACGAAGCCGACGTGCGCCAGGGCGTCATCGATTACCTCTCGGCGCGCCACGATCTAAACCTCTCGCAGATGAAGGTGGACGTCACGTCGGTCTCCTATCGCCAGAACGAGGCCGACGTCACGGTCTCGTTCCGTCCCAAGGGCGGCGACGCCGCCTCGGGCATGCGGATGCAGTACACGCTGGAACGTAAAGGCAATCGTTGGGTGGTCAAGGGCAAGGGGGCCGGGCCGCATGGGCATATGCCTCCCCCGATGCCGGGTGGCCAGATGCCCGCCGGCCATCCTTCCGTCGGATCCGGACCGCCTCCCGAGACCGGGAAATGAAGCGCGTGGCAGTACTGGGGGGCGGCCCCGCTGGGGCTTTCGCCGCCGAACGGCTCGCGTCGGCCGGCCTGGCGACGGTTGTGCTCGACGAGAAGCTGGCCTGGGAGAAGCCCTGCGGCGGCGGGCTCACCGCGAAGGCCTATCGCCGCTATCCCTTCCTGCTGGACAACGACCTTCCCAAGCGATTGGTCGCCCACACCCTGCTGGCCGCGCCGGGAGCGGGGGCGGCCAGACTCTCCCTGCGCGAACCGCTGGTCGTCTACTCCCGCCTGGACCTGAATCGCCTGCTGCTGGAGCGGGCCGAGCGCGCCGGTGCGCGAATCGAGAAGACGCGGGTCCTGGAAGCGACGCGCAGCGGCGGTCCCTGGACGGTGCGAACTACCGGCGGCACTCTGCAAGCCGATTTCTGCATCGTCGCCACCGGGGCGCGCAATTCGCTCAGCAACGTGGGCACACAGTGGAGACCGGACGACGCCATGCGCGCTTTGGGCTACTACGTGCCAGCCCGGCAGGACCACATCGACATTCAGTTTCTGCCGCAACTGGAGGGCTACATCTGGGTGTTCCCGCGGTGCGGCCACGTCTCGGTAGGCATCTGCGGCAAAGGCGTGCCGGCGCAAATGCTGCGGGCGCGCCTGGAGGCGTTCATGCTCGAACGGCAACTCCCTGCCCGGGGCGCCAGCTTCTTCAGCCACCTGCTGCCGGCACTGGGCGCTTCCGGCTGGCGAAACAACCGGCTGTCCGGCCCCGGATGGGTCGCGGTGGGGGATGCCGGCGGCCTGGTGGATCCGATCACCGGGGAAGGCCTCTACTACGCCTTGCGCTCGGCGGACCTGGCCGCTGAGGCGCTGCTCTCGGAGGCGCATGCGCCGGCGGAAAAGCCCCGCGTCTACCGCGACTTGGTCATGCGCGATTTCGCCGCCGACCTGGCCCACGGCGCCGCCATCGCGCCTCGCTTCTTCCTTGGGAAGTTCATGTCCGGCCCCGTGCCGCAGCGCATGGTGCAGTTTCTGCGCCGCAGCCCGTGCCTCCGCGAGCTGGCTCAGGACCTGTTCGCCGGCGCCCAATCCTACCTCGGATTGAAAAGCCGCTTGCAGCGGAACTTGCAGGGCGCCCTCGCAGAGACCTTGATGAGTTTCCTGCTCGGAAGGAGAGAGACGCAAGCATGACCTCCCGCTCGAAAACGCTGTTCGATCGCGCACAGAAATCCATTCCAGGCGGCGTGAACTCTCCCGTGCGCGCCTTTCGCGGCGTGGGCGGCTCGCCGCCGTTCATGGTGCGCGGGCAAGGCTCCCGCATCTGGGACGAGGACGGCAACGAGTATATCGACTACGTCTGCTCCTGGGGCCCGCTGCTGCTAGGCCACCGGCCTCCCGAGATCGTCGAGGCGATCGAGCGGGCGCTCTCCACCGGCACCAGTTTCGGGATGCCGACCGAGCGCGAGGTGGAGCTGGCGGAGGCCATCTGCGACGCCGTCCCATCCATCGAGATGGTCCGGCTGGTAAACTCGGGCACCGAAGCGACGATGAGCGCGCTGCGGCTGGCGCGCGCCTTCACGGGCCGGGACCTGGCGGTGAAGTTCGAGGGCTGCTACCACGGCCACGTCGATTCGCTGCTGGTGAAGGCCGGCTCGGGCGTGGCCACGCTGGGCATCCCGGATACCGCGGGCGTGCCCAAAGCCTTCGCCGACTCGACCATCGCCCTGCCTTACAACTCTCCGCAGGCCGTGGCGGACGCCTTCGAGAGGTACGGGGACCAGATCGCCGCCGTGATTGTCGAGCCGGTAGTGGGCAACATGGGCTGCGTTCCGCCCGCGTCCGGATTTCTCGAGACGCTGCGGGAATTGACCTCCAGCTACGGCGCCCTGCTGATCTTCGACGAGGTCATGACCGGGTTCCGCGTGGCCTTCGGAGGCGCCCAGGCGCTGTATGGCATCCGGCCCGACCTGACCACGCTCGGCAAGGTGATCGGTGGCGGCTTGCCGGTCGGCGCTTACGGCGGCCGGCGCGACATCATGTCGATGGTGGCCCCGGCCGGGCCGGTCTACCAGGCGGGCACGCTCTCTGGGAATCCGCTGGCAGTGGCCGCCGGCCTGGCCATGCTGCGCCACCTCAAAGCGCATCCGGAAATCTACTCCCAACTCGAAGTGCGCACGGCCCAATTGGCCGCCGCCGCTCCGGCTGGCCTCACCGTGAATCGCGTGGGCTCGATGCTCACCTTCTTCTTCACCGCCGGGCCGGTCACCGACTGGGACTCGGCGGAGCGCTGCGATCGCCCGCGCTTCGCTCAGTTCTTCCACTGGATGCTCGATCGCGGCTTTTACCTGCCCCCCTCCCAGTTCGAGGCCGCTTTCGTCTCCGCCGCCCATAGCGAGGAGGATATCGAGCGCACCGCGGCCGTCATCCGCCAATTCTTCACTGGCGCTTGAANNCCCCTGACCCCACCACGCGGTGTTCGCTATACTGTCAGGTTCGTGAAGTATCGCGCCTGTATCGTCATTGTGATGTCCGCGCTTCCGTTTGGCTGCTCGAGGGAGCCCACTGTCTATGCGCCGCCGATTCAGCGGCTGCTGCCGGCGGCGCCCGACAAGATACCCATCGGCCGCTTTGTCAAGATGAACGACTGGAACGTCGACGACTACATCGTGGGCGGGCTGCAGAACCAGACCGAGGGGGACGGCTGGCGTTGGACCCACGAAGCTCCCGAGTTGCGCTTCCTCCTGGACCGCACCGCGGGCTTGAAGTTCGTACTGGATTTGGGTTTGCCCGCGTTCAATTTCCAGCAGACCGGCCCGGTGACCCTCACTTTCTTCATCAACGGAAAGATGCTGGACAAGGTAAGCTACACCACCCCGGGCGACCGGCGCTATGAAAAGCGCGTCCCAGCCACGCTGCTGAAGACGGGCGAGTTCACGCTGGTCCGCATTCTGGTCGATCCACCCTGGGTATCGCCAAGCGACAAGGCCAAGCTGGGCTTCGTGCTGCACCACGCGGGGTTCACAGAGTGATGCTGGGCGCATTGGCAGTCCTGTTTGGCGCGGTGTTCACGGTGGCGGTGTGCACGGCGCTGGGAAGACTCCTGCTGGGCGGGCTGCGCCTCCGGTTCCACCGCCAGGAGGAGTTCCTGTTCGCGTTCGTGACCGGCTCGGCCTGCTTGAGCCTGATCGTTTTCGGCCTGGCCAGCGTCCACCTGGTGCACAAGGGCGTGTTCCTTGCGCTCGGCGTGGCCGTGCTGGGCGCCGCCATCCTGCGGGGTCTCCACCGGCCCGCGGGCGAGACGCTGCCGCCGTTACAGCGCTATTGGAAGCTGCTGTTCGGCGCGCTCTTCGCGCTGTTCGCCTACCTCTACTTCTTCAACGCGATGGCTCCCGAGGTCAGCCCCGACGGGAGCAGCTACCATCTGGGCCTGGTTTCCCGCTACCTTCTGGCGCACGGCTTCTATCGCGTCACCACGAACATGTACGCCTACCTGTCGCAAGGCACGGAAATGCTTTTCCTGTACGCGTTCGCGTTCGGGCGGCATTCGGCCGCGGCGCTGGTTCACTTCGCCTTCCTGGCCGCTCTGCCTTTTGCGATGCTGGCCTACGGGCGCCGGTTTGGTTTTCCGCTGGCGGGCGTCGCGGGGGCGCTGCTCGTGTTCCTCAGCCCGGTGGTGGGCTTTGACGGGAGCGCCGCTTATCTGGATGTGGCGGTGGCCTGCGTGCTGTTCGTGCTCTTCTATTTGCTCCAGATCTGGGACCGGGAGCGCACGCCCGCGCTGCTCATTCCCATCGGGTTGCTCGCGGGTTTCGCCTACGCGATGAAGTACACCGCGGTTTTGGCGGTGCCTTACGCGCTGGGATTCGTCGCCTGGAAACTCATACGGAAGCGGGAGAAGATGTTGCGCCCGCTGGCTGTGCTGGCGGCCTGCGCGCTGGTGATGATTGTCCCCTGGGTGGCCAAGAACTGGATCCAGATCGGAAATCCTTGCGCGCCGTTCTTCAACAAGTACTTTCCGAATCCTTACGTACACATCAGCTTCGAGCGCGAGTACCGCGAGAGCCTGGCCCACTGGAACGGCGTGACGGACTGGCGGGACATTCCGGTGGAGGCTACCTTGCGGGGCGGAAAGCTGCAAGGCGTGCTCGGCCCGGTGTTCCTGCTGGCCCCGCTGGCGCTGCTGGCCCTGCGGCGGCGGGAGGGCCGTCAGTTACTGCTGGCGGCAGCCGTCTACGGGCTCGCCTATCCGGCCAACATCGGCACGCGCTTCCTGATCCCGTGCCTGCCCTTCCTGGCGCTGGCCATGGGACTGGCGATGGAGAACTGGCGGGGCGTCTTGCCCGCGCTGGTGCTCTTCCAGGCTCTCACCTGCTGGCCTACCTTCCTGAAGAAATGGTGCGACCCGTACAACATGCGGCTGGAAAAGATCCCGGTGCGTGCCGCGTTGCGCCTGCAGAGCGAGAACGACTTCCTCAAGGCCCGTCTGTGGGGCTATCCCGCCTCCCGCATGCTGCAGGAACTGCTGCCGCCCGAATCCAAAGTCCTGTGCAATTCGGCGCCGCCGGAGGCGTACACTTCCCGCGACATTCTGGTCGGATACGAGGGGGCGCTCAACCAGAACCTCAGCGATCTGCTGAGCGTGCCGCTGATCGAAGACTGGCAGCCCACGCGGCGGCTGACGTTCCACTTTCCGCCGCGGCCGGTGCGCAGGTTGCGCGTGGTGCAGAGCGCCTCGGGCTCGCTCGTGAGCTGGAGCGTGAACGAGTTGCGCATCTTCGCCGGGGACACCGAGTTGGCGCGCGAGCCGCAGTGGCGCCTCACCGCGCACCCCAATCCCTGGGAAGTCCAGATGGCCTTCGACAACAACCCGATCACGCGCTGGCGCAGTTGGGAGCCGCTGTTTCCGGGGATGTACATCCAAGTGGATTTCGGCCGCCTGGAGAAGGCCGATCGGGTGGTCATCGACACCACGCCGGACCAGAGACAGGTGCGGCTCCGGCTGGAAGGCCAGACCCGGTCCGACGCTCCCTGGGAGCGGCTCGCCGAGTCGCCCGCGGAGACGCGGCTCCCGACACCACCCAACCTGCGGCATCTCGCCACGTCCGAAATCAAGTGGCAGGGGATTGAATACCTGCTCGCCAGTCCCAGCGATTTCTGGGACAAGGATATCCGCAACAACCCCAGAGATTGGGGACTGACTCCCGTCGCCGAGAAGAACGACTACCGGCTATACCGGATCGACTGAGGTGGGGCGGTGAGTGAGCCACGTTTCTTTCTGGGAGTGGATGGCGGCCAATCCTCAACCAGCGCGCTGATCGGGGATGAGAGCGGATGCATCCTGGGCGCGGGCGAGGGCGGCCCATCGAATCACGCCGGCGCAGAAGGGGGCCGCGAGAAGTTCGTGGCGGCCATCCAAAGCTGCGTAGCGGCGGCCTGCCAGCCAGCCGGCCTGGATCAGGCGGCACTCCGCTTCGAGGCCGCCTGCCTGGGTTTCAGCGGCGGTCCGGCGGACAAAGAGCCGATCCTCAGGCAGCTTTTGAGAACCGCCCGCCTGATGGTGACCAGCGACGCGTTCATCGCGCTCTCGGGCGCCACAGCGGGAGGTCCGGGCATCGTCGCCATCGCCGGCACCGGCTCGATCGCCTTCGGACGGAATGCCGCGGGCCGCACCGCGCGCGCCGGCGGCTGGGGCTACCTGTTCGGCGACGAGGGCGGGGCGTTCTCCATCGTGCGCCAGGCGCTGCGCGCGGCATTGCGCCACGAGGAAGGCTGGGGAGCGCCGACCGAGTTGCGCCCGGCACTGCTCGAGGCCACTGGCGCCGCCTCCGCCAACGACCTGCTGCACCGCCTCTACACCGCCGAATTCACGCGTCAACGGATCGCCTCCTACGCCAAGCTGGTGGATGAAGTGGCGCGCCAAGGCGATCGCGCGGCACTGGAGATTCTCCACGAGGCCGCACACCAACTGGTAGCGATCACCCTCGCCGTTCGCGGCCAGTTGTTCCGGCCGGGCGCGCCGGTGCGGGCCAGCTACGTCGGCGGCGTGTTCCGCAGCGCGATCCTGCTCGAGGAGTACCGCCGGCTTCTGGGCATCCAGAGCGCGCCTCCCATCTACGGACCCGCGGCCGGGGCTCTGCTGGAGGCTTACCGCTCCGCCGGCCTGGCGCCGGAGCTGAGCGACCTGCCCGCGTTCAAAACCTGAGACGGCCGGCAATGCTACGATCAATATCTACGCCCAATTCCAAGAGGTGATCATGCCAAAGCTATCCATTCGCGACCTAGACCTGCGCGGCAAACGAATCTTCATGCGAGTCGATTTCAACGTTCCGCTGGCCGCCGGCGGACAGGAGATCACGAGCGATAAGCGCATCCGCGCTTCACTGCCCTCCATCCAGTACGCGCTGTCGCAAGGCGCGCAACTCGTCCTGGCCAGCCACCTGGGCCGGCCCAAGGGCAAGCCGAATCCCGAGATGAGCATGCGGCCGGTGGCGGCGCGGCTCCAGGAACTGCTGGGGAAGCCGGTCGTCCTGACGCCGGATTGCATCGGGGCCGAGGCCAACCGGATCAAGAGCGCCAACAACCCGGTGGTGTTGCTCGAGAACCTGCGCTTCCACCCCGAAGAGGAGAAGAACGATCCCGGCTTCGCGCGCGACCTGGCCACGGGCTGCGACTACTACGTCAACGACGCCTTCGGGACCGCGCACCGCGCGCACGCTTCCACCGTGGGCATCACGGCGTTCCTGCCCAAATCCGCCGCCGGCCTGCTGATGGAAAAGGAACTGGAATACCTGGGCCGCGTGACGAATAATCCGCCCCGGCCCTGCATTGGCATCCTGGGCGGGGCCAAGGTCTCCGACAAAATCGAGGTGATCGCGAACCTGCTGAAGTTCGTCGACAGCCTGCTGATCGGCGGCGCCATGGCCTACACGTTCATGCGGGCGCAGGGCAAGCCGACCGGCAAGTCGCTGGTCGAGGAGGACAAGATCGAGCTGGCCAAGGAGCTTCTCTCGAAAGGGTCGCAATTGACGCTGCCCGTGGATCACGTGGTGGCGGCCGAGCTCAAGGAGGGCGCGAGTTTCGAGGTGGTCGAGACCATTCCCGACGGCATGATGGCCCTGGATATCGGCCCGAAAACCATCGCGCTCTACGAAGCGGCGATCGCCAAAGCCAAGAGCATCATCTGGAACGGCCCCATGGGCGTGTTCGAGAAACCTCCCTTCGACCGGGGCACGGTGGCGATTGCCAAGGCCGTCGCGGCTTCGGGCGCGCTATCGGTGGTGGGTGGCGGCGATTCCGAGAAGGCCGTCAAGGCGGCCGGGGTGGCGGACAAGATCTCTCACATCTCCACCGGCGGCGGCGCTTCGCTCGAGTTCCTCTCCGGCATCGAACTGCCGGGCGTAGCCGCGCTGACCGATAAGTAGCGGGGGCGGCACAGAGGGCCGCCAACCGCTACAAATCGTCGAACAGTTCGCCATTGAGGACCCGGCGGTGCGCGGGTGGCTTGCGGGCTTCATCCCGAACCGGCGGCATTTCGCCGGCGTTGAAGCACTGGCCCGACACGACCGCTTCGAGGAGCTTCGTCTGTTCGGGGTACCCCGCGACAGTCGCTTCCAGCACCCACAGAAGCTCCAGCAACTCAGTCGTGAATTGGCTCGGCCAGCGTTCCGGCCGGATCTCGTCGAGCGGCGAGGACTTCTTACCCGCACCTTTCTTCATTCGGTATCTAAGCCACGACTGAACCACCTTGAGGCCCGAGACCTCGAATTCGAAGACCTCCCGCGAGACGGGCGCAAACCTGCCGCCGCCAACGTTGAGGATGCGGGTTGCGTCGTTGTATTCGAACGACTCGGGGTACCCGGCCCGGTCGCCGGGGACGGCCTTGACGCATCTGGCCTCGCCGTTGGGGACGTGGCCGCGTCGCTTGCCTTTGGGAACGAAGCGCTCGCCGTAGGTGTGGAGCCAGAGCAGTCGCGCACCCGCGTTGCGGACCTTGGCGAACAGGGCCGCGTCCTTCGTGACCGGCACGCGCAGTTCGCGTGTCTCCAGTTCCTTGAGGTAGCGGACGGTGAAACCCGGCTGCGCGAGCACACCGTAAACGTAGGCCAGGAAGTCCTCGGGTGTCACGCGGAACTTATATGCGTTGCCGAGCAGGTCGAGCAGGCCCGGAAGGATGTTGGGCTCCGTTGCATCGCCGCTACGGTAGAGGGGGATCGTATCCTTTGCGCCATAGGAACCTCGGAAATGGTGAAGGTCGGGTATGAAGGCGCTCGAGGTGAGGGCGGGGCCGTTCCCCAGGGGCTGAGTGAACAAACATGCCAGGTATACCTGACGCTCGCTGTGAGAGCGCCAAAGGTCGGGGCGTGGCCGTGAGATCACCCGTCCGTCGGCAATAATCGCCTGACGGTCAAACGATCGGTAAGCGTACCGAACGACTGGAGGCATTACGGCGTTCTTTGACAGTTGGGCAATGGGTTTAGAGTCCGGTTCGGCGGTAAGGGTCACCCGGTACGTCCCATGGATCTCACGGTCCCCCGATCCATGGAAGGCCTCTGATCTGTCTTTCGCTGAGAGTAAGCCTCGCCACCGTCTCTCAATCGTGTCCAAGTCTGGTGCGATGGGCCATGTTCGTTTGAACTGTACACCCGAATGTTGCCAGGGCGTCAGGTCCGTGAGCAGCGGCCAATCGAAATACCTGCCCTTGCCTGCGGGGCGGAAGGGGGCTCGCCAATCGGCGGGGCAATTCTGCCATTTGACCGATGCGAAGTCGGAAATGGCGTCGAGCGCGGCGAGCTTGGCCTCGCGTGTGCCCTCGATCTGGGTGTAGCGCACTACAGCTGGCTTTGACCTCTTCGCCCTACTCGCGCGCACAGCCACGGCGATGGCCACGGGCGTCTGAATGGCAAAGACGTTTTCGGTCTTGCGCGTGCCGCGGCCTTCGCCGCCAAGGTCCAGAATCCAGATCTCGTCACAAAGGCGGCGCATGTACTCGCGCATTCCGCAAAACGCGTCCCCATCCAGGTAGCTTGACGCGCTGATGAAGCTGACGACACCCGGTCCGCGTGCGGCCCCCTGTTCGAAGACCTTCCATAGGGCCCAGCGCCAAAAGTAGACATAGAGGTTGTACAGGTTCTTGACGTGGACGCCGTGTCCGGCCGCGACTGCGGGATCCAAAAAGGCGCGGAGGATCGCGCCAGTGCCTCTACCGTCGTCGCCCCAACGAATCCAGCCGCCTGTCCGCGCCTGGTTATCCCCGGCAGCGGCTTCGTGGCGGTCGTAGGGCGGGTTGCCCAGGCAGACGATGACTGGAACATTGCACTTCACGTTGAGGGCCTTGGCGTGCTGCTCCGCGATGGGCTTGAAAAACAGTGGGAACTGTAGAGGCTCCGCGTCGGGGCTTTCGAGCGTATCGGTCAGGTAGATGTGACATCCCTCCGCGGGGAGCACGGCGCCCCTGCCGCGCAAAGCGCGACTGACGCGGAGCTCGGTCACGGCGTATGGGCCAACCATCAATTCGAAACCGTAGAGGTTCGAGGCGAGCGCCGATGCCTGCCCCGGGACGGCCCCCGGCCCCTGCTCGGCCTCGACCTTGCCGAGGGCGTGCTCGATCACGCCCAGCAGGTACGTCCCCGTGCCCGCGGCGGGGTCCAGCGTTACGACGCCACGATCGGCAAAACCGAGTCGCTTACCGAGACGGTTCACGATTAGGTCGTCAATCAGGCGAACCTGGGCGCGGACTACCTCGATGGGCGTATAGTAGGCCCCAACGTCCCTCCGCAAGTCGGAGTCGTAGGCGGCGAGGAAGTGTTCGTAGAAGTGAAGCCAGGGGTTTTCGGGACCGGTCAGCGAGGCCGGAGACGCCTCGCCGATGACGCGCAGCAGCAGGTTTACGGAGGCTGAGATCTCGGCCTGGGCGCCTGGTTCGGTGAACACCTGGAGCGCACGAGAAAGGAGGGCATGTTGCGCGGCGAGGGCGGCTTCGGCGCCAGGAAGCGTGAGCGGGTCGGCTCCTTCGCTACGCCCCAGCAACAGCGCGAAGGTGACGGTCTGAGCGTAGCCGTCGGCGAATCGCTCGTCGGGGGCGTCGGGAAACAGCAATTGCCGCCATTCCTTGGCCAGTTGGACGAGCGGCGAATTGGGATCCCGAAGCGCCTCGGTTACGTCATCCCGCAACATGCGGCAGAGCGGCGCCAACAACGCGGCGAAGCCCTCCAGGTCGAGCCTGCCCTTGCGGTCCGTCGGTATGAGAGGCTGCCACGACAAATATTCCCGCAAAAGGCGTTCGATGGCATAAGTATCCTCGGGGGTCACGGCCCTCTTGCCATCCACGGAAATGTCGCCGGAGAGCCGTGCCAGGGCCACGCGTTCGCCGCTGCGATACAGCGCCCATTCGTTTCCGTCGGTGTAGAGGATGTTGGGGATGGCCGAGAAGCGCTTCCACTGATCGCGGTTATGGCCGGAGAAGCGCTCGACGTTTGCGCCAACGCCAGGAGCCTTGAGCTCCACGTAACCGGCCAGCAGTTTGTTGAGATGGACGGCGTAGTCCGGACGACCGAGGCGGCCGGGCAAGTGCGTTTCACCCGTGCAGACGACATTCCAGCCCAACACGCGGGCGGCGCCAGCCATCAGATTCTCGAAAGGCGCCCGCAACTGGTCTTCCGGCTCGCCATGGCTGAGTTGGCTCATTTTGGCTTTGACGGATTCGGCGAAGGACTGAAGGCTTTCCTCGATTGTCATTCCCTCGATTATGTCAGGATCGCGTTGCCCACGCGCGGCCTTAAGTGCCAATAGGTCCATGGGTGTCCAACAACTGGCGCCCCCGCGGAGGGCGGGGTCCGACGCGCCTGCCAGGCACTGCCCGCCAGCCGGCCCCTGTGGTTTTGTGGTACATTCCTTGGGAATGGAAGAGCTTCCCGAACCCTTCGCACTGACCCTGTACCGGCGCGTGCTGGAAGGAGAGACGGTCCGGCAACTATCGGAAAGCCTGTCGATCCCGGAGGAGCGCATCAGCCAGCGCGTTCGGGCGGCGAGCCGGTTCTGGGAGCATCACAAGGCGCGGGTTGGCCTGGCCGCGCTGGAAGCGGAGTTGGATCGCGACCGTCCGCTTTGAGATTCCGGCGCGCGTATAATAGCTGAACAACCCATGGTTCGATTCCTGGTGCGCTGTCTGCTCCGGCTGTGTTTCCGCGTCCGTGTGCGGGGCGCCATCGCCGCTCACGAGAAGCTGCTGATCGTTTCCAATCATCAGTCGTTGCTGGATGGCATTCTGCTGGGCGCCTTTCTTCCGGTCCAGCCGGTCTGGGTCCTGCATTCCACCATTGCCCGGCATTGGTTCGTGCGCCTGCCGATGCGCTTCCTGCCGCACCTGATCGTGGATTCGGCGCATCCGCTGGGGATGAAGGCGGTGGTGGGGCTGATCGAGTCCGGCCACCCGGTGCTGATCTTCCCGGAAGGCCGTGTGACCAGCACCGGCTCGATGATGAAGATCTACGAGGGGCCGGCGTTCGTCGCCGTGCGAACGGGAGCCACGGTGGTGCCCGTACACATCTCCGGCGCGGTCTACTCGCTCTTCAGCCGCATGTCGGGGGAATTCCCGCACAAGCTGTTCCCCCGGATCACGGTGACCGTCCATCCGCCGTGTTCGATCGCCACGCCGGAGGCGGCGCGCTCCAGGGTGCGGCACAAGCTGGGAGCGGAGGCATTGCGGAGGATTATGCAAGAGGCCGCCTTCGCCTCCTTCGAGAAGACCACCCTGTTCCCCGCCCTGCTGGATGTGATGGCGGTGTTCGGACGGCGGCGCCACATCCTCGAAGACATGCAGCAGCAAGAGCTAACTTACGGGCGGCTTCTGAAGAGCAGCCTGGCGCTGGGCCGGCTAGTCGGGAAGCTGACGCGCGAGGGGGAAACCGTGGGCGTTCTCATGCCCAACCTGGGCGCCACGGTGTCGCTGCTGTACGGGATGTTCGCCATGCGGCGCGTACCGGCGATGCTCAACTACACGGCGGGCCCGGAGGCCGTCCACAGCGCCTGCCGCACCGCCGGCGTGCGAGTGGTGATCACGTCGCGGGCATTTCTCGAGAGGGCCCGGCTGGCCGCGGTGGCCGCCAAGCTCGAAAACCTCCAGTTGGTTTATCTCGAGGATCTTCGCGCCAGCTTCGGCCTGGCGGACAAGCTATGGCTGCTGGGATGGGCGGTATGGTTCCCGAGAAAGGCGGCCCGGTCGGCGAATCCCACCGATCCGGCGGTGATTCTGTTCACCTCCGGCTCGGAAGGCCAGCCCAAGGGAGTGGCGTTGAGTCACGACGCGCTTTTGTCCAACGTGGCGCAGTGCCGGGCCATCATCGAGTTCGCGCCCCGGGACCGCTTCCTGAGCGCACTTCCGCTGTTCCACGCCTTCGGGCTGACGATTGGAATCATCCTGCCGCTGATGGGCGGTTCGCACGTGTTCCTGTACGTCTCGCCACTGCACTACCGCGTGATCCCCGAGCTGATCTACGACCGCGACTGCACCGTGCTCTTCGCCTCCAGCACCTTTCTCGGCAACTATGCGAAGTACGCGAACCCGTTCGACTTCCACGCCCTGCGCATCGTGGTGGCCGGCGCGGAGAAACTGAACGACGAGGTGCGCAAGCTGTACGCGGAGAAGTTCGGCATCCGCGTCCTGGAGGGGTATGGCGTCACCGAAACCGCGCCCGTGCTCGCGGTGAACACGCCCATGGCCGCCAAAACGGGCACGGTGGGCGAGCTTTTCCCGGGCTGCGAATACCGGCTCGAGCCGGTGCCGGGAATCGCCGAGGGCGGCCTGCTGCACGTGCGCGGCCCCAACGTCATGCTGGGCTACCTCTCGGAAGAGCAGCCGGGAGTGATCCAGCCCACGCGCTCCCTGTTTGGCGAAGGCTGGCACAACACCGGAGACGTGGCCACGGTCGACGAGGCCGGGTTCATCCGCATCCTGGGGCGCGTGCGGCGCTTCGCCAAGGTGGCCGGAGAGATGGTCTCGCTGGAATTGGTCGAGCGCATTGCCAGGGCCGCTTCGCCGGAGTTCGAGCACGCCTCCGCCGCACTGGCCGAAGCCGGGCGCGGCGAGACCGTCCTGCTGTTCACCGAGGACCCCAACCTGCGCCGCGAGCAGTTGCAGCAGGCCGCGCGGGCTCTGGGCGCACCGGACCTGGCAGCGCCACGGCGCGTCGTCCATGTCGACGAGATCCCCGCTCTGGGCTCCGGAAAAAAAGACTACGTCACCCTCAACCGCATGGCGCGCGCGCTCAAACCGCCAGCGCAGGACTTGCCGGCCAGCGAATCCGATTAATCGCGCGGTGTGAACCGGAGTTCGCCCCGGGCGGCATCGAGATCGACGTCCACGGTTTGCCCGTCGCGCAACTCGCCTTTGAGCAGCCGCCGGGCCAGCGGCGTCTCGATCTCCTTCTGGATGGCGCGCTTCAGAGGGCGCGCGCCGTAGTTGGGGTCGTAGCCGGTGCGCACCAGGAACGAGCGGGCCTCGGCGGTCAGCTCGATGCTCAGGCGCCGCTCGGCCAGGCGCGCACGCAGCCGGTTGAGCTGGATTTCGACGATCTGCTCGAGCTGGGC
>PMEV01000159.1:0-320 GCA_003154855.1 Bryobacterales bacterium
CGCTTATCGAACACCACGAACACAGTGCCCCAGGGTTCCAGGCGAAGCGGCACCGTAGTGCGGCCATCTGCAATCTCGAACGACACCGGCTCCGAAGTTCCCGTCTCGGCGTGCCATAGCTCCGGTTGCTTTCCGGTCACTCGAAACGTCGCTTTGATCGACACTCCCCGGTCGCTGCGGTTATCGACGAAGTAGATGTCGGCGTCCGTAAGCTTGCGATGCACAAATTCCACATCGGAATCGTTGCCGTCCTTCGCGTAGTCGAAGTCCGGTTTCACGTGCAGAGCGGCGAGGACTTCGCCCAGATTCTGTCCCGAGTA
>PMEV01000159.1:347-13868 GCA_003154855.1 Bryobacterales bacterium
TGCATGCCGCTCTTCGCGACGATTTGTCCGTTCGCGGCGCTAAGCTCATGGATGAGACCGTCGGCGTTGATGTAGTCGAACCCATAGCCCGCCGGCACGTCCGGCGCCTTTCCGCCGAAGATTGCCGTCAGGTTCGAGTCTTCGCCGTAGAAATAGATCACATCGGCGTCGAAGCGTCCTTGCTGGAGCAGGTAACTCGATCGCGCCAGGTAGTCGATCCAGGACCGAGCTTGCTCCGCCCACGTCTCGTTCCGATTGAACCATTGTCCGAAAGGCCCCAGCGTCAGGCCCGGCGCCTTGCCGATTAACGGCTGATGAGCCGACTCGTGGATCACGAAGCGATTGACTCCGTTCAACAGTTCCGCATCCGCGGTTGGCTTCAGCGTGGCAGGCGACCACGCCCACGGCGCCGCTCCCGACGCGGTCATCGACTCCGCCGCTACAAGGTTCTGCCCGTAGATGTGGGCTACGGATGCGGATTCGCGAATGTCCGCGTTGGCGGTGTACTGCACCTTGTTCACACCGGGAAGCTGTGTCCACATCGCGCTCATCGGCACTTCGTTGAACTTCTTTACCTCCATGCCATCGGCTACGAACGCGCGCCCGCCTTCGCGAGATTCTCCGTAATGCCCCATTCCACGCTCGTGTAGGGTAGCTTCCAACTGGCCATAGTGCTCATTGGCAATGAGGTCCGCGATAGTCTTTCGGAAATCCCAAAGAAACCGATCGCTCGCTTCGGCGCTCTCCACCACGCGTCCCGTCAACACGGGCAGCCACGGTATGGGGTCGTAACCACGGAGCGTTTTGAATTGCGCGAGCATGTTGTCGGTCCAGTTCTGCGACCCGGCCTCCCAGCTATCGTTGATCACATACTGGATACCTCGCTTGCCCATCCAGCCGGCTCCGACCGCGTCCTTGTAACTGTCAAGGTACTTCTCGAAGTAGTCCTTCACGAATCGCCGATCGAGCTTGTCCACTTCGAGGCCCGTCGCCTCGGGTGTTGCAGGATGGTTGGTGATCCCAAGCAGCGAATAGCCGATGCGCAGAACCAGCCACTTGCCGTCCGGCGGAGTCCAGTCGAGCGTGCCATCCGGCTGCATCCTTCCAGTCAAATCGATAACGCCGGACTTCTCGATCGCACTGGACGCACCGGCCTCCGGAGTTGCGTACCGATACAGGTCGCCCTCCGGCACAAACGCGGCCTTCTCTTCGAAGCGGTTGACGCGCGCATCCGAGTGCAGAACCATCTCGGCGACCTTATAGGTCTTCGGCGATCTGGACGGATCGACGCCGAAGGAAGCGGGATCCGACCCTTCGGCCCAGCCGGGCACCGGAGGGCGCGGTGTAGGTTTGAACGTCACTCTAAAGTACCTGGCCTTCGCTGGAGCGAAGGAAACGGTGTGTTCGGGCGCTTCGCCGCCGGGAAGGGTGGCTACCTTCCGGAAGTTCTGGCCGTCGTCGCTCTCCTCCAGCGTCTTCTCGGGAGCGCCAACTCCGGTTATGGAGGCTTCGAGCTCTCCAGGGTCCTGGGTGNNGCCATCCAGTCCGCCTCCGCTGGCGGTGATCTTCGCCGGCACCGATTCTTCCCCAGCGCCGTCGGCCGTTACGCGGAACGCAACGATGGCCGCATCGGCATAGAACTGCGTTGCGCGCTCCTTCTCCCAAGGCGGCAGAGCGATGTTCTGAAAGGGTCCGGTAACCGATGGCGGGTGCGCGACCTTGCCCGTGAAGGGATTTCCGCCCTCTACGGCCGTTTCGCTCCACACGTACTTCTTCATCCCATGCGATGCCGGCACCCAGGGGCCGCCCGATTCGCTCCAACCCGGAGAACCCGCGATCGCCATTTCCATTCCGAACCGGTCGCCAAGGCCAATGGCGTACTTGAATGCCTGCTTCCATTCCGGCGTCATGTACGCCAGACGCTTCTCGACCACCTGGGGTGTCGAGAGCGCCGCGTCGAAGTTCTGGAATCCGGCGATCCCTATGCGATGCATCCACTCGAGGTCGAGCCGGATGCCTTCCTGGGTGATGTTTCCGTTCATCCAGTGCCACCAGACAAGCGGGCGCGCGGTGTTGGGCGGATCTTCAAAGCCCTTTTTCAGTGCGTCGCCAGTATCCTGGCCAATCGCCATCCCAGCGATGAACAGAAGGCTCAAAGCGGCCGGAAGAATTCGACTCCTCTTACGCATAGGTCATGTGTCTCCCAAGATTCCGAATTAAGTTCGCCGGGCGCAACCGGGCATGGGAATACCAACCCACGAGCCCGGTCCGGGTCATCGGCTCAACGACTATGGGAGCATTGTAGCTGAAGACCCAACCCCACTTGTATGTGGCGGAGTCCGGAAGGGGCGTTGTGGAAGACGGGCGGGGCCACGGCACGAGGGCTTCGGTCCGGGCCTGCAGCTATGCGGCGGTTCGCGGGCAACGTAGCCTTTCACTCATCTTCTACACTTGGCGGCGCAAAGCGGCCACAAGTTATTGATTCCACACAAGCCGACGCCTTCCCGCGCGGAATCCTAGTGACACGCCAGATTGCGAATAGTCGAGAATACTACTTGTAAGTTGCAGTCCCGTTGGTCCATGATAGTGACACAGGAGCGCCCATTTGTTCGTTCGCACGCAGACCAACGGTTCCCGGACNNTGGATAACCAGTGGGTGGACGGCAAGGTCAAGCAGCGCGTCCTGCTTCGTCTCGGACGCCTCGATGAGTTGCTGGCCAGCGGCCGGCTCGACTCGCTGATCCAGTCGCTGGGACGGTTCTCGGAGAAACTCGCCGTCCTCGGCGCCCAGGCACGGGGCGACAGCATCGCCACCCGCAGCGCCAGGATCGGGCCGGCCCTGATCTTCCAGCGGCTCTGGCGGGCCTGCTCGATCGACAAAGTCCTGACGGCCCTGCTGGCAGGCCGGCGCTTCGAGTTTTCCGTCGAGCGGGCCATCTTCCTCACCGCGCTGCATCGCCTCTTCGCGCCCGGCAGCGACCGTGCCGCCGAGAAGTGGAAGGACGACTACGCCATCGAGGGCGTCGACGGCCTGGAGTTGCACCAGCTCTACCGGGCCATGGCCTGGCTGGGAGAGATTCTTCGGCAAGACCAGCAGGACGGGGCCACGCCTTTCGCGCCCCGCACCCACAAGGACCTCATCGAGGAAGAGTTGTTCGCGCGGCGCCGGGACTTGTTCTCCGATTTGGACATCGTGTTTTTCGACACCACGTCGATCTACTTCGAGGGCGAAGGAGGCGAGACCATCGGCCAGCGCGGGCACTCCAAAGATCATCGTCCCGACCTGAAGCAGATGGTGGTGGGCATGGTGCTGGACCAGAACGGCCATCCCGTCTGCAGCGAACTCTGGCCGGGCAACACGGCCGACGTGAAGAGTCTGGTTCCCATCGTGGAACGGTTGAAGAGCCGGTTCGGAATCGGATCGGTGTGCATCGTTGCCGACCGGGGGATGATCAGCGCCGAGACCCTGGCGGAAGTGGAGCTGCGGAAGTGGCAATACATCCTGGGCGTGCGCATGAGGAGTTCCCACGAAGCCAAGGCGGTGGTGGGGCGCGCCGGCCGCTATGCGGAAGTGCATCCCAAAAGCGGCGACCGGAACGATCCCGCGCCCCTGAAGGTGAAAGAAGTCTGGGTCGAGGATGCGCGCCGGTATGTGGTGTGCGTGAACGAGGATCAAGCCACGAAGGACCGCCACGACCGCGAAGCCGTGGTGACCTCGTTGCGCGAAGCGTTGGGCCATGGCGATAAGTCGCTGGTAGGCAACAAAGGGTATCGCAAATACCTGCGCGCAGGAGGCAAACAGTTCGCCGTGGACGAGGACAAGATCCAGGAGGAAGCGCGCTACGACGGCAAGTGGGTGCTGACGACGAACACGGATCTGCCGGCTCGCGAGGTGGCGCTGAAGTACAAGCAACTGTGGATGGTGGAGGACGTCTTCCGCTCGATGAAATCGCCGCTGGATACCCGGCCGATCTTTCACAAGTGCGACGAAACGATTCGCGGGCACGTGTTTTGCTCGTTCCTGGCGCTCCTGTTGCGCAAGGAACTGGAAGATCGTCTGG
The DNA here is from genome assembly GCA_003154855.1 of Bryobacterales bacterium. Taxonomy (GTDB): domain Bacteria; phylum Acidobacteriota; class Terriglobia; order Bryobacterales; family Bryobacteraceae; genus Fen-330. The sequence goes on from PMEV01000159.1 coordinate 4,409, forward strand.
CGCGCAAGGAATGGAAGCTGGAATGGGCCGACGTCATCCGCGATCTGGACAACCTGATTGAGATGGAAGTCGCCATCAACGGCAAGGGCTACGTTTTTCGCGGCCAGACTTCCGGAGTGGCGGGCAAGGTTTTTCAAGCCTGCGGCGTCGCCCTGCCGCCCGCGCTACGCTCATGCTGAACCCATCTCCAGTTCGGTTCAGGGGGAGAGAAAGCGTGTCACTAGGCCGTTTTCAAAACTGCAACCGCTTGGAAATGGGCGGCTTCCGCCGGCATGGTGTAGAAGATGAGTTTCACGGAGCAGTTCGTGGCTGGGCAGTCGCGAAGCACTGGGGGGGGACTGGGGGTTCGCGCGACCGTATCTGATTGAAAACACGTTGATCGAGTGAGGGTGGGCACACGGATCCTCGCCGCAAAACAGCGATTTCCTTTTCAGTGGCTTACGGAGTGATCGTCATCCGGCCGGGATGGCCTGGCTTCGGTCGCTTAGGCGGGCTGCAAGCGAAGAGGTTGGTCGCGCACAGACCACATCTGGCCAAGGCTGCGGAAGAGGTGCATCCAGCGCGCTGGCCAGGGCGGCGATCATCACGGTGAAGCCATGGCCGACGAGCGCGAAGCCGGTGGCGGGTTGCGGCACACGACGCAACCGGGAATTCGGGACCTTCAATTGCCGGCAGGCGGCCCGATATGCAGGCTCGAAATATCCATCAGGTAGAGCGTCAGCGTATGCGGGCCGGCCGCGGCATCGCGGCTCGACGAGAACAGAAGCCAATGCCCGTCCGGCGAGATCACGGGGAATCCGTCGAACGCATTGTTGTAGGTCAGGCGGACCTGCTCGGGGCTATTCAGATCTCCCAGATAGATCTCGTAATTGTTGCCCGGCGGAACGACTTTGACGAAGACGAAGTGATGCCCGTCGGGCGCCGGATAGGGCGACCAGTTCGTGCCCTCGTCGTCTGTGATCTTCTTCAGGTCCGTGCCATCGTCGTCGATCGTGAATAGCGACATCGGCAGCGGATGCTTCTTCGCCTCCTGGTCAACCACCTTCCAGGCGCGGAAGATGATTCGCTTGCTATCCGGGAAGTAGAACGAGCCGCCAGCCTCCCATTCCGGAAGATGGGTAATCTGGAAGGGTTCGCTGCCGTCCGGTCGCATGCGCCACAGATCGATTTTCCCGTTCACCTGCCTGCCGAACAGTATCCACTGGCCGTCGGGCCGCACGGAAACTTCCGCTTCGTAATTTGTATTGTCGGTCAGGCGATGAACATCGCTCCCGTCCAACAGCGACGTGTAGAGCTCCGCTCCCTGCGGATAGTTGCTTGGGTCGGAGTAGTTGCCTTTGGGCAACTCCGGATGATCGCGCGTGGACGTCCAGACGATTCGCTTGCCGTCCGGAAAGTAGAACGAGCACGCGTCGTCTCCGCGATCGTTAATGCGGCGGATGTTCGCTCCGTCGACGTTCAGCGTGTAGACGTGATAGCTGTCGTCGCCCGCTCGCTTTGCATCCCCGACGATGCTCTTGCCGTCCGGTGAAAAGTAAAACTCCGCGGCCGGACCGATGTCGGGAATGATGTGCACGGGCAATTCCCGGTTTTCGGATCGAACGGCTTGAGGCGCAGGGGCGCTGGTCTGAGCGCCGGCGAGGCCGACGCCAATCGCCAGCAGCGCAGGCACTGCCAGGAGCGCGCGAATGACACTGGTGTGGGAGAAGTTCGTGTAAGTCATATTGTCCTTGGTTTCCTTCCTATCGCCGCTGTTCCAGCGTTACTTGAACCTTCAGGGGTTTGCCATCGCGCAAGACCGTGACGATCACCGCGTCGCCGGGCTTGCTTCGCCGCAACGCGTCGGTAAAGTCGTAGAGGTTCTTGATCGGCAACTCGCGAAACTGGATGAGTGTGTCGCCGGCTTTCAAGCCCGCTTTGGCTGCGGGAGAGCCCGGACGCACATCGGAGAAGCGAACGCCGTTCTCCACTTGTCCGAAGTCCGGAATCGATCCGAAATAGGCTCCATACCCTCCGCCCCGGCCGGACCCCATGCCCGTCGAGTGCGGCTCCACCACGGTGACAAACGCCGGCTTCTGTGGGGCCTCGTCGATTTCGAGCCCGGCATTGGCCACCAGGTTCACTACACGGGCCGCGGCTGCTGCGTCGATCTTCTCCCAGGTATCGGAGGGCTTGTGATAGTCCGAATGCAGCCCGGAGAAAAAGAACAGCACCGGAATCTGTTTCACCACGAAAGAGGTGTGATCGCTCGAGGAGTAGCCGCCGTCGGAGTACTCGGCCTTCAGTCCGGAGCGTGTTACTGCCGCTTCCAGGATCGGGCGGAAGGCCGCGNNACCCACTCGGCGGAACCCAGCAGCCCGAGCTCCTCGCCGGCGAACGAGGCGAAGAGAATGCCACGCGGCAGGTGTCCCCGAAGCGGCGAAAGGAGCCGCGCCAGTTCCAGCAGGCCGGCCGTGCCCGAGGCGTTGTCATCCGCTCCGGGATGAAACTGGCCGATCTGCGACGGCGCCAGCGAGCCATATTCGCCCCGGCCCAGGTGGTCGTAGTGAGCTCCCAAAATGACGTACTCGTCCGTTTTGCCCGGCAGGTACGCGAGCACATTGTCGATGACCGCGCGCTTCTTCTTCACGCCGGCGGTAAGCGTGGCGTGGAGACTCTCCGGAAAGGCAAAAGAGGCTGGCGTGCCCGAGGCGCCGATCTGACGCTGAAGCTCGAGGAGGTCTTTTCCCGCGGACCGGAACCAGGCGGCGGCAACCGCGTTCTTGACCTGCACGATGGGGATGCCGGCATCTTCGCGGGCGCCGGCTCCGCCGAAACGCGGCAGCAGGTCCTCTTCGCCATCGCCCAGTTTGCCGGTCAGTACGACCACGGCGGCGGCCCCGCGATTGCGCGCCAGAATGGCCTTGGTGATCGGCTCTCCATGCTGGGTGGCGCCGTCTTTCAGCGCCTGATTGGACTCCAGCGCGGGCTCCCCTCGCAGAATCACGACGATCTTGCCCGCTACGGCGACGCCGTTGTAGTCGTCATATTTCCAATCGTCCGCCGTGATGCCGTATCCGGCAAAGACCAGACCAGCGCCGACATGACCCGCCGCGGAGAAGCTGTAAGGGATGTAGTCCTGGCGGAGCTTCAGCTCGTGCCTGCCGTCCGCTCCCTCCACGGAGAAACGATTGCCCCCCGTTAGCTCGGCTCCGATAACCGCGCTGAAGGGTTGCAGGAAGCCCTTGGTCCCTTTCGGCTCGAGCCCCAGGCTTGCATACCGGTGCGCGATGAGGTCCTGGGCTCTGACGAGCCCCTTCGATCCGTCGCCGCGGCCTTCCATTCGCGGGGTGGTAAGCGTCTGGATGTCGTGGATGAAACGGTCGGAGTTTGCCGGCTCGACCGGTGGCGTGGCGGCCGGCGAAACCGATGGGGCGAGAAACAACAGTGCGGCGCACAGGCCAGGAAACGCTCCTTGGTTCATGGTTGGGGTCCGTCCGCTAGAAGTTGATCTTGAGCGCCAATTGCACATTGAGCGGCTCACCGGGGCCCAAGCCGGGCAGCCCGAACTGCGAGCCGTTGGTGTAAGTGATAGGGATTCCGAAATTTCCCATTCCAGGCACGGGGATGATCCCGTTGGCTCCCGTAAAAGTCGGGTTCCCAAGGTTTACACGATTGAACAGATTGTAGATCTCGAATCGCAACTGGCTCGAAATGCGCTCGGTGATGGGCGTGTCCTTGAGGATGGCGAGATCCACGTCGCCGAAGCTCGGTCCGAACAGTTGGTTTCGGCCCATGGCACCGAACTGGCCGAAGTTCACGGTGAAAGAGTTGGGATTGATCCATTGCACGGGCTGGTGGTCTTGGACAGTGTGCGAGACGCCCTGATACGGATCGGCGGTCAGGTCCGGACGGTCCGTGTTTTCGCCGGTGCCACTGGGATCGCCATAGGCATTGACCGTGAAGGGCAAGCCGGATCGGAAGGTGAGAAAGCTGCTGACCTTCCAACCGTGCGACAGCCGCTGCGGGCCGCGCGACCACCCGGGGAGAGCGTAGAGAAGATATGCAGTGAAGTTGTGCTTCACGTCGAAGTCGCTGTTTCCATACTCCGCTGCGCGATCGAAGCTGTTTTGCGGCAACGCGATAAAGCTGCCGTAATCGAGAGTGTGGGCGAACGTGTAAGCGAACTGCGCCGCCAAGCCATGCCACGACGAGAGCCGCAGGGTCGCCTGCAGCGAGTTATAGTTCGAAGTCCCCGAGCTTTCGAGCTGATCGATCACCCCATACTGCGGAAACGTCGCGTAGTACGGCCGGGTCGGGTTTGGCGCGCCTGGAGCGAGACTGAAGTCGCTGCCCGGCGCAGCCTGGTTGATGTCGTTCAATAGCAGCAGGTGCCGCCCCAAACTGCCAACGTAGCCGACGTCGGCAACAGCCCCTCTGCCAAGGCTCTTCTCCACATCGAGACGATAGTTGTAGAGATACGGTGTCCGAAACTTCTGGCTCACGGAGAACAAATTGTAAATGCTGTTCCCCTGCCAATCGATCGGCGAGCCGGCCGCCGGCAACGTGTAGTTGTTCAGCGTCAGCGTTCCAACGGGATTCGCACCGATCGGATTGCCTTGCGCGCCGGAGGGACCTCCGTTGTAGATAAAGCTGTTGCCCAGAAACGGAGAGACGTTGGGGGTGTCGTAGGCAATTCCGAAGCCTCCGCGCACCACCAGGCCGGCATTGTTAAACGGCTGATAGGCAAACCCTGCGCGAGGCCCCAAGTCTTTCCAATCGCTCGGATAGAGCGTCTTGATGCCATCGCCCACCAGGACAAGTCCTCCGGCGCCGGGGATGAAGGTCGAAAGATCCTTTTTGCCGTCATGGATCGGACCGTTGTAGTCGTACCGCAGGCCGAAGTTGATGTTCAGTTTGCGGGTGACCTGGAAGTTGTCCTGGACGAACCCGGAGAATCCGTTTGTGTACACCGTTCGCGCCGGATCGCCGGTCACGATGCTCGACTGGTAGACATAACCTGCCAGAAAGTCGGCCAGCGCAAGCACGTTGCCGTCGGGGATGTTGGCGCTCGAGGCCCAAGGGCCCTGCTGGCCGTCGAAATTGAACGTGCCGCGCTGCCCGGTGTGATAGAACTCGTCCACCGTCGATCGCCGAACTTCCCCGCCGAAGCGCAATTGATGTCTGCCGATGTTGTAGCCGAGCGCGTCGGTCAGGTGCCATGTCGTGTCCTGCCGCCCGGACCGGGGAGTCGCGCCGATGGGATCGAACGGGCCGATCGTGATGCGCGGCGCGCCGGAGAGTTGCGGATTTGTAACTCCGGTGTTCAGGCCCAAAGAGGTTGGGTTGAAGCTGGTATTCGCGTCGGAGGAGACCTGGTCGAAGTAGTTGAAGCCGAACAGAAGTTGATTGGCCAGCCTCGGCGAAAGCACCGAGTTGTAGACCAGCGCCCAGTTCTCGACGCGCATGGGAGAGGCCTCGTAGTAGGGCGTCAGGTAGGAACTGGTGGGTGCGTTCTGGTAACCCTGCCCGACAAAGGCCCGTAGCGACAGCCGGTTGCTATCGTTGAAAGCGTGATCCAGCTTGACGACTCCATTGTTGCTGTATCCGTGCTCCGTACCGGGATTGATGTAGTTGCCGGACTCGGCGGCTCCGGTCAGGGCTGACGCCGGCCACAACCCGGCGAGCAGGTTCAGAGAAACTGGACTGGCCGGAACCGGCGCATAGTCCCCGTACTTCCCGCCTGGGTTGTTCAGCACATCCAGCGCCGCCGCCTGGTAAGCCTGGGAAGGCTCGGTGACAACCGTCGGATTCCCGATGTCGAAGCCCTGGTGTTCCAAGGTGACGAAGAAGAAAGTCTTGTCTTTGACGATCGGGCCGCCGGCCGAAAATCCCTCCTGCTGGTTCCGCAGTTTGTTCTTGGGGACGGTATCCGAGCCGGTCTGCGAGATGACCGGCGGTTCCGCCAGCGCTTCGTTCCGGTTGTAGTAGTAGGCGCTTCCGTGCAGGGCGTTCGTGCCGGATTTCAGCACCAGGCTGACTGTCCCACCGGGGTTGCGGCCCGTCTCCGCGCTTCCCTGGGTCACGAGCGAGAACTCGTCCACGGAATCCAGCGGCAGTAAGACGCCCGGGATCCCGTACACACCGCCCTGGTTCACCGCCGAGGTGTTGATCCAGGCATCGTTGTTGTCCGCCCCTTCAATCTGCCAGTTGAGCTGGGAGGCCTGCGAGCCATTGATCGCACTCATGAATCCGACCCCATAGCCCGCGTAACCGGGAGTCACTGCGATGAGCTGCGTGAAATCCCTTCCGTTCAACGGAATGCTCTGGACCGCGCTGGTCGAAAGCACATCCGTTTGCACCGAGGTCGTGCTGTCGAGGGACACTGCCTCCGCGACGACCTCCACTCGGGACGGAACGGAAGCCAGCGTCAGTTTCAGGGATAGATTGTGGATACTGCCGGCCTGCACGGTGATCTGCGAGACTCTCAGAGGTTCAAAGCCGGCCGGCGCGACGTCGATCGTATAACTCCCCAGCGGAAGATCCTCAAAAGTGAATTCCCCGGCGGATGTCGTAGCGGTCGAGTAGACCTGCCCGGTTCCGGGGTTTTCCACCTTGACTTCCGCGGCAGCCAGGACGGCGCCGGAGGGGTCTTCGACCGTGCCGTGGATTCCGCCACGGAATGTCTGTGCCAGCGCTGGTTGTGAGCAGTGAATGAGAACAGCGGCAAAGCCAACGATCAGTGAACGGGTTAGCGAACTTGAACTTCGCGACGACATCATTGCAAGCCTCCTTTTGGGTTTCCGGCCAGCCGTTTTGGCGACCGTGAGGCACAGTATACCATATTGTCTATAGACATACTAGATATAAAATACGCGCGGCCATCGATGGGCACAGTGAGGCACTAGATCCTCGTAAGATGCTTAAATAACACAGCTTATTAACCATTCGCTACTGGCGGCTGAAGCACTTTTGCAAGCGTCGGGCTCACTGCCGGGCGCGATCACAATAGAGAATAGCCTTGCTCTGGGACCCAAATCGGCCTATACTCTATCTGGAATATACAGTTTGGCTCGTGTGCGCATCTCCCGGAGGCTTAAGCCTCCGGAGGCAGAGCGGAGGGACCCATGCGGGTGTTGATTGTCCCGGGCTGGAACGGGTCCGGTCCGGACCACTGGCAGACGATTTGGGAACGCAAGAACGGCTACCAGCGATTGTACCAGCGCGATTGGCAGAAGCCGGAGGTTGAGGAATGGACCTCCAGGCTGGAGGCGGCCATCTCCCGGCGGGCTGGAGATGTGGTGCTGGTGGCGCACAGCCTGGGCTGCCTCACCGTCGGGCGTTGGGCGGCACTGTATCCCCGGAGTGCGTCCCAGGTGAAGTGCGCGTTCCTGGTTGCTCCGCCCGATGTTGGGTCGCGCCCCGACTGTCCGCCGCCGTTGCGCCGGTTCGCCGCCAGGGGCTCGGCGCTGCCGTTTCCTTCCGTCCTTGTNNAACGTCGATTCCGGTCACGGCCCATGGCCCGAGGGCGCACAACTTCTGCGCGAACTGATGGCAGAGGTTCCCGAGCAACGCTGGAGGTCGGCATCATGATAAGCCCAGAGACGGCCGCACCTGCGAAACCGCCGCACCAGCGCGTGGCGTGGCCCAAAGCGCTGCTGGTGATGGCGCACCCCGACGACGAGTACGCGCTGGCGGCGACCACCTATCGGATCACCCGTGAGATCGGTGGACTGGCGGACCATGTCGTGGTGACCAACGGCGAAGGAGGCTACAGGTACGCATCCCTGGCCGAGACCGTCTATGGCGTCGCGATCGCGCGAGAACACGACGGACGCGCCAACCTACCGGCAATCCGGAAGCAGGAGACGATTAACGCCGGCCGAATCCTCGGAATCCGCAACCATCATTTCCTCGATCAGACCGACTCGGGTTTTGCCGGGCGGATCGCGGACGCAAGCTGGTTCGACTGGGATTCGGCGCTCATCCGGAGAGTCCTCGGGGATCTGTTGAGAGGCGAATCGTACGACTTCGTCTTCACGCTGCTGCCGAGGGAAGACGGGCACGGGCACCACCGGGGGGTGGCCTCGTTCGTGCTCGAGGCCGTCGCGGATCTCGACGAAGAGCTCAGGCCTGTCGTCTTAGGGGTGGAGGCGGGCGGGACGGAGGAGGATCCCTATCCCTTCGCGGGCCTGCCAGACCAACCTTTGACGCGCCCGACGTCGCTCGCGCCGGTGTTCTGCTTCGACCGGAACAAGGGGTTTGGACACAACATTGCGCTGAGCTACCAGATCATCGCGAACTGGGTCGTCGCCGAACACAAATCGCAGGGATTGTTCCAGACGGATTACGGCAGGCACGATGCCGAGCGCTTCTGGGCGTTCGCCATCGCGCCACGAGCCGGCGAAAGAGCGGGGGAACTTGCACGGTGCGTCTTGAAGCACACCGCAGACGTCGCCAGTCTCTGTTCATCCTTGTGAGGCCAACGGATCGCGAGCGGCGGACTGCTAGTATTTCCGGACCCTCGGGTCCACCCGATCCGACCAGGCGTGAATCCCGCCCGGGAGGCTGCGCACGTTGGGGAACCCGGCCTGGCGGAGAACCTGCACTGCTTTGGCACTGCGTGTTCCCATCTTGCAGAGCGCAACGATCTCGCGACTGGCATCGAGTTCCAGCACGCGCTTCGGCAGTTGTCATCACGTCCGGGGCGTTCAGGAGTTTCTGGGCCTGCTGGACGGATAGCCAGTTCCCGACCCGTACGCCCGTTGACTTGGCACCCTTGACGCGCGTGATGCCGGCCGCCAGCTCTAACGCGAGCAGCCCGTTGTCGGCCGCCTCAACCGCCAGTTTCCGAACGGCGGTGATCCGGACGTTGATGGAGACCGACCCCAGGCCGCGGGTCTCCAATTCCGCCCGCCAGGCGTTCACGGTGGCCTTCGTGAAGCCGGGCCGCGGTGCCTGGCCGTACCAGGAGATGAATTCGTCCAGCCCAAGATTGTAGACCCGCCGGGTAATCGGGGAAGAAACGCTATCCAGAACCAGAGCCTTCAGCCGCTGCCAGTCTCCAGCCCGATTCGCCAACGCTAACTCATTCATTTCAGTCCTCTTATTGGGCAATATCGGAAGCCATGTGGACCTTGCCTCGGGGCGGCGGAGACATCAAGCAAATACTGGGACGGGGAGAGTCAGCCTCCGGATTCGGTGGACTCCACGTTGCCGGTCTGGGTTCTAAACGCAACGCAATAAGGCGGGGTTAGTCCTGTAGTCGGCGTGTCACAGGAATAACGCCGTTCGAAAGCCGATGCAAAACTTGCACTTTGAGTGCGGAAGGTGCAGACGCGTCATCCCGGCAAGTGAGTGAAAGGTCTCGCTACGTGCGCGGCATGCAACTTGCTTAGAGAAGATAGTTGGAGGTCCAAATCGGAAACTCCGGCTAGAAACCCAAAATAGAACTGCCGATGGAAATCTCCGCCAAAATGCA
>PMEV01000033.1 GCA_003154855.1 Bryobacterales bacterium
GCCGATATACCGGCACGCCGTGATGCGCCAGTTCTACACTGAGTGGGAGCCGAACTTCCAGAACGCCATCGGCCAGAACACGCTCTCCGGTTGGTTGAGTGCCGCCGTGGGAAAGGGCCAGGTCGAATGGCAATTCTATCTGGGGTGGGCGCTCTCGGTCCCGCTGCTAATGCTGCCCTGGACGTTGCGCGACAGGCGGATGCGCTTCTGGTTGTTTGCCTGTCCAATGTTTCTGTTGGGACTGGCGCTCGAGCGGTACACACATCCTCACTACCTGGCTCCCTTTGTGGGAGTGCTGATGGTTCTGCTGATCCAGGGCATGCGGCATTTGTGGGTGTCGCGTTGGGGAAGGTACGTGGTGGCAGTGGTGGTGTTGGCCTGCGTGGGCGGCTTCGTTCAACAGGTGGTCTCGCCGCGGGTGCCCTATCCGTACCCAGGTAATTTGCAGCGCGCGCGGATCTTGCGGCAACTGGAAGGCACGGACGGGCAGCACCTGGTGATGGTCCACTACGGAGCGGACCACGACATCCATCGAGAATGGGTGTACAACCGCGCCGATATCGACCGCGCCAAGGTGGTGTGGGCCAGAGAGATGAGTCCGGCGGAGGACCAGGAGCTGAAGGATTACTTCCGCGACCGGAAGATCTGGGTGGTGGATGCGGATGAAGCCGAACCCCGGCTGACCGCTGCTCGCCCGGCCGTTCGATTACAATCGAATATCGCCCCGTGATGGCAGCGCTAAAAGTAATATTCTGGCTGACCGCGATCGCCGTCGCGGTGCTCCGGCCGAATCTGGCGAACCCCGCGTGGCGGCAACTGGAGCGTGCCGCCGCGCGNNGCGCGTCGCCCGGCATCCGGTTGCCTGCTGGATGGGTCCCGGCCTCATCGTGCTGCTGGTGCGAGCCGCGCTGTTGCCTTTGTGGCCCGCGCCGCAGCCCGTGATTTATGACGAGTTCGGGTACCTCTTGCAAGCCGATACCTTCGCAGCCGGGCGGCTGACTAACAGTCCGCATCCGCTGTGGCCGTTCTTTGAAAGCGTCTATATTCTCCACCAGCCCACTTACAACGCCAAATATCCGCCCGGCCAGGGACTCGCGCTAGCCCTCGGACAGCGCATCTTCGGCGACCCGTGGTTCGGTGTGTGGCTGAGTTGCGGCGCGATGATGGCCGCGCTCTGCTGGGCGCTTCAGGGATGGCTGCCTGCGTCATGGGCCTTGCTCGGCGGGTTACTCGCCCTGCCGCTTTGTCTGTTCAGCTATTGGATGGACAGTTACTGGGGAGGCGCCGTAGCCGCGGCCGGTGGCGCGCTGGTGCTGGGATCCTACGCGCGGATGGTGCGCCGCCGTCGCTTCGCATTCGCGTGGCTGATGGGAATCGGGTTGGTTATTCTGGCACTGACTCGCATGTACGAAGGGCTGCTGTTCGCCGCGCCGTTTGTGGTCGCTTTGCTTGTGCGCCGCCGCAGCTTTCGCGTGTGGGCCCCCATCGCCTTGGTGCTGGCCGCGGGAGCGGCGTTTACGCTCGAATACAACGCCAGGGTGACTGGCCACGCCACGCGCTTCCCTTACACGGAGTATCAGCGCCAGTACGGTTACGTCCCATCGTTCAACATCCAACCACTCAACGCGGCCATAACCTACCGCAATCTCAGCGTCGCCAATGTCTTTTTCAAGTGGGAGTATGACCGGTGGAAACGCTCTCGAAGCTGGGGCCTGGTGGTGGACCGCTTCCGGGAGTGGGGCGCGGTTGTGACGCTGGTCGCCGGTGGCGCGCCGCTGATGCTGGTTTTCCTCGGTTTCCTATGGACGACGGCCCAGGATCGCCGGATGTTTCTTCCCCTCGCCGGCCTGGGCGCTGTGTTCCTTGGGTCTTTCCTGCAGATCGTATATAACGCGCACTATGCCGCGCCGGCGACAGCCGCCGTGCTGCTCCTGCTGGTGCAATCCTTCCGCCATCTTCGCCACAGCCGGCTGCCAACCGCAATCGGCGGGCGCGCACTGGGCCGCGTCATCCCAGCCGCCATGCTGATCGCACTCTTCGCGGCCCAAGGGACCCGGTTGTACCGGCAGGAAACCATCGAGCAGACTAAGCCCGTCAACGCACGCCGCGGCAAGATCGAGTGCCGGTTGCTCGACCAAAACGGCGGCCGTCATCTAATTGTGGTTCGCTACACCGGCACGCAGAATCCGCACGAGGAATGGGTATACAACCGGGCCGATATCGATGCTTCCGACGTGGTATGGGCGCACGACATGGGCGCCGAAGAAAACCGCAACCTGATCGGCTATTTCAAGGATCGCACGGCCTGGCTCTTCCAGCCGGATGTCGAGCCGGAGTCACTGGCGCCTTACTGAGATTTGGATTCTATGTGGTCTCGCCGTTTCTGGCTCGCCGTAGTTCTGGGAGGTGCCGCCGCGCGCCTGTGGTTGTGGTGGGTCTCGATGGGGACCAACGATGTCATTTCCTGGTACAACTACGCGGAGAGCATTGCTGCCAACGGCCTGGCTTAGACCTATCGGAACCTCCAGTTATTCAACCATCCGCCGCTCATGGGACTCTATGCGATGCAGGCGTGGTGGTGGTCCGGCGAAGACCTGTGGACGTTCGCGCACCTCATTAAAATACCCGGCCTGATGGGCGAAGCGCTCATTTTGTGGGCGCTGTGGCGGTTCGCCGATCCTAAAGCGTCGGCCGCTTACGCATGGCTGCCGGCGGCCATCCTCGTCTCTGGGTTCCACGGCAACACCGATGGCCTGTACGCAGCACTGGTACTGGTGGCCGTCATCGCCTTCGACCGGCAGCGTTATTATTTTGCCGGTCTGCTCCTGACCGCCGCCCTCAACGTCAAGCTCATCCCTCTGGTGCTGTTGCCGCTGGTGTTCATCGGGTCGCCCAACTGGAAAGCGCTTCTGCGCTTGACCGCCGGACTGGCCATTGGCGCGGCGCCATTCGTGGTCCCGGCGCTCTCGGCCGGGCACGCCATGTATCGCAACATGGTGCTCTACAACTCCACTACGGACAACTGGGGTTTCCTCGTGATCCTGAATCACTGTGCGGCAATTCCCGTTCTTGGCAAATTGGCTGCTGCCACGAGGGACGCCTACCTGGTGGCCGGCCGTTACGTCGTGCTGGCGGCTGTCACTGGAGTGGCCCTGCTGTCGAAGTTTCGCAGCCGCCGGCCGAGCAGGCGGCGCTGGGAGCGGCCTTATTCCTCTTGCTGACTCCCGGATTCGGAGTGCGGTACGTCATTTTCGTGGCGCCGTCGCTGTGCCTTGTGGATTTGCCGCAGGGGTTGCTCTGGGGATGGGTCTCGGGACTCTTTATCGGCGTGGTGTACTGGACATGGCTGGTGACAGCGGCGCACCCCATATCCCTATTCCAGAACAAATTTTCTTACTACGCCTGGGTCATCGGGTTGGCCGCCTGGGGGATCCTGCTGCATTTCGTGTGGCGCCAAAGCAAGAGTTTAGGAACCCGCAACCAGTTGATTGCAGTGGTGAGCGCGGTAGGAATC
>PMEV01000282.1:0-3135 GCA_003154855.1 Bryobacterales bacterium
ACGATCTCGCCCACTCCGCCCACCTCGGTCGCCACGCACGGCGCGCCACTCGCCGCGGCCTCCAGCAGCGCCATGGGCAGCCCCTCCACGGTCGAAGACAGCAGATAGCCGTTGCACGCGTTCATCAGTTTCGGCACGTCGGTGCGCAGCCCCAGGAAGCGCACATTGGCCTTCAGTTCGCTCGCCAGCGCACGCAGCGCGGCCTCTTCCGGCCCTTCGCCCGCGATCAACAGCCGGCCCTGCCCCTGCGCCGCAAAGGCCCGCAGCATGGTCTGGTAGTCCTTCTTCCACAGCAGACGCCCCGCCGCCAGCCACACGAATTCATGGCCCGCCTTGAGATCGCGCCGTGTATCTTCCCGCGCCTCCGCGTCCGGCTGTATGCGCACCGTATCCACACCGTTCGGAATCACCCGAATCTTACTCTGGGGCGCGATCCGGTTCTCGGCCAACCGCGCGGCGGCCGCTTGGCACACCGCCGCCGTCGCGTCCGAAAGCCGGTCGGTTCTTCGCAGCCACCGCTCCCGCCCGCGCGCATCCCCGCTCTCGCGACTGCTTTCCACCAGGCTGTGCACCGTCGAGATCGCTACCGGAACCGGCGCAATCAGCCGAGCCATTCGTCCTAGCAGATTCGCATGGAACATGTGGCAGTGCAAAACCTGCGGCCGCAGTTTCCGCAGCAGAGACGCCAGGCGCAGGAACCCCGCCGGGCTGGCCTTGCCGGGCCGCATCCTCAGCGAATACACGGGGACGCCCGCGGCCGCCAACTCCTCCTGGAATGCGCTCGGCTCGATCATCGAGACGACGCTCGCCTCCCACCCGCGCCCACGTAACCCGGCGGCCAGCAGCGCCACCTGCGTCTCCGCGCCGCCGCGGGCCAGATTCGTCGAAAGCAGCACTACCTTCTTGTTCATCGCCTGACCATCTCCTGGAAGAGCGCGGCGTAGCCCTCCACCATCGCGCTCACCTCAAATCGCTTCGCGCGTTCCCTCGCCGCATCGCCCATCTCACGCCGGAGTCGCGGATTCCCCGCCAGAGTCTCCAGCGCACTCCCCAGCGCCTGCAAATCGCCGCGCGGCGCCAGGATTCCCGTCGCGCCGTCCTCCACCTGTTCCGGCACGCCCCCGACCGCGGTCGCCACCACCGTCAGCCCGGCCGCCATCGCCTCCATCACCGCCAGCGGGCTGCCTTCCCAATCCGAGGCCAGCGCGAAAATGTCGCACGCCGAGAGCAGCTCCGCCACATCCGNNGCCGGGCCGCCTCCGCCAAGCTGCCTTCGCCCGCCATCACGAGCCGCCCCACCGGCACTCGCGCGAAGGCTTCGATCAGCCCGAGCGGGTTCTTCTGCGGCTCCAACCGCCCGACCGACGCAATCAGCACTTCGTCCGCGCCGAAACCCTCCGCGCTTCGCCAATCCTCTCGCGCCTCTGGCCTCCAGTACGCCGCCGTGTCCACGCCGTTCGGAATCGTCCGCGTGGGTTCGCGGCCGTACGCCGCGCGGAAGGAGCGCGCCACTTCCGCCCCGATCGCCACCGCCGCCACCCCGCGCCGAAACGCCCAGCCCTGTATCGCCCGGCCCAGCCGGTCGGCTTCCCTTTCCGCCATGTTGTGAACCGTGTGGACCATCGCTCGCGGTGGCTCCATCCACGCCGCTGGCAACGTGTAGCGCAACACATACGAATGCGTATGCACCACCTCCGGCCGGAATTCGCGGTATACCGCCGCTAGCCTCGGCGCCATCCGCACGTCCAGCCCGCGCCGCTTTCCCAGATACCACACTGGCACGTCCAATTCCAGCCCCTCCGCGAACCGGCCGTAGAGCGAGGCCACTTTCAACTCGAACCGGCCCCGGTCCAGCCGCCGTGCGAGCGCGGCCACCACGTTCTCGGCCCCCGCGCGCTTCAGCGTCGGAATCACTTCCAGCACGCGAATTCTCATGCGCGCTCCTCCGGCTGCCGAAAGCTCAGTGCCCACTGCGTCGTAATCAGGGCCAGCATCAGCCAGCCGGGCTTGCGCTGTTCCCAGCTCAGCGTCGAGACGCCGATGGCCCACACCGCGAGCATCGCCGTCCATAGCGACCGCTCCGCCCTCGGCATCATCCAAACGAACAGCGCCAGCGCGCACGCGAGCGCCGCGAACAATCCGAAACCCACCGGCCCGCATTCCACCAGAATCGAGAGGAACGTGTTGTGGGCCACGTATTCGTGCCCCGCCAGCGCCGGCCTGCCTAGCGTCGGCCGCACCGCCTCCGGATACGCCCCCGCGCCCACTCCCAGCGCCGCATGATTCTCCAGCGCTCTTAAACCCGCCTTCCAGATTCGCGTCCGGTTGTGCAGCGTGCCCGCATCGCCCAANNCGCCACCAGCGCCGTGCGCGACGCCGTCAATAGGATCGCCATGATCGCCGCCAGCGCCGCCGCCCGGTACAACCACGCGCTGGCGCCTCGCGCACGCTCGCTCCGGTACAGCGCCAGCGGAATCGCCAGCGCCACCGTCAGCGCCAGATCGTTCGGGTCGAAGCCCGCCGCCGCATAACGCCGGTAATTCGTTGGCTGGTTTTCCGCGAACCGTGCGAGCGTCCAGACGGATGCCACCGCCGCGCCCCACACGTAGGCTGAGATCAGTTGCACCGGCCGGCCCGCGTCCCGGCATTGGTCCCAAACCAGCCAGGCCATGGCCAGCAGTTGCGCGAATGTCCAAGCCCGCGCCACCGTGGCAACCGGCGCCAAACTCCAGAAGTACGTCGCCGCCGACCACATCGCAAACGCCGCCGCCAGCGCCAGAACCAAGTTCGGACCCCGCACCGATTTCCGCCGGATCGCCACCCCAACGCCCGCCGCCAGCGCCAGCCCGCCCAGCAGCCGCGCAGCCGTGCCCACCCCTGGCACCATCAGGCTTTTCTCCCAGGGAAGCGAGAACACGAACAGCCACAACAGCAGCCAGGCCGCCCGCTGGACGCTCATGCGCGCCTCATCGCCCGGCCCAGAATCAGCATCGCCCCACCGATCTGAACGCAGGCCGCGACCGCGATGGCCACCGCCGCTCCGCCCAACCCCATCGCGGGAACCAGCCGCCAGCTCGCGAGCGCCGCGGCACCCGTCACCGCCACCAGCAGCGGCATCTGCGGCCCAAACGAGCG
>PMEV01000282.1:3145-5522 GCA_003154855.1 Bryobacterales bacterium
GGCCGGTACGCGATGCCTAGCACCCACCTGCCCGCCACCGCCGCCCCAACCACGCCCGCCACTCCCAGCGCCAGACTCAGCGCGCACAATTTGAGCGCCAGCTCGCGAAACCGTTTCAGGTCCCCGGCGCTATAACAAATGGCCAGGCGCGGCATCGCCGATTGCCCCAGCGCCCCCACCACCGCCCCGCCCGCCGCAATGAACGACGCTACCGCCGCAAACGCGCCCAATTCCCGGGTCCCCAGGTAGCGTTCGATGGCATAGCGCGGCACGTTGACCGTCAAGGANNGCCAATCCGCGCGGCCGGTCGTACGCCACCAGAACCACCACCCGCGCCAGCGCCAGCGCCGCCAGCGCCGCGATCAGATTGTGCGTCAGCCACAGCGCCGGGCCAACCACGGCCACCGCGAGCGCCCCCCGCGCCATCATCGACCACGCGATCTGGTCCATGCGCTCGCGCCGCTGCATCAGCCCATAGTAGGTATCGCTCACGTTCTCGACGCCCAGGCAAACGCCCATCAGCGCGATCGCCGCCGGCCCCGACGTCCCCGGCATGAGCGCCAGGCAAACGGTCGCGAGCAACGCCGCCGCCGCGGTCCACAACCGTACCGCCAGGTAGTCGTGGAAAGCGTGCCGCCGCTCCATATCCGTGGCCAGCACGGCCCGCAGGTTCAGGTGTGCGAGCATCGCCACCGGCGTCGCCACCGCCAGCGCCAGCGCGTACTGCCCCAGCATCTCCCCGCTGCCCAGCTTGGCGATCAGGCTCAGCATCCCCCACTGGCTGGCCCCGTACACCACATTCCCCGCCACCGTCCAGGCAAAACCGGCGCGCAGCCGCAGCGGCGGCATTTCGCGAGGCGCCACTAGGATCGGGTCCGGTGCGTCCACCGCTTCTCATTCTACTGAGCCTCGCCCCCCGACGATCTTTCCTGTCGTACTCTGGGAGTTGGCGCATGGAACCTGACAACCCGGTTTGGTCTCCCACCTCCTGGCAGGCCAAGCCCGCCGCCCAACAGCCCGCCTACCCGCGCGCGGCCGACATCGACCGCGTGGTCGCTGAGATTTCCAAGCTCCCGCCGCTAGTCACCTCCTGGGAGATCGGCGCCCTCCAGGCCCAGTTGGCCGAAGCCGCCCGCGGCGAGCGTTTCCTGCTCCAGGGCGGCGACTGCGCCGAGAGTTTCGACCACTGCGATTCCTCCACCATCGCCAACAAGCTCAAAGTCCTGCTGCAAATCAGCCTGGTGCTCACGCACGGCAGCCGCAAGCGCCTGATCCGCGTCGGCCGCATCGCCGGCCAGTACGCCAAGCCCCGCTCCGACGATTTCGAGACCCGCGACGGCGTCACCCTCCCCAGCTATCGCGGCGACCTCATCAACCGCCCCGATTTCACCGAGGCGGCCCGCACTCCCGATCCCGAGCTGATGCTGCGCGGCTACGAACGCGCCGCCCTCACTCTCAACTTCATCCGCTCGCTGGTCAGCCGCGGCTTCGTCGATCCGCACCGCCTCGATTACTGGGACCTGGATTGGGTGAAGCAATCCCTCATGGCCGAGGAGTACCGCCGCATGGCGCGTTCGATCGGCGAATCCCTGCAATTCATGGAGAACATCCTGGGCGTCCATCCCGGCGAGCTGCACTGGATCGACTACTTCACCAGCCACGAGGGCCTGCACCTGCCCTACGAACAGGCGCAGACCCGCCGCGTCCCGCGCCAGGAGGGCTGGTTCGACCTCTCCACCCATTTCCCCTGGATCGGCATGCGCACCGCCGATCCCGCCGGCGCCCACGTCGAATACTTCCGCGGCATCCGCAATCCCATCGGCGTCAAGATCGGCCCCGCCATGACGCCCGCCGTGCTGCGCCAGCTCATCGAGATCCTCCACCCGCACGACGAGCCCGGCCGGCTCACCCTCATCCACCGTTTCGGAAACGATTCGATCGCCCGCTCGCTCCCCCCGCTCATCGAAGCCGCACGCTCCACCGGAAAGACCGTCCTGTGGTGCTGCGATCCGCTCCACGGCAACACCCGCACCACCGCCGACGGCTTCAAGACCCGCTATTTCGAGGAGATCCTCGGCGAGCTCGACCAGGCCTTCGACATCCACGCCGCCCACGGCAGCTACCTCGGCGGCATGCACATCGAACTCACCGGCGAGGACGTCACCGAATGCNNGGTAGCGCCGCCTCCGAATCCCGCGGTCTTGGGCTAAGGCGCGACCACCCATCCAACTAAACTGCGGTCGCCAAACGCTGCAGCGTCGGGGAGGATCTATCCCGGTGTGTTCAGCAAATCTCGGCAATGGGCGTCATTCACTGCCGGTGGAAAACCCCGAGAGCCTCTGCCGGGCGAGCCCGGGTGTGTTGTAGAATCAAGTGA
>PMEV01000424.1 GCA_003154855.1 Bryobacterales bacterium
CTTTCGTGTAGTAAAGGAGGCTGTAATGGCTGGGGTGGAGCCGTCCCGGAATCGGGAGGCAAGCTGAGATCTCCACCGCAATCCAGTGGCGGAATGCCATCCCCAGGGAGGCAAGGTAGGCCCCCAGAAGTATGTTCCATTTCGGGAGGTTGTAGAGAAAGAGCGCGCCACCCGGTTTCAGGGTTCTTACGCACTCCCGAATCCACCGATGGCACCACTCCAGGTACTCGCTGTCCGGGAGTTCGTCCGTGCAATTGTGCCCATACTCCTTGCCCAGATTGAACGGGGGATCTGCGAAGACGGTGTCCACCACTTCGTCTCTGACGACGGGCAGGATCTCCATGCAATCACAATCGAAGAGGGCACCTCGGGCTGTGATGTGGTACGGATGGACCGACTCGTCCTTCAGGAGTGCGGCAACCTCGAAATCGCGGTCCTCCCACTGGAGCCGGGGCTTGCGAACAAGCTGCATGGCTGAGACCATCATTGTACCTCACCTGGCTCGAAATGACGAGCTAGGAAAACCCAAAACGGGTTCTTAACCTAGGAATCGGCCGAGGCAGGGACTGACTTTAGGGCCGTCGGTGCCAGCACCAGCGCCAAGGGCCCGTTCTGGACCAGAGTGCCGCCCCCAATCCACGGCTTCCCTGCCCCGGTTCGCCATCCCACCCAGCGCAGTACCGCGGGGTGTAAGATCGTGGTGGGTTAAGGGAGACGAACATGCCTAGAGAGAACCTGCCGACGCGAGGGGCGCGACGCGGAATCGCGCCTTGGTTGGGGCTACTGGCGCTCGCTGCGCCCGCCGTGGCGCAAGCGGCCGGCGCGCCCTCCATCAATCCGGGCGGCATCGTGAGCGCCGCCAACTATGGGACGGCGGTGGCTCCGGGGACCATCGCCGCGGTCTTCGGGACGTTTGGGCTGACGTCGGCGGCGACGGCCTCGGCCGTGCCGCTTCCCACGCAGCTTTCCCAGCTCTCGATGCAGTTCGACGGACTGATCGCGGCGCCGCTCTACTACGCCGACGGCGGCCAGGTCAACGTCCAGATTCCATGGGAGCTGAGGGGGCACTCGCAAGTTACTCTGACGGTCACGGTGAACGGCCAGACCAGCGCGCCGCAAACGGTGGATCTGGTGGCCTACGCGCCAACCATTTTCACGACCAACGCGCAGGGCACCGGACAGGGCGCCATCCTGGACCCCTTGGGGCACCTGGTAGATTCCTCCAATCCAGCCACCGCGGGCAGCTCGAGCATTGTGATCTATTGCACCGGTCTGGGCGCCGTGACCAATCAGCCGCCGAGCGGGTCGGCAGCCACGAGCGCGCCACTGTCGGCGACTGTCATCGCGCCGACCGTGTCGATCGGCGGGAAACCCGCACGGGTGCTCTTCGCGGGCGCGGTTCCCGGATTGGTAGGTGAATACCAGGTGAATGTGCTGACGCCGGCCGGCTCGGCGACGGGCAATGCCGTGCCGGTAACCGTTTCCATGGGCGGGTTCCCCTCGAACGCCGCGACCATCGCGGTGCAGTCTCCTCCGGCGGCGATGGACCCGGATTATCGCGCGAACCTGCTGGTCCAGCAGATGACGCAAGCCGAGAAACTCCAGATGGTGCATGGTGCGGGAGGCCCGTCGAACGACATTCCCCCACTGCCGCGGGGCGCCGGGGGCTATATCCCAGGCATTTCGCGNNCGCCGGCGACGGCGCTGCCCTCCTCCATCGCCAGCGCCGCGGGTTGGGACCTGGCCCTGGCCTACCAGTTCGGATCGGTGATCGGCGCCGAGACACGGGACTACGGCCTCAACGTCAATCTCGGAGGTAACATCAACCTCACCGGCCGCGAGCCGCGCGACGGCCGCACGTTCGAGACCAAGGGCGAGGACCCCATTCTGGCGGGCAAGATCGCCGCCGCTCATATTCGCGCCGTGCAGGACCAGCACGTAGTGGGGGGCATCAAGCATTACGCGTTGAACGATCAGGAAACCGGCCGGACCGACGCCAACGTCCAGATCGACGAGCGCGGCATGCGGGAAAGCGACCTGCTGGCCTTCGAGATCGGCATCAAGGATTCGAACGTGCAGTCGGTGATGTGCTCGTACAACCTGGTGTACGGCACGTGGGCCTGCGAGAACCAGCATCTTCTGAGCGACATTCTCAAGGGCGATTGGGGATTCCCGGGCTTCGTGATGTCCGATTGGTGGGCCATGCACAGCACGGTGGCCTCGGCGCGGGCGGGCCTCGACCAGGAGCAGCCCGACAACGCCTATTTCTTGAACCTTGAGGTGGCCATACAGACCGGGCAAGTGCCGCAGTCGCGCCTGGACGACATGGTACACCGCATTCTGCGCGCCATGTACGCAGCCGGGCTGTTCGATTTTCCCGAGGCGCTGGCGTCCGTCGACACGGCCACCGACCAGGCCATTGCGCAGCAGGTGGAAGAGCAGGGGGCGGTTCTGCTAAAGAACGCGGGCGGGCTGCTTCCGCTCAACCCGACCAACCTGCGCACGATCGCGGTGATCGGATCGCACGCCGACACCGCGGTTCTCTCGGGCGGCGGTTCGGCGCAGGTGTGGCCCACCGGCGGACCGGCACTCACCGAAGGCTATCCTAACCCGCCCGGCTGGTCCGAGGTAGTCTGGGACCCAGCCAATCCGCTTCTCGAGATCCAAGTCAGGGCGCCCCAGGCCAATCTGCGATTCGATCCCGGAACGAACCCGACGTCGGCGGCTTTCCAGGCGTCCGGCGCCGATGTGGCGATTGTGTTCGTCAGCCAGTGGACCAGCGAAGGCATGGATCTGCCCAGCCTGAATTTCACGGACGTCATCCATTCGACTCCCATCAATCAGGATGCGGTGGTGGCCGCGGTCGCGGCGGTGAACCCGCACACCATCGTGGTGTTGGAGAACGGGGGCGCGCAGGTGATGCCGTGGCTGGGCAGTGTCGGCGCGGTGCTGGAGGCCTGGTTCCCGGGCCAGCGCGGCGCCGACGCGATCGCCAACCTGCTGTTTGGCGTGGTCACCCCCTCGGGCAAGCTGCCCATGACTTTTCCCGCCAGCGTCGCCGCTCTGCCGAACCCGGTGATCGCGGGTTCGCCTAACGCCAGCACGCCATTCCTGGTGGATTACTCCGCGGGATTTCTGGTGGGCTACAAATGGTACGACTCACAGAATCTTACGCCGCTGTTTCCGTTCGGTTTCGGGTTGTCGTACACCACGTTCTCGATCGCGAACAGAAACCTGGTGAACAACCTGGCATCGAGCAACCCGAACTTCCAGGTGACTTTCGACCTGAGCAACACGGGGGCGCTCGGCGGCGCGGAAGTCGGCCAGGTCTACCTGGGGCTGCCGGCCTCGACCGGCGAGCCGCCCAAGCGGCTGGTGGGATGGCAGAAGGTGTATCTGGAGTCTGGCGCGCTGCAGCACGTCACGGTGCAGGTCAACCAGAACGACTCATCCCATCCCATGAGTTACTGGGATGTTAGTTCCAACAGTTGGCTGGTGGCGAACGGCGATTACACGGTGTATCTCGGCAACTCGCACGACAACGCGACGCAGGTGGGAACGATTCACGTCGGGCCTTAGCGGGCCGCGTCACGTACGCGCGGGCAGTTCTTCCACGGCCTGCGCGGCCAGTTGCGCGAACCATCCGCCCACGGCGATCAAATCGGCCGGCGTGCCCCGCTCCCGGACCCGGCCCTGGTCCAGCACAATCACTTCGCTCGCGTCCTTGATCATCGAGTAGCGGTGGGCGATGATTAGCGTGCTGGGGCGATTCTCCACCTCGCTGAGGGCCTGCCGCACCTGGGCTTCGGTCGAGTAATCGAGGTTGGCGGTGGCCTCGTCGAGGACCAGGATGCGCGGCGAATCCACGAGAATGCGCGCCAGTTGCAGCCGCTGCCGTTCGCCTACGGAAAGCCCCATCCCGCGTTCTCCCACCTGGGTGTCCAAGCCGGCCGGCAGCCGCTCGATGGCGCTGCCGAGTCCCGCCGCCAGCGCGGCCTGCTTCACTTCCGCGTCGGTCGCCTCCGGCCGCTTATAGCGGATATTGTCGGCCAGCGAACCCAGGAACACGGCGGCATCCGTAGCCACCATGCCGACCGCGCGGCGCACGCTAGCCGGATCGAGCTCCGCGAGAGGCTGCCCGTCGATGCGGATCTCGCCCGATTCCGGCTCCCAGAGTTTCAGCAGCAAATCCGCCGCGGTGGTCTTGCCGCCGCCGGAGGGTCCGGTGAGCGCGACGGTGGCGCCGGCCTCGATCGAGAAGCTGAGTCCGCACAGAATCTCGCGCTCGGGAACGTAGCGGAAATGCACATCGCGGAACTCGACCTTGCCGGGACCGGAACCCAACTCGACGCCGCGCTTTTCCTCCGGTCCGGTTTCGAGCAGGCGCACGGCGCGGCCCAGCGAGGCGAGGTTCTGTTGCAGCGTCACCGCCATGCTGCTGAGCGATTCGATGGGATCGAAAAGGCGGTCCAGGTAGGCCACGAACATGACCACGTCGCCGGGGGTGAGGCGGCGCTCGAGCACCATCCAGCCGCCATAGCCGAGCACCAGCGCCTTGCTGAGCTGGTTCAGCGCGTTCTGGAGAAAGAGGTAGCGGTTGGCCAGGCGCGTGCGGACCAGATAGTCGTCGTAGGCGGCGTTGGCGGTCGCCTGGAGCCGCCCGGTTTCCCGGCCCTCCGCTCCCGCCAGCTTGACGGTCTTGATGGCGGCCAGCGCGCCCTGAATGCGCGCCGAGACGTTCTCCCACATCTCGTAGTACTCGGTCATCCCGCTCTCCAGCCGCCGCGCGGCGCGCCAGGTCAGAAAGAAGTACAGCGGGAGAACCACCAGGGCGGCCAGCGCCAGCCGCCAGCTTTGGGTCAGCATGATGGCGCAGATGCCGACGACGCGGATGGCCTCCGGCGCAATCTGCTGCGAGAACGCGGTGACGATGGGCGCCACCTGGTCGCACTGGTCGATGCGCTTGGCCAGCGCGCCGCTGGGCCGCCTGGCGAAGAAAGACAGGGGCAGCCGCAGCACATGGCCGAAGGTGGATTGAATCAGACCCGCCTCGATCCGGCTGCCCACCACCGTGCTCTGAAAATCCGCCGCCAGCGAGCAGAGGTAGCCCGCCAATCCGATAACCAGCAGCAGCGCCACCGCATGGAGCAAAGTGGAGAACGCCTGGCTCCGCGTGCGAGGCGCCACGTAACCCGGACGGTGCGCCTGGGTGGTCTTCCCGGCGCGCTCCACTTCCGCGTCATGACGCTCGTCCGCCGTCAAGTCGGCGCTGGGCCGCTCCACGAACAGCCCCGCCACATCGTTGATGACCGTGCGGTAGATCAGCGGCTGCACCAGATCGCAACCGGCGCCCGCGAGCGCCAGCGCCAGGATCAGTACAAAGCGGCGCTTGAAAGGCCGGGCCAGCCGAAACAGCGCGCCCAGAACCAAGCGGTAGATCGTAGCCTTCGAGGAGCGCATCCGGATCTNNCAGGCGGCTGGCATGGTGGCGGCCGCCTGCCCGTGCCGCCCGGTTTCCACATCACGACCGAGGTCTATCGCCGCTTTGTGGACGATAACCGTCTCGGCGACGCGATTCTTTCCGCCGCGGCGCAGGAGCAGTCCGGAGACCCAGCCACGCTAAGGCGGCGTTTGGAGACGACGAAATCGCCGAAATGGAAACTCGACCACCTTCCGCGGGTGGTTCAGTGCAGATTCTGCGTCGGTTCCGCGGCTCTGTGAGTCTCGCAGCGGGCTGGGCCGCATGCTAGCGCTAACTAAGTTCGCGCCAGTCTTGCTCATTCAACTCCACTTTGTGCTTTTTGGCAGCGGACTTGATGCGCTTCCAGGCGGCGTCGCGTTCCATGTCGGTCACCCCTTGCACCTGCTTGAAGCGGGCGATTGCGTTGCGCACGTGAGCAGCGTCATGGATGGGTTCTTTACGTTCCTTGGGGAAAGCGAAGTTTTCATCGGCGATATGATCGCGGCTAGCTTCAGTGATCTTGGCCATACTTGTCGATGAGCAAGCCAGTGGCCAATCTGCCCGCGCCATCGCAGGAACGCGGCGGATGTGCTGCGAGAAATGAACGCTTTCCTCAGCAGTTTGCCTTAACGAATCG
>PMEV01000161.1 GCA_003154855.1 Bryobacterales bacterium
CTGGCGGTTGATCCGCGGCTACCTGGAAGAGAACGAGCGGCTGTTCGGCATCCCGGTGGAGGAGTTGCTGCGGGTAGATGGAAAGATCAGAAACCCGCAGGAGGTCTACCGCAAGGTCAGCGCGGTGAAGCTGTCGGTGCTGGCCGGGTCGGAGAAGAAGAAATGACCGCGGCAATCGTAGAACTCGAAGAAGTTGGCGGGAGGCTGGCCCTGGAGGTGAAGGAGCGCAGCGGGGCCGCGCCCATGAGCTGCTACCAGTGCACGAAATGCTCGAGCGGCTGCCCGGTGGCCGGGTGGGCGGATCTGAAGCCGCACGAACTGGTGCGCCTGGTGCAGATGAACCAGCGCAAAGCGGTACTCAGGAGCCGGTTCATTTGGGAATGCACGTCCTGCCAGACCTGCGTCACGCGCTGCCCGCAGAAGGTGGACATTCCGGCCATGAACGACGCGCTGCGGGCCATGAGCGCGAGCGAGGGAGTGGCGGCGTCGGGCACGGCGGTTCCGCTGTTCAACGAGATCTTCCTGAAGAGCGTCCGCAAGCGGGGCCGGGTTTACGAATTGGGCCTGATGGCGGCGTTCAAGCTGCGCAGCATCCGGCTGTTCGAGGATGCGGCCAAAGCGCCCATGATGCTGGCCAAAGGCAAACTGCCGCTCAGCGGGCCGCAAGTGGCCGGGCGGAGCGAACGAGAGCGGATGTTCCGCGAGGCGGCCGAGGGAGGTGGCGAGTGAGTTACGTATTCTTTCCCGGCTGCTCGCTGGATGGCACGGCCAAGGACTTCCATCGCTCGACGCTGGCGGTGGCGGCCCGGCTGGGGCTGGAATTGCCCGAGTTGAAAGACTGGATCTGTTGCGGCTCGACGGCCGCGCATAGCACGGATCCGCTGCTGGCCGACGCGCTGCCGGCCCACAACCTGTTCGCCGCCGGCGGCCAGACGGTGGCCGTGGCCTGCGCCGCTTGTTATAGCCGGCTGAAGATGGCCAACCATCACATCGCCGGGGACGCGGCGGTACGCGCGAAGGTCGCGCGGCTGGTGGGAGGCGATTACGACGGCCTGACGCCGGTGCGGCACCTGCTCGAGATTCTCTGCCACGACATAGGGCGCGCGCGGATCGCCGCGGCGGTGAAGCGGCCGCTCCGGGGACTGAAGGTGGCCTGCTACTACGGCTGCCTGCTATCGCGCCCGCCGGAGGTTACCAACTTCGACGACGCCGAGAACCCCACGCTGATGGACCAGCTCATGGCGACGGCCGGAGCCACGCCGGTGGACTGGCCGCACAAGACGGAGTGCTGCGGGGCCAGCTTCTCGATCACGGACCGGAGCATTGTTTTGAGGCTGAGCGACCAGATCCTGTCGATGGCCCAGGCCGCCGGAGTGGATTGCATCGCGACCGCCTGCCCGCTGTGCCAGCTCAATCTGGACATGCGGCAGAAGGACATCGAGAAACGGTACGGGCGGAAGTACAACCTGCCGGTGTTCTACTTCACGCAACTGCTGGGGCTGGCGCTAGGCTGCACGCCGCAGGAAGTGTCGCTGGAGAGCCTGGTGGTAGAGCCGTACGATCTGCTGGAGGCCAAGGGGATTTGCAGCGCCGAGGCACGACAATGAGCGGAACGAACGGAAATGGACGCAACGCCGCCGAGGCCGTGGGCGCGGTGTTGGTGTGCGGGGCCGGGATCACCGGGATACAGGCCTCGCTCGACCTGGCCGAGAGCGGATTCAAGGTCTACCTGCTGGATTCGTCGCCGGCGATCGGCGGGCGGATGGCCCAGTTGGACAAGACGTTTCCCACCGGGGACTGCGCGATGTGCATTTTGTCGCCGAAGCTGGTGGAGTGCGCGCGGAACAAGAACATCGAGATCCTCACGCTGGCGGATGTAGAGGGAATCTCGGGCGCGCCGGGCAACTTCAAGGTGAAGATCCGGCAGAGGCCGCGCTACGTGGATGTGGACAAGTGCAATGCCTGCGGCGACTGCACGGAGGCCTGCCCGGTGGAGCTGCCCAGCGAATTCGACCGGCGGCTGGGCACGCGCAAGGCGATCTTCCGGCCCTACCCGCAGGCCATCCCGAACGTGTTTGGGATTTCGAAGTCCGAAGGGCGCGCGCCGTGCAAATCGTCCTGCCCGGCGGGGGTGAACGCACAGGGATACGTGGCGCTGATTGCGGCGGGGAAGTTTAAGGCAGCCTACGAGCTGATCCGCGAGCGTTGCCCGTTGCCGGCGGCCTGCGGACGGGTGTGCCAGCATCCTTGCGAAGACCATTGTAACCGCGGCGAGATCGACCAGGCGGTATCGGTGCGCGATCTGAAGCGATTCGCGGCCGATTACATACAGTTCAATCCGGATCAGTATCCGCCGGCCAAGCCCGCGGCCGCGAAGCTGGATGCGAAGGTGGCGATCATCGGCGGCGGACCGGCCGGGCTGACCGCGGCCTCCGACCTGGCGCTGCGGGGCTACGGCGTGACGCTGTTCGAGGCCCAGCCGCACCTGGGCGGCATGTTGCGCTACGGCATTCCGAGTTACCGCCTGCCGAAGGAGGTTCTGGACAAGGAAATCCAGTACATCCTGGATCTGGGCGTGGAGGCCAAGACGGGCACGCCGGTCGGCAACCCGAAGAAGCTGCTGGAAGACGGGTTCAAAGCCGTGTTCGCGGCGCCGGGCGCGTGGGTCAGCAAGAGACTGGGCATCGAAGGCGAGGACGCCGCGGGAGTTTGGGCGGGCCTGGATTTCCTGCGCCGGGTGAATAGCGGCGAGAGGCCGGCGATCGGGCCGAAGGTGGTGGTGATCGGCGGCGGAGACGTGGCCATGGATGCCGCGCGCTGCGCCCTGCGACTACCGGGCGTGGAATCGGTGCAACTGGCGTGCCTGGAGAGCCGCGCGGAAATGCCGGCGCACGCCTGGGAAGCGGCCGAGGCGCTGGAAGAAGGAGTGGTGTTCCACGATAGCGCCGGGCCGACCCGGATCGAGACCAGCGACGGCAAGGTGGAGGGGGTGGCCTTCCACGCCTGCATCAGCGTGTTCGACGAGAACAAGCGTTTCAACCCGAAGTTCGACGATTCGAGAGCCGGCAGGCTGGCGGCGGACACGGTGATCGTGACCATCGGGCAGGGAATCGACGCGGCCGGGCTAGGCGTGGAAACCGGCCCCGGCGGGCGGATCGTGGCCGACCGGGATACGCTGGCGACCGGCATTCCAGGCCTGTTCGCGGGCGGCGATGCGGTGCTGGGACCGGCGTCCATGGTGGATGCGATGGCGCAGGGGCACAAGGCCGCCGAGGCGATCGACGCGTTTCTGCGAGGCGGGAAGATGGCGCCGGCGCAGGCGTCCGCCCAGGCCGAGACGGCGAGCAATCCGCGGCCCGACGCTCCGCGGCAGGAACGCGTGAAGATGCCGCAGGCCGAGGCGGCGGCGCGCGTCCGGGACTTCAGCGAGGTCGACCGCGGTTACAGCGTGGAGCAGGCCGTCGCGGAGGCCAAACGGTGCCTGGCGTGCGGCCTGTGCAGCGAGTGCATGCAGTGCGTGAAGGCGTGCTCGGCCGGAGCGGTGTGCCACGAGCAGCAGGCGAAGGAGATTGAGATCGACGCCGGCAGCGTGATCCTGACGCCGGGCTTCGAGGAGTTCCAGGCTTCGCTGCGCGGCGAGTTCGGGCACGGGCGATACGCCAACGTGCTGAGCAGCGTGCAGTTCGAACGGATGCTCTCGGCCGCGGGTCCGACCGGCGGACATGTGGAGCGGCCTTCGGACGGCGGCGCGGTGAAGCGCATCGCATTCGTACAGTGCGTGGGCAGCCGCGACACGGCGCGGGGCAATGGTTACTGCTCGTCCATCTGCTGCATGAGTGCGACCAAGGAGGCGATGGTCGCCCTCGAACATGCGCGCGGCCAGCAGATGGAGATCTCGATCTTCTGCATGGATGTGCGGGCCTTCGGCAAGGAGTTCGACAGCTACGTGAACCGCGCCCGGGACGAGCAGGGCGTGAAGTACATCCGCGCCATCCCCTCGCGGGTGATCGAGATGCCCGGCACGAAGGACCTGCGCGTGCGCTACTTCGACGCGGAGGGGAAGGAAGAACAGCAGGAATTCGACCTGGTGGTGCTGAGCGTGGGGATGCGGGTCCCCGAGAGCCTGCGGAAGATGGCCCTGCGGCTGGGCCTCGATCTCAACGAGTTCGGCTTCGCGAAGACGGATCGCCTCGCGCCGCAAGCAAGCTCGAAGCCCGGGCTATACGTGGCGGGGGCGTTCCAGGAGCCCAAAGACATTCCCGAATCGGTGGCGCAGGCCTCGGCGGCGGCGGCATGCGCGATGGATCAGCTTAGCGCGGTCCGCGGCAACCTGATCGAGCGGCGGGAGTATCCCTGGGAGCGGGACACGACCGACGAAGCTCCGCGGGTGGGCGTGTTCATCTGCCATTGCGGGCAGAATATCGCTTCGGTGATCGACGTGGAGCAGGTGGCGAAGAAGGCGGCCGGGATGCCCAACGTGTGCCACGCCGAAGCCAGCCTGTACACCTGCTCGGACACCAACCAGCAACACATCAAGGACATGATCGCGAAGCACCGGCTGAACCGGCTGGTGGTGGCCTCCTGCTCGCCGCGTACGCACGAGATCCTGTTCCAGGAGACGCTGCGGGAGAGCGGGCTGAACCAGTACCTGTTCGCGATGACCAACATCCGCGACCAGTGCTCCTGGGTCCACAAGGACGACCCCGTGGCGGCCACCGATAAGGCGGTGGACCTGATGACGATGGCGGTCGCACGGGCGCGGCATCTGAAGCCGCTCGCGACCGGCCAACTGCCGGTGACGGCATCGGCGCTGATTATCGGCGGAGGCCTCGCGGGCATGACCGCGGCGCTGGGCATCGCGGACCAGGGCTTCGAGGTACACCTGGTGGAGAAGGACGCGGCCCTGGGCGGCAACCTTCGTACTCTCCACAGCACGCTCGAGCGGGCCGATGTGCAAGCGTACCTGAGCGGACTGGTAGCGAAGGTGGAGTCGCACCCCAAAATCCATGTGTACTTGAGCGCCACGCCGGCCAGTATCGGCGGCCACGTGGGCAACTTCAAGAGCGTCTTAAAGGTGGCGGGGAGCGAGAAGCCCATCAGCCACGGCGTGGTGATCGTGGCCACTGGCGGGCAGGAGCGGCCGACCGCGGCGTACCTGCACGGCCAGAATCGGCACGTGACCACGCAGAGCAAACTGGAGGCGGCACTGGCCGGCGGGGATCTTCCGCCCGAGCTGGGCGCCACTCCGAATCCCACCGTGGTCATGATTCAGTGCGTGGAGAGCCGCAACGACGAGCACCCTTATTGCAGCCGTGTGTGCTGCTCGGAGGCGGTGAAGAACGC
>PMEV01000057.1:0-134 GCA_003154855.1 Bryobacterales bacterium
GTCAGGCCGGACCACCGGTGCCACAACCGCGCGGTATGCAGCATGGCCATGCGCGCGCTCGCCGGCGACGCCGCCGCCAGAAACCGCGCGGCCACCGGCGCATTGTGAAACACGGCTCCCTGTTTCCGCACCAG
>PMEV01000057.1:218-2953 GCA_003154855.1 Bryobacterales bacterium
TCCCGGTTGGCGCAAACCTCGGCCGCCAGCGCCGCCTGGTCGGTGTTTACGAGACGGCTCACGGGGCGGCCTTGCCGGAAGTGCGAGTCCACGATCTCGGGCACGTCTTCAGCCCGCACGCCCGAATACCAGACCCCTTCCGGGTAGACCACCATGTTGGGCCCGCGCTCGCAGAGGCCGAGCGAGCCGCAGGTGGTGANNTCCATGGCGACAATTTTCCCGAGAAGCAGGGGGGAGAGGGAATTTTATTAGGAATAAGCTCTTTTTATGGTATTATCTTGAATCCAGCCATTGGAAGGTGTTTCATGAGAATGCACAAATTGTTGTTCGCCGCCGCATTATGCGCAGTGTCGTCTGTCGCTTTTGCCCAGGTCATTTTGCCCGAAGGAACCCGGGTAAGAGTGCGCCTGGAACAGTCCATCTCCTCGGCCACCGCGGAGGAGGGTCAATCGGTCAACCTGAGCGTCGCCGATGACGTCAAGATCGGCGATACCATCGTCGTCCCCCAGGGATCGGCATGTATCGGTACTATCACCTCGGCAATCCCCAAGCGCCGCATGGGGCGCACCGGCAAACTCGACTTTTCAATGGAACGTGTAGTCGCCGTGGACGGTACGTCCATTCCCCTCCGGTATAGTCCCACCAAGAAGGAGGGCGGCAGCAAGGCCGGCACCACGGGCGCTCTCACCGCGGGCGCCGCGATTGTCTTCTGGCCCGCCGCCCCCGTCTTCCTTCTCATGAAAGGCAAGGACGTGACCATCAACCGGGGGATCATATTCGATGTGTTCACGGATCAGCGCTTCACGCTCAACCCCAGGGCGGCGACCATCGCTCCGGCCGGCGCCACCACGGTCCAGCCGGCGCAGCTCGTGACTNNGACCCGGTCCGGCCTCGACGGCGGCAGCCCCGCCGCCGCCCCCTCCAGCCACGGTCACCATCACCTCCGAGCCGGCAGGGGCTGACATCGAGCTCGACGGCACATTCATCGGCAACACGCCCACCACGCTTCAGATGGCCCCCGGCCCCCATTCCTTCCTCGTAAAGAAGGGATCGGCCACCTGGACCCGCACCGTTCAGATTCAGCCGGGCGGCACCATCACGCTCAGCGCCCCGCTCTCCGGCAAGAGGTGATCGGCTGGCCCCCACCACCCGGTGGCTGACAGAACATCAACCGTTCGCCAGCATTTCGAGCCAGAGTCGCAGCGTTAGATCGTGGCGCTCCGCATTCGCAAGATACGGTCGAAGCTCCGAAGAATACCGGGCTTCCAGAACCGCGAGATCGAGCGGAGCGGCACGGGCGAGGTATTTTACATCTTCCCGATCGCGAGCCGAGTTCCGTTCCAATTTCGATAGCGCGAGTCGTGGGCTTCGAGCCCCAGGAGCAGCAGTCTGCGATATGCGGCCGGGAACAACGGCGTCAGGCGCTCCGCATAGTTCTCGGGAACAGTCACGAAGCCGACATGCTGTAGGTATACTCCGTACTTGTTGTGCAGGGCCGATCCCTCTCCCGCGAGCAATTGGAGGGGCGCGGTCTTCTCAACGGGAATCACTGTCAGGCAATCGACATCTAGCGTAGGACGCGGCAAACCGTGCAGCATGGCAATCGCAAAGCCGCCGATGCAATGGAGTGCGAGGGGGCGGTCGAGGGTCTTGTCGATTTCAAGAAAGAACGAGTGCCATGGCTCCGGTGGTTGGTCATGCGGCATAGGGCAAGAATTGGGCGTTCAGGTCTGTCAGCAAATTCCAATGGCGGGCTTCGACAGGGCGCGTCCGCCGCAGCCAGCGACGCTCCGCGACCGAGAGGGACGCCTGGCACAGAGTGTCCTCCCGGACCAGGCGAGCGCGGTCCAGGACCTCCACAATTTCGCGAAGCCGGCTGGCAGCCGAGGCATCGCCCCGTTTCTCCGCCACCTGCCGCGCCAGCGTGACCACGAATCCGAGGCGGTTCTGGACATCTCGCAACTTGGCCTCGCGTATCAGCCACTCCCAATCGAGATCGCTATATTCGGCCACGAGCCAGGGTAAAGCTTCGATCACGCGGACTTCCACCTCGCTGGCGGCGATAGCGGCAAGAAGGACAACCGCGGGATTCTTCCGGCGTGCGCCGCGCAACTGCCGGAAGCCGGGATATCCCAGGCTGGCGAGTGCGGCCGCCGCGAATGAGGAATGCCACTTATCGATGCTGCCGGACCCAAGCGGCAGAGCAGTGGGACCGAGGCGGTACAGCTTCACGAACTTCGATCCGAGTGGAGGAGTGACCGGCCGCCGGCCACGCTCCAGGAGGGCGAGATATGGCTGTGACACTCCCAACCGGTCCGCTGCCTGTTGTTGTGTCAGGCCGGCTGTCCGGCGTGCCGATCGCAAGTGTTCCGGGCGCAAGCTGCAATTCCTCCAGGCCCTATTATAACAACTATTGTAATAAGGAGGTAACCCTGCCGCCGCCTCAGAACAAGAANNGCCGCGTAGGGCGCGCCGAAGCTCGCGAGATTCTCGCGTTCCTCGGCGACCGCGGTGGCGATGAAAAAAGCGCTCGCGGCCGGCGCCAGCACAATGCCGCCGATCGCGCATGGGGCCTTCAAATACGCGCACCACACCAGCGCCAGCANNAGAGGGTGCCGGATCAAACGATACGCACCGACCGTGACCAGCGTGGTGGTGTTCTCAAAAGGCAGATTAGCGCTCCGGGCGGCCGTGGGGGCCGGCCTGCCAATCGCGCGAAGCAGCCGGAATCCTTC
>PMEV01000390.1 GCA_003154855.1 Bryobacterales bacterium
TGCAACCGCGTGCCGGTGGTGGATGGGCACACCGTCACGGTTTCGGTCGAGTTTTCCTCCAAGCCTTCCGAACCGGAGCTGCTCGCGGCCCTGAACGGATTCAGCGGGCTGCCGCAGGAGCGCAAGCTGCCCAGCGCGCCGGCGCATCCGGTGATCTACATGGCGGAGGCGAATCGTCCGCAGCCCCGGCGCGACGTCGAGCGGGAGCGCGGGATGGCAGTGTTTGTGGGGAGGCTGCGGCCCTGCCCGGTCTTCGATTACAAGTTCGTCGCGCTGGGACACAACACGGTGCGCGGCGCGGCGGGCGCGGCCATTCTCAACGCCGAGCTGATGCACACGGAAGGACTCCTCGACTAATGATCGTGATGAAATTCGGCGGCACGTCGGTGGAATCGGCGGCCGCCATCTCGCGGGTGGCTGGGATCGTGCGGGCGCGCCTCGAGAGGCAGCCGGTAGTGGTGGTCTCGGCGATGGGCAAGACCACCAACAAGCTGCTGGCCATGGCGGCGGAGGCGGCCGGGGGACAGCGCGAGCGGGCGCTCGAGCAAATGAACGCGCTGCGCGAGTACCACCTCGAGGAAGCGCGGCCCCTGGTGGCCAAGGCCGATGGCCCGGAACTCGAGAGCCTGGTGGCCGGGCATTTCCACGAACTCGAAGAGCTGCTGGGCGGCCTGTCGCTGATGGGCGAATTGACGCCCCGCCATATCGACGCCGTGGCGAGCTATGGGGAGCGGCTGTCGAGCCGCATCGTAACGCTGGCCTTCCGCGCCGCCGGGATGGATGCCGTACACCTGGATTCGCGCCGCCTGATCGTGACCGACCGGCGCCACACACAGGCCGCGCCCATCTACGCGGAGACCTACGCGCGGCTGGGCGCGGAAGTGGAGCCACTGGCACGGGCGGGCCAGGTGGTGGTGATGGGCGGCTTCCTGGGTTCCACCGAGGATGGTGTCACGACCACCCTGGGGCGCGGCGGCTCCGACTTCACGGCGGCCATCGTGGGCGCGGGCATCGGGGCCGATGAGATCCAGATCTGGACCGACGTGGACGGCATGATGACCGCCGATCCGAACAGCGTTCCCGAGGCGCACCGGCTGAAGGTGCTTTCCTTCTCGGAAGCCGCGGAGCTGGCGTATTTCGGCGCCAAGGTGCTGCATCCGGCCACCGTCTGGCCGGCGGTCGAGAAGAACATTCCGGTGCTGATCCTCAACTCGCGCAAGCCGTTGGCGCCGGGCACGCGCATCATTCGCGAGGCGGTAGCTTGCGCGAACCCGGTCAAGTCGATCGCCTGCAAGAAGAACATCACGGTGGTGGACATCCGCTCGACGCGGATGCTGATGGCCCACGGATTTCTGGCCCGCATTTTTGCAGTGTTCGACCGCTACGAGACGGCGGTGGACATGGTCTCGACCTCCGAGGTCAGCGTTTCCGCGACCATCGACAGCACACGGCGCCTGGCCGAGATTCGCGCGGAGCTGGAGCAAATCGCCGAGGTCTCGGTGCTCGACCACTGTGCGATCGTGTGCCTGGTGGGAGATAATATCCGGTACACGCCGGGCATCGGCGCGCGGGTCTTCCCGGCGCTGGGCACGGTGAACGCGCTCATGATTTCCCAGGGCGGCTCGCAGTGGAACCTGAGCGTGTTGGTGAAAGAAGCGGACGTGCTCCAAGCGGTGCGCGCGCTGCACGCGGAGTTCTTCCGGGATCTCGACCCGGCGGTGTTTGAATGAACCTGGCGATTGTGGGCTACGGAAAGATGGGGCGCCTGGTAGAACAACTGGCCCCCGAATACGGCTTTCGCGTCGCGCTGAAACTGGACGAGTTCAATAACGTCGATTTCGCCGGCATCACGCGGGAGAACTTCGCGGGCGTGGACGTGGCGCTGGAGTTTTCAATCCCCTCGGCGACGGTGGAGAACATTGAGCGCATCGCGGCGCTGGGCGTGAACCTGGTGGTCGGTACGACCGGCTGGCTGGGCGAGCTCGAGCGCGTGAAGGCGATTGTCGAGCGGAGCGGAATCGGCCTGGTCTGGAGCCCGAACTTTTCGGTGGGCGTGAACGTCTTCTCGCGCCTCGTGGCGGAGGCGGCGCGGCTGCTGGCGGCCGAAGAGGAGTACGGCGCCTGGGCTTGGGAGATCCACCACTCCACAAAAAAGGACGCGCCGTCTGGTACACTGCTCAAGCTGGTGGACGACATGAAGAAGGCGGGCTACGGGCGCCCGGTGGATGCGGCGTCCAACCGCGCCGGCCGGCATCCCGGCACGCACGAGATTGGGTTCGATTCCGCCGCCGATACCATCACGCTGCGGCACACGGCGCGAAGCAGGGAAGGGTTCGCGCGCGGCGCGCTCAAGGCGGCGCGGTGGGTGGCCGGGAAAAAGGGGTTCTTCGAGTTCGGCCAGGTGCTTTTCAAGGAGGTCTGACCATGTTTACGGGATGCGGAACGGCCCTGGTGACGCCGTTCCGCCGAGATTTCACCTTGGACGAAGCGGCGCTGCGCCGGCTGGTGCGGCGGCAGATCGAAGCGGGGATAGACTTCCTGGTGCCCTGCGGCACCACGGGCGAGAACCCGACGCTCCAGCGCGCCGAGCACCTGCGGGTGGTCGAGATCGCGCTGGAAGAGGCCCAGGGAAAGGTCCCTGTGGTGGCGGGCGCGGGCGGCTACAACACGGCCGAGGTGATCGAACTGGCCCGCGAAGTCGAGGCGGTGGGCGCGAGCGGCATCCTCTCGGTGACGCCGTACTACAACAAGCCGTCCCAAGAGGGCCTGTACCAGCACTACAAGGCGATCGCCGCCGCGGTACGGTTGCCCATCATTGTATATAGCGTACAGAGCCGGACCGGCGTCAACGTGGAGCCGGCCACTTTCAAGCGGCTCTCCGAGATCGACAACATCGTGGGCGTGAAAGAAGCTTCCGGCAATATCGCACAGATCAGCGCGATCGTGGCCCAGACGCCGGCGCGGTTCCATGTGCTCTCCGGCGACGACATGCTGGCGCTGCCGGCCATCGCGGTGGGCGGGCGCGGCCTGATCTCGACCACCAGCAACGAGATTCCGGCCGAGATGGCCCGCCTGGTCCGGTGCTGCCTCGAGAACGATTTCGCCGCCGCGCGCGAATTGCAGAAGAAGTACCTGCCGCTCATCGAAGTCAACTTCGTCGAGTCGAACCCCATGCCGGTGAAGGCCGCCATGGCGCTCATGGGCCTGCTCGAACCGGTGTGGCGGCTGCCCATGGTCGCGCCCAAAACCGAGAACCTGGCCCGAATCCAAAAGGTGCTCGAAAGCCTCGGCCTTCTGCATGCCCATGCTGCAAACTGACATCGAGAAATTGTTCGACGAGAAGCCGGATAGCTACACGGAAGGGCACTTCCGTCTCTTCGAGGCCTTCAAGGCCGCGCTGAATCGAGGCGAGGCGCGCGCGGCCGAGCCGGATGCCTCCGCCCAGAGCGGCTGGCGCGTGAATGCGTGGGTGAAGAAGGGCGTGCTGCTCGGATTTCGGATGGGAAAGCTCGTTGAAATGTCGGCCGGCCCGCTGCCATTCTTCGATAAGTCCACTTACCCGCTGAAGCGCCTGGAAGTGGCCGACGCGGTGCGCATCGTGCCCGGCGGCTCGAGCATTCGCGACGGCTGCTACGTGGGCCGGGGCGTCACCTGCATGCCTCCCATGTACATCAACGTGGGTTCGTACGTCGGCGAAGGCACCATGATCGATTCGCACGCGCTGGTGGGCAGTTGCGCGCAGGTGGGGAAGCACTGCCACATCTCTGCGGCGGCGCAGATCGGCGGCGTGCTCGAGCCGGTAGGCGCGCTGCCGGTGATCGTCGAGGACGAAGTGCTGGTGGGCGGCAACTGCGGCGTCTACGAGGGAACGGTGGTGAAACGCCGCGCCGTGCTGGGCACGGGCACGATCCTGAACCGCTCCACGCCGGTCTACGACCTGGTGCGCGGCCAGGTTTACGCGGCGGGCGCCGACGATCCGCTGGTGATTCCCGAGGAAGCCGTGGTGGTGGCCGGCGCGCGCGCCATCCCGCGCGGCCCGGGCAAAGACTGGGGCATCTCTCTGTACACGCCCGTCATCGTGAAGTACCGCGACGCCAAGACCGACGCCAAGCTGCAGCTCGAAGAGCTGCTCCGATAGACGGTCCTTAGCTGGAACGGCGCGCCTGTGCGCGGCCTTTCCAGGCCCCGCCGCGGCCACGCCAGTAGTTGAGTGCCGACCAGACCGTCGCGGCGGTGTAGAACAGTGCGACCAGGGGCAGCGCCAGCGCCCACAACGGCGAGCGGCGGTAGAGACGC
>PMEV01000230.1:0-28249 GCA_003154855.1 Bryobacterales bacterium
GCGGCGAGAAGATCGTGGGTGCTGCTAGGGTTGCTGGTGGCCTCGATCTGCATCAATTACATGGACCGCAGCAACCTCTCGGTGGCGGCGACGAACTTGAGCCGCGAGCTCTCGCTCGGTCCAGCCGACTTGGGCCTGCTGCTGAGCGCGTTCTTTTGGAGTTACGCCATTTGCCAGTTGGGCGCGGGCTGGCTGGTGGGGCGTTGCAACGTCTACCTGGCTTACGGGCTGGCGTTTCTGCTGTGGTCCGGCGCGACGGCGCTGACTGGCTGGGCGGGGAGTCTAGGCACGCTGTTCGCGCTGCGGTTGGCGCTGGGGATGGGGGAGTCGATCGCGTATCCGGCGTACTCGAGGATCATCATCTGCGACTTTCCGGAACGGCACCGGGGCTTGGCCAACTCGGCGATCGACGCAGGCTCGAAGATGGGGCCGGCGCTGGGCACGCTGGTGGGCGGCCTGATCGTGGCGCATACGGGCTGGCGGCCTCTGTTCTACATTCTAGGATTCGGGGCGATGGTGTGGCTGGCGCCGTGGTTCGCACTGATGCCGCGCGGCGGAGGGGCCATGGCCGCTACAGCGCGCCAGGAGGCCGGGCCGGGGTACTGGGAACTGGCGAAGAAGCGCGATGTGTGGGGAACCATCGTGGCGCTGTTCTGCGGGAACTACGCCTGGTACTTCATCCTGACGTGGCTGCCTCCCTATCTGGAGACCGAACGCCACTTCTCGAAGACGGCGATGGCGGTATACGGATCGATCCCGTACTGGGGAATCGCGGCGGCGTCGATCGGGTGCGGGTGGATCTCGGACCGGCTGATCGAGCGCGGCGGGCGAGCCATGCGGGTGCGGAAGACCTTCGCGGGGAGCGGCCTGCTGCTGACGGCCCTGGTGCTTCCGGCCAACCTGGTGAAGAACCAGACAGGTGCGATGGCGCTGCTGACGGCCGGGTGCCTGGCCTATGGCATGTTCTCGTCGAATTGCTGGGCGATTACGCAGACGCTGGCCGGACCGCTGGCGGCGGGTAAGTGGACGGCCCTGCAGAATTGCCTGGGCAATCTGGCCGGGATTGCGGCGCCGTGGATCACGGGAGCGATCGTACAGAAGACGGGCCAGTTCTTCCTGGCGTTCGTGGCGGTGGCGATCTGGCTGGCGATCGGGGCGTGCGCGTGCCTATTCGTAGTCGGCGATGCGGCACCCATCGCGTGGGGGATGGCCGAAGAACCGCGCGGGAGTTAGTTCCACTCCAAGACTCACTCATTGTGGTACGCCGTTGCCGGCTGCGAGGACACAAAGGAAACTGTGGGAAATATGTGGGTGAAGGTGGCTCTGGTCCTATTCGTTAGTTGTTTGTCCTCAGTTGNNCAAGGCTTCGGACGGCGCGAGGCGATGCGCCCTTGGTTGCAGGGAAGGTTTCCGGAGGCTGAGCGGGAGTTCGCTCTGAGGGAAGCGCAGCTTCCGAGATCTGGGTGGTTACTGCTATGTGAGGCGGAGTTTGAGATCGAACGCGCCAGATATGGCAGAGCTGCCGCACTGGTGAAGAGGGCGAGGGATTTCATGACAGCCGACACCGAGGGGTCGGCGGAAAGACGGCTTGCCAGAGTGATGTTGTCCGTTGGAAGGTTCTCCGAGGCTTGGCATCTGGCTTTGGAGGGCCGCCGTTGGGATGGGAAAGACGTCCAGACGCTGAAGGGCATGTATCCGATGGATCTCGTAACGATCGGAGAGGTATGCCTGGCTAGAGGCGAGTTTTCAAAGGCGATCGCGGTTTTGGAAAGTGGCCGCGACAGGGCGAAGAAGGTTTCGTCGTTGTATGGAGTTGAGTGGGTTCGAGCGCAGGACGATATCGCCGTTGCCGATCTCAGCTTAGGCCGCGCGCAGGCTGCATCCCAGGCCGCCACCTTGGCGCTTTCTGCTGCCGAGAGTGAATGGGGACCGCGGAGTATTCCAGCCATGGACGCGCTGGATACCCTCGGGCTCGTGCAGTTGTCCGAGTCAAGGTTCAGGGATGCCGAAACGTCACTCTCACAATCGCGTGTGTGGCGGGAGGCTCTGTACGGCACGCAGCACCCTAAGGTTGCTGCCAGTTATCTACACGCCTCACTGCTCAGCGCGGGCCAGATGGATAGCGATGGCGCGCTGCGACTGATGAGGCGTGGCTTGGAGATCGAAAAGTCGCTGGCGGTGAGTGGACCGAACGGAAGATGGGCTCTGGCCGTTCTGTCGGGCGCCGAGTTGTTCTCTCAGACGGGACAGATTGACTCTGCGAGAGACTGTTACGAGAATGCCGTGCCTGTGCTTGAGCGCGAGCTTGGGCCAGACGCTCCCCGCCTGAAGGATGCTCGCCAGCGAGCTGCCGGTCTCGGTGCGAATTAGAGACTATAGGCCGCGTGACCGCCAATGGAGGCGGAATCGACTCATGTAAGCGCAGGACGGGCAAGTTACCCGCAGGCAAGGATGTGAAGAACCGATGCTCTCATGAACGGCCAGCAGATGCTCAATCGCTGGTGAAGCAGAACGAACGCTAAGACCACCAAACATCGGGGCCACCCCGCACCTGGGGCGGCCCTTTCCACTTAGTACGAATCAGTCATAACCCTGCAGGGCGGAGGCGGGACTGCGCCTGGGGGAGAAACTGGCGGGTCTTCGCTTGGTGCGGTGGAGGCGAGAGTGCTTGTGGCGGGGAGTGCGCGA
The DNA here is from genome assembly GCA_003154855.1 of Bryobacterales bacterium. Lineage (GTDB taxonomy): Bacteria > Acidobacteriota > Terriglobia > Bryobacterales > Bryobacteraceae > Fen-330. The sequence continues at coordinate 2,689 of PMEV01000230.1, forward strand.
CGCGAAGCAGTGGTGTGACGGAATTTGGGTCACCACAGAGGTGAGCAATTTAATGCGTGTGATTTGAGTGGGATACGGAATGCGTGCCAGGCGGAGGGAGGAGGGACCGAGGTAGTTTGGGTTGAGGAAACCAGCGCATGGGAGCCACCCGGAAGACCCCAGAATCGGCGGCGGAGAAGGCCGAGACAGAGGTCCCGACCCGCAGGCTGACGAAGGCGGAACTGGTGAGCGGGCTAATCAAGAAGATCCAAGCGAAGCTGGGGAGCGACGAATTCAAACCGACGGTCGGAGACTTGCTTCGGCTGCTGCAACTGGAACAAGAGATGGAAGAGGAGCAGCCGAGGGAGATCAAGGTCTCATGGATAGACGGGAACGAGAAGGAACATGCATCCGAGGAATAGCATACCAAGCGCTTCCCGCTCAAGCCCGATTTCACGGCTCGATGGCGCGGTTCAAGGGATTCTCGGGGCCGATCGGGTCGGGAAAAAGCCAGGCGCTGTGCGAGGAAGCCATCAAGCTTAGTTACCAAAACGCGGGAAGAGTGGGGTTGCTGGGAGCGCCGACTTACCCGATGTTACGGGACGCGACGCAAAGCGCGCTGTTCGAGATTTTAGAAAGTAACAAAATTCCGTACGACCACAATAAGGGAGAGAATACAGTGGTCATGCGGGACACGCGGTCGAAGATGCTGTTCCGGGCCGTGGACGAGTACGAGAGGCTGCGGGGAACGAACCTGGCGTGGTTCGGAGTGGACGAGCTGACGTACTGCCAGCAAGAGGCGGGAGTCGTGCTGGAGGGGCGGCTGCGCGATCCGAAAGCGAAGCGATTGTGCGGGTTCGGGGTGTGGACGCCGAAGGGGTACGACTGGGTGTACCGGCGGTTTCTGGCGGAGCCGGTGGAAGGCTACGAGGCGGTGGTGGCGGAACCGTTCGAGAACCGGTTTCTGCTGGAGCGTGTTCCGGATTTCTACGAGCGGCTGAAACGCAGTTACGACGAGAAGTACTATCAGCAGGAAGTTCTGGGGAAGTACCTGAGCATAAACGGCGGGCTGGTGTATTACGCGTTCGCGCGGGCGGAACACGTTGGGGAGGTGACAGAGGACCTGGCGCTGCCGCTGCTGTGGGCGCTGGATTTTAACGTGGACCCGATGAGCTCGGTGGTGGCGCAGATCGCGAAAGGGGAGGTGAGGGTGCTGGACGAGATCGTGATGAGCCGGGCGAGCACGGAGCAGGCGTGCAAAGAATTCCACACGCGGTTTCCGCGGCACGACGCGGGGCTGTGCGTCTACGGGGACGCGACGGGGAGCCGGCTGCAGACGACGGGGACGTCGGACTACCAAGTGATCCGGGAGTTCCTTTGCCGGGAGGGGTACCCGATGGTGAACTACAAGGTGCCGAAAGCGAATCCGGCGGTGAGGGAGCGGACGGCGCTGGTGAACGCGAAGCTGAAATCGGCGTCGGGGGAGCAGCAATTGTGGGTGAGCCGTAAGTGCAAGGAACTGATCAAGGACCTGGAGGAAGTAAGTTATAAATCCGAAACCGGCGCGATCGACAAGGACAAGGACCCGCGACGAACCCACTTGTCGGACGCGTTAGGGTACCTGATCTGGCAGGAGTGCCGGCCACAACCGCCCATGGGAGAGCAGGGGTTGCGGCTGTTATAGACCAGCAGAGGGACAAGAGAAATGCCGAACATCGATCGAGAACATCCGGAATACAAGACACGGCGGCGCATGTGGCGAATGTACCGGGACTTGTACGCGGGCGGAGATCAATTGAAAGCCCACGCCGAAACGTATCTGCTGCGGAGGCAGAAGGAACCCTCGGACGTGTACGGAGAGCGGCTGCAAAGGGTGTTCTACGAGAACTATATCGGCTCGATCATCGAGTGGTATGCGGCGACACTGTTCCGGCGGGAGCCGATCGTGAGCTACAGCGGGGAGAACGACGCGGGGAAGGCGTTCTTCGGTGCGTTCGCGGGGGACTGCGACCGAAAACAAACGAAGCTGAGCGATTTCTTCCGGCGGCAGTTTACAGAGGCGCTGGTGAGCGGAGCGAGCTACGTGCTGGTGGACTTCCCGCGGGTGGGAGCGCCGGCGGCGAACCGGGCGGAGGAAGACGCGATGGGGGCGTCGCGGGCCTACCTGGTGGACTACCGGGCGGAGGAGCTCATCAACTGGAGTCACGACGAAGAGGGGAACTACGACTGGGTGGTGCTGCGGACGTCGCGGACGACGCAGGGGGCGCCGGGCGACGGGCAGGAAAGGCGGGAAACGCGGTGGCTGTACTACGACAAGGAGCAGTTTCGGATCTACCGGGCGACGGAAGAACAGGGAAAACAAGGGCAGATCGAGCAGGTGGACGCGGGGCAGCACGGCCTGGCGGGGCAGCGAAGAGTGCCGCTGTTCCAGTTCAAAGCGAGCGAAGGATTGTGGCTGATGAACAAGGCGGCGCTGCTGCAACTGGAGCACTTCAATAAGTCGAACGCGCTGGGCTGGTCGCTGACGATGGGGCTGTTCGCNNTGGCGAATCTGTCGCAACTGAAGGACGAGATCTACCGGGTGTGTTACCTGATGGCGCAGGCGGTGGACCTGAACACGCCGCTATCGGGATTGAGCAAGCAGAGGGACTTCACGATCACGAACGAGGTGCTGCGAGGATTCGGCGACGCGGTGAAGGACACGATGAAGCGGGTGCTGGGGGCGATCGAAACGGCGCGGCAGGACGGGCTGACGATCGACGTGACAGGGCTGGACGACTTCGACGTGGGGGATTTCTCGACCGACTTGGCGGACGCGAAGAACCTGCTGGCGTTGGGGATCACCTCGGCGACCCTGCGGAAGGAAGTGTTCAAGAAGCTGGCCTCGAAATACCTGTGCGACGCGCGGCAGGAGCTGAAAGACCAGATCGGGAAGGAAATCGACGAGGGGCAGTAAGCGGGCGGACGGAAGCATGGGAAAGCAAACAAAAACGCTTTCAGCCGGCGACGAACGCAGATGAACGCCGATGGAAATCGGACAGAAGGGGACGGACGAGATATGGACGAAGAGAAACAGACGGTGGAAGGCAAGAGCGACGGGATCCGAGAGATCGTGCGGGAAACGATCGCGGAGTTTGTGAAGAGGGAGCAGTCGAAGACGGAGCCGGCCTACAAAGCGGAACTGGTCGAGGAACGGAAGCGAAGGGAACAACTGGAGCGGAGGCTCAACGAACTGGTGGAGGAGAACAAGCGGAGCCGGCAGCAGGCGGAGGAATCCGAGCGGGCGGCGACGATCCGCGGGGAACTGGCGCGGCTAGGAGTGGGCAAGGTGGAAGTGGCGTTCAAGGCGATCAAGGACGATGTCTACCGGGCCGAGGACGGGCGGCTGCTGGCGCGGGGAGAGCAGGGCGAGGTGGGACTGAAAGAGTACGTGACGCACTTTCTGAACGAGAACCCGGAGTTTTTGCCGGCCCGTATCGCGGGAGGGTCGGGAGCGGTCTCGGCGCACAAGGTACCGGCGGCGAGCAGGGAGAGCGTGGACATCGACAAGATCCGGCCGGGGATGAGCTCGGAGGATGCCGAGCGAATCCGGCAAGAGATCGTGAGAATCACATCGCAGACGCTGCGGGGGGCTTAAGTCAGCGGTAGGAATCGAGCAGTAAGCAGAGAGAAACGAAGCGAGAGGAGAAACGAATGCCAGCAATAACTTCATCTAACGTGGCCAATGCGATTGCCAAACTGGTAGCGGCGGATGCGCTGCCAGCCCTGATGGGAAACCTGGTGATGGGGAACCTGGTCAATCGCGATTACGAGCCCGTACTGGCCCAGGCAGGGGATACGGTGAATGTGCCGATTCCCCCAACCCTGGTCGCCAACAACCTAGCGGAAGGCGGCACGGTGCAGACGCAGAACCCGAACCTGGGGAACGCGCAGATCGTGCTCAACACGCACGCGGAAGCGACTTTCCAAGTGCCGGACGTGACGAAAGTCCTGGCGGTGCCGGACCTGTTGAAGCTGTACATGCAGCCGGCGATGGTGGCGCTCGCGCAGCGGATCGAGACGGACCTGCTGAATACGTACGCGAGCTTCTCGGCGAATACGCCGGTGGGGACGGCGGGAACGCCGCTCACGGAGGCCGTGGTGGATGCGGCGGAGACGGCATTGTTCCAGGCCATGCTTCCGGCCAGCGAGCCGAGGTTTCTGGTGGTGGATGCCAACGCCTACTCGGCGCTGCGGCAGATCGAGCGGTTCAGCGAGTACCTGACCGCCGGGGAAGCCGGACTGCAAGCTCTGGTGGACGGAAGCGTCGGGAAGATCAAGGACTTCTACGTGCTGCGGTCGCAATTCGTGGCCAAGACGGGGAGTTCTCCGGTGAATACGCACAACCTGGCGTTTGCGCGGAACGCGCTGGGCCTGGTGGTCCGGCGGCTGCCGCAACCGCTGCCGGGGACGGGGGGCATCGCGGAGTACGCCGAACTGGGCAGCTTCGGAATGCGGGTGGTCATGAGCTATCAGCCGAACACGCTGGCGCAGCAGTTCACGGTGGATGTGCTGTACGGGGTGGGGGTGCTGAGAAACACGTTCGCGGTGCAGGTAAACAGCTAGCCGGCATCCAAAACCGGCGGCGCGGCAACGAGGCGGCTGGTTCCGTGGCGGGGAGATTCCGGAGCTTCGGCGAGAAGCCGGGGCTCCGGAAGCTTCCGTCCAGCGCGAAGCGGCCGCAGTGGCGCGGAGAAGGGATAGGGAAAAATGGACCTGAAAGTCTACTACCAGAAGATACAGCAGATCGAGGCGGCGCTGGCCGAAGCGTTCGTCGTCGTGGTGAGCCAGGAGACGCCGGATGGAGGGCGCGCGGGAGTGTTGACAGAGGCAACGCGCCGGGTAGCGGCGAAGATGATCGTGGAAGGACGGGCCCGGCCGGCTAGCGCGGAGGAGACCGCGGAACACCGCGAGCGGGCGGCCGAGGCCAAGCGTGCGGCCGACCAGATAGCGGCGGCGGGACGGATGCAGATCACGGTGGTGTCGGAGGCGGATCTGCGGGCGCTGAGGGGCGCGACGCGATCCAAGACCTGAGCGAGTGCAAGAAGGCGCTCAGCAGAGCGGGAGAAGACAGATTCAGCCGCCGATGAACGCAGATGAACGCCGATGAGGCAACGTTTCCGAGCGGCAAGTACCGGATTGGGAATTCTCCGACAGGCACTAAACAGAGGACGGCAGGCAGGGACGAGGCGGTGGGGGTATGGCGCTATTCACTGACGGGACGATATCGAGCATCGAGGACTTGGCGGGGTACGAGTCGGGAATCCTGGAGACGGCGACAACGGAACAGATCGATCTGACGATCAAGCTGGGCCTGGCGCAAGACGAGCTGGGGATCGACCTGGACGCGTACCTGACGCGGCAGGGATCGACGCTGGGATTGGGCAACGTGGTGGTGACGCCTCCGCTGGGCAAATGCGCCACCTTCCGGGCGCTGGTCGCGACATACCGGGACGCATACTCCAAGGAGTTGAACGACCGGTACGTGGCCAAATGGACGGAGTATCAGCAACTGGCGCAGTGGGCCTGGGATGCGCTGGTGGAGACGGGGGTGGGGACGGTTATGGACCCGATTCCCAGGGCGGATAGCCCGCAATTGAGCTACGTGCCGGCGGCGGAGGAGGCGGCGACGTACTTTGTGCGGGCAGCGTGGCTGATCAGCGATGGCGAGGAGGGCAGCCCCAGCGACATCGCGATCCTGATCGTGCCGGAGGGGAACACGCTGGTGGCGACGGCGGTGAACCCGCCGGCGCAGGCGAGCGGGTGGAACGTGTATGCCGGACTGTCGGTCACGGAACAGACACTTCAGAACGCGGGGGCGCTGCCCATAAACGGCCAGTGGACGCTACCGGTGGCGGGCTTGCAGCAAGGAACACCGGCGGGAACGGGACAGGCGCCGGATTCCTACTTGCGTCCGGGGCCGAATGTGCTGTGGAGATAAGCGAATGGCGACACTAGGGAACGCGGCGACGAGCCAGACGCTGAGCATCATGAAGGCGGCCAGCGGACTGGCGGCGACAGTAGAGGCGATCGCGGCGAGCGAAAACGTGGAATTGGCCCCGATCGAGCCAGAACACGTGAAGGCGCAGCAGGTAGCGGCCGACGTGGCGGAGAAAACGGCGGGAGTGAAGTACCCGGCGGTGTACATCTACTGTGCGGGACTGAACAACCTGCAAAAGGAAAAGTTCCGGACGTTCTCGGGGAAGGTGCAGATGGCGGCGGAAGTGCGTGTGACGCACGACCGGCTGGAGCGTGTCTACGACCATTTGCAGTACTACGTGGCGGCGGTTGTGGCCGTGCTGGACGCGAACCGCGGGGACTGGGGATCCGGGATGTTCTACACCGGCGGGTACAAGGTGGAGTTCGGGCCGGTAAAGCACGGGGGCAAGAATTTCCTGCAGGTAGGAAAAGTCCTGTTCGACGTGGACGCGAGTTACTGAAGGATTCGCCAGAAAAAATGGGGGAAGGACGGCCCAGGAGGCCGGGGGGATCTAACTGTTATGCCGTGCGGATACATATCATCGAACGACGAGAGGCTGTATGTGGCGCAGGAGCTGAATTACGGGCAGGTGTCGACGGTGACGAGCCAGAACCGGTTTCCGGCGGTTAAGCTCGCGGCAAGCCAGAAGCTGGTGCGCCCGAAACGGAAGGACAAAACGGGGACAAGGACGTTCCCGGGTTCGCCGGCGGGGCTGCGGACAACGACCACCTTCGACGTGACGACTTACATGACGGGCTGGACGCAGCAGAACGCGGCGCCGGGCTACGGACCGCTGTTCCAGGCGGGGCTGGGAGGCGCGCCCATCTTCTTTGGCGGGGGCACGGCGGGAACCAGCCAGAACCCGAAGCTGCTGGCGTTCGCGAGCCCGCACGGGTTAGCTCCTGGCCAGGCGGTGACGTGCGGAGGCGAGCTGCGGTTCGCGATCGCCATCGTGGACCCGCTGACGGTGGAACTGAACGCGCCATTCACGGCGCTGCCGGCGGCGGGCGCGGCGATCGGGGCGACCGTAACATACGGCCCGGCGACGGATTTGGGGTCGCTGAGCATCTACGACTACTGGAGCCCGGCGGACGCGGTGCAGCGGATACTGAGCGGGGCGGCGGTGGACAAGATTGAGATCAAGGTGAACGGAGACTACAACGAGTTCGAGTTCAGCGGGGTGGCCTGCGATCTGATCGACAGCACTAGCTTTCAGGAGAACCAAGGCGGCCTGGAGAGCTTTCCGGCGGAACCGGCGCTGCAGCAGTTCGATTACAGCATCATCCCGGGGCACCTCGGACAGGCGTGGCTGGACAACACACCGGACCGGTTCTACACGCTGACTGCGGCCGAGGTGGTGCTAGAGAACAACATCGACACGCGGCACGAGGAGTTCGGAAGCGACGAGCCGCGGTGCCTGTCGGCGGGGTCCCGGACGGTGACGGTGAACTTCGAGCTTTTCGAACTGGACAACGCGGCGACGAAGGGACTGTACCAGGCGGCGCGGCAGTACTCACCGATCGGAGTGATGCTGCAACTGGGGCAGCAGGCGGGACAACTGTTCGGCGTGTGCCTGAATAGCGTGGTACCGGTGGTGCCGGAATTCGACGACAGCGAGACGCGGTTGCAGTGGAAGTTCACCGGGAGCCAGGCGCAGGGAGCGGGCAACGACGAGATCTACGTGGCATTCGGATAAGGCGATGGACTACCAGAGCGAGAAGACGTTGGAGTCGAAGACGGCGCCGGGTGTGAAACTCACGATCGCGCGGATGTCGCTGGGGCGTCGGATCGAGCTGACGCGGCGGATCTGGGAGACGGCGCGCAAGGTGGAATGCCTGTCGGCGGGAAGCGATCCGCGAGAGAAGCTGGAGGCGGCGCTGCTGGCCAGGGAGATCGACCGGGAGTACCTGGCCTGGGGATTGTTGCGGGTGGAAGGACTGATGCTGGACGGGCAGCCAGCCACTCCGGAGACGCTGATCGCGGTAGGAGCGGAGGAACTGAGCCGAGAGGCGCTGGCGGCGGTCAAAGCGGAGTGCGGGTTGTCGGAAGAAGAACGAAAAAACTGATCGTCGCCTTCCACTTTTTGGGGTATTCGAATCCAGCCGGGTGGAGGTGCGACGAATGCAGGCGCAACAGGCTGGAACAGAAGCGGCGGTGCGGATGGCTGGGGCGGGGGAGAGAAAGCGCACCGAAGGCGGTGTGGGCGCGCAGGACGGCGTCGACGAAGGAGTGCCCGCGGTCGTACATCACGGCGGAAAGCGTGGGCTGGCTGGAGGCGTTCCACGCCTGGAGGCGGCTGGGGTATCCGGATGCGGAGAGACTGACGGCGCGGCAGGCCGAGGCGATGCTGGTGCTGGAGAGGGAGCTGACCGAAGAGGTGAAGCGTGGCTAGCAAGAAAACGACCGTAGTGGACGCGACGGGCACGGGCAGCGATGTGAACGAAGTGCTGGCCTCGCTGACCAGCAACCTGACGGATACGGTGGAGGGGAACGCGCAACTGGCGGAGCAGTTCACGCAACTGGCCAACGCGAGCCAGACGCAAACCGACGCGGTGACGCTGAATACGGAGGCGGTGCAGCAGAACACGTCGTCGAAATCGGGGTCGGGGAGCGGATCGACGGGGACCAGCGCGGGCAGCGTGCTGGGGGACATCTTCGGCAGCGGGCTGGGACTGTCGCCGCTAATCAGCGGCCTGATCGGCCTGTTCACAGGCGGAGGAAGCAGCCCCACGCCGGTAACGATGACAGAGTACGTTCCGCCACCGTCGATTGACTTCGACGGCACGCTCACGGGCGGGCAAGCGGCGACGCCGTCACAGCCGGCGGCGGGAAGCGGCCAGAGCTCGGGCGGGCAAGCGGCGACGCCGTCACAGCCGGCGGCGGGAAGCGGCCAGAGCTCGGGCGGGCAGCAAATCACCATTCAAGTGCAGACCATGGACAGCCAGTCGTTCATGGACCACAGCGATCTGATCGCGCAGGCGGTGCGCCAGGCCATGCTGAACATGAACTCGGTGAACGATGTGGTGAACGACTTATGAGCGCGTTTCCAAAACTGAAGACGGGGGCGGTGGCGCAGTATCCGGCGAGCCGGGCGCTGCTTCACACGACCGAAGTGATGCGGTTTCTGGACGGGACGGAACAGCATTACCGGGCGCGGGGGGCATCCGGGCGGCAATGGACGATCAACCTGGCATTGCTCGACGAGACGGAGATTGCAGGCTTGCAGGCGTTCTTTGTTAGCGCGCAAGGCAGGTTCGGGAGTTTCAGTTTCCAAGACCCCTGGGACGGCACAGTGTACCCGGATTGCAGCCTGGGGAGCGACGAATTCGCGATGGATCTGGAGGCCGAGACGCAAGGGAAGCTAGTGCTGGTAGTGAGGGAAAACAATCACTGAGATGCCGTACTTTCCACAACTCACGAGCGGTGCGGTGGCGCAGTTTCCTGGCAAGAAGCAGGTGCTGCGCCGGACGGTGGTGAATGAAGCGGCCGACGGGAACAGGGTGAAGCTGGCGGACCCGGCGGCGAACACGGTGCAGTGGAGCCTAAAATACTCCGGGCTGACGGACGCGGAGTGGAACGCGATCGAGACGCTGTTCGAGGCGGTGGAGGGACAACTCGAATCGTTCACGTTCCTGGACCCGTTCGACAACCTGGTGAGCTGGAGCGAGGATCCGACCCAAGCCGCGTGGATCAAGGGGGGCGGACTGGCGGTAACGACGGGCCTGACGGACCCGCTGGGGGGCACGGGGGCAACCAGCGTCGTCAACCAGGGCTCGATCGGGGCGAACATCCAGCAGAGCATCAACGCGCCGGGCGGGTATCAGTACTGCTTGAGCGTGTGGGCGCAGAGCGCGGCGGCGGCGCAGATCACATTGTTCCAAAGCACGGCGACGAAATCCGCGAGCAGAGGATTTGCGATCGGGCCGGTATGGACACGGCTGGAGTACGGGGCCAATCTGGGCGCCCCGGAGGATACGGTGAACTTCGGGGCGACGATCGAGGGCGGCAACGCCGTGGAGCTGTTTGGATTCCAGGTGGAGGCGCAGGTGGGCGCCTCGAAATACAGGAAGACAACGGAGGGGAACGGCGTGTACGCGAGCGCGTGGTTCCTGGACGACACGCTGACGCGGACGACGAACGGGGTGGAGGATAACTCCTGCACGTTGCGGATTCGAGCGAGTGGGTGATGGCGACAATTAACCAGCTCAAGGAACAGAGAGTCACCGAGACGCCGCTGCTGCTCTTCGATTGCGTACTGGCGTCGGGGGCGACCGAGCGGTGGAGCACGCACCAGGTGGAGTTCGGAGGGCAAAGCTACCAGGCGCGGGTCATGCAGTACAATCTTTTCGACGTGCAGGCGGGCGCGGCCGAAGGCATCGACGTGATCGCGCGCATATCGATCAGCCTGGCGAACGCGGACTCGCATTTCTCGGAGATCGAGCGGAACACCGGCTGGAAGGGCAGCCAGATCACGGTGCAGTTCGTATTCTTCGACCTGGTGCAGGGTACTGCGGCGTCGGAGGCGGAGGTGCTGTTTAGCGGGACGGCGGACGCGCCGCAGGAGATCACGGAAACGAGCCTGCGACTGACGGCCAGCAGCAGCCTGAGCCCGCAGCGCATGTCGCTGCCGGATGTGCGGGTGCAGAGACGTTGCCCATGGCGGTTCCCGGCGAATGCCACGCAACGCGCGGAGGCGGTCACGGGCGGCTCCGCGATGAACAAGTACGCGCCTTACTATCGCTGCGGATACTCGCCGGACCAGAGCGGCGGGGGAGGGNNGCGGCGGGGTAGGGAGCATGAACGCGGGCGCGCCGTTTACGATCTGCGGCCAGACGAGAACGGATTGCCAGGCGCGGGGAATGTTCTCCCAGGACGGCAACGGGACCCAGACGAGGCGATTCGGCGGAATCGAGTTCGTGCCGGCGAGTACGGTGGTACGGAGCTACGGGGAAAAGGGGAGCCACGTTTCGGACCCTCTGGACAACGAGGCGCAATACAACGACTATGTGCCGCTGATCTGCGGGACGGCGTGGTATTCGCCGCTGATCGTATTCACGAAGAACGACGGGAACCTGACCCACATGGAGGTGCTGTTGGGGATGGGCGAACTCCAGTCGGTGCTGATGGTGCTGGTGGACAACTACGTGATCCCGCAGGGCGTAGCCGGCACGAACATGACGGGAACCGGGTGGTTCAACGTGGTTACGATGGGGACGAGAAACGGCGCGTTCAACATGGACTTCACGGACAGCGGCGGCAATCCGCTGGGGGACCCGTACGGCAGCATGGCGGCGCTGTCGGTGGTGGTGCCAAATAAGATCAACAGCGGGACGTCGCTGCCGGCGATCCAGGTGCTGGTGGAGGGAATGAAGCTGCACCAATGGGGGCCGGACGGCGCCTATTTGCAAGAGAGCTTCACGAACAACCCGGCCTGGGTGCTGCTGGACGTATTGCAGCGCTGCGGGTTTAGCCTGGACGATATCGACCTGGGGAGCTTCGGGCAAGCGGCGGCCTACTGCGCGGAGCCGATCACGGGGCTGGATCTGTTCGGGAACGCGGTGCAGATTCCGCGGTTCCAATGCAACCTGGCGCTACGCAGCCGGCGGAGCGCGGGGGACGTGGCGCGGGGGATTCGCAACGGCTCGCGGCTATTCCTGAGGTACGGGACGGGGGGCCATCTGGAGCTGGGAGTGGAGAACACTCTGGCGCTGCAGCAGCCCACGCTGCCCTCGGGGAGCAACAGCACAGCGGCCTTGAACGGCGGATGGCCGAGCTACGAGTTCGGGGACGGGACGAACGGGTTCTCGGGGATTCTGAGGAAGTCGAACGGAGATCCGGCGATCCGGGTGTATTCGAAAAGCAACGCCGAGACGCCGAACTGGGTGAGCGTGGAGTTCCAGGACGAGTTTAACGAGTACCAGCAGGATAGCTTGTCGCTCACGGACGCTGACGACGTGTCGTTGACCGGGCAGCAGGTCAGCCTGACGCTGCCGGTGCTGGGCATCCCGAATTTCAACCAGGCGGCCAGGATCGCGGATCTATACCTTGAAAAAGCGATCGACGGCAACACCTACGTGGAGTTCAGCACCAGCGTCCGTGGGGTGGGGCTCAGGCCGGGAGACATCATCACCGTAACTTACTTGAAGGAGGGATTCGAGCGCCAGCCGTTCCGCGTCATCAAGCTGACGCCGAGCGCGAATTACGGGACGGTGCTGGTTACGGCGCAGATCCACGACGACGAGTGGTACACGGACGGCACCACGCTCGTGAGTTCCGGGGCGCGGCGGCAGGCGGGGGCCGAAGGGGGAATCCCGCGGCCACTGGTAGGGACAGTTCTGGATAGCGACGGGAGAACGGACTTCGCCGTCACCGAACAGGCCACCCAGGAGACGGATGGAAGCACGAACCTGACGCTTGCGGCAGCGTTTGTGGTTCCGAGGCAACCGGCGATGACGGGGCTGGGAATCCCGATCGTGAGCCTGGCGGCGCAGACGAACACGGCGGGCGGCACTCTGGACGGCGACCAGACCTTCTACTACGCGGTGACGGCGGTGGACGCTAGCGGAGACGAGAGCGATCTTTCGTTTTTCGTGCGGGCCACGATCCCGCCGGGAACCAACACCAACCAGGTAACGCTGGCGGGACTGAGTTTCAGCGCGAATTCGACCGGGTTTAACGTGTACCGGGGACCGACGCCCCAGCAGTTGAGCCAGATCGCGGCGAACCAGGCGGTGTCGGCGACATACGCGGACGTGGGCGCGGCGGCGACTCTGGTGCAGCCGCCGGACGCCAACTACGATCACGCAAACTTCTACTGGCGACTGGAACTGCAGCCGGAGTACGCGGCGATCAGCAGTTCGAGCGACACGGTCGGGAATTCGACGCTGGGCATGGCGGCGAACAGCTACCAGGGCATGTTAGTCAGGATCACCCGAGGGACGGGTGCGGCACAGGAGCGCGCGATCGCCTCGAACGACGCCACCACGCTGACGGTGGAATCGGAGTGGGATGTGGTCCCGGACACGACGAGCTATTTCGCGATCGCCGAATCGGGATGGCACTTCGGGGCGGCGGCAAGCAGCAGCCCGGTGGAATTCGACATCCCGACGCGCGTGGGTGCGACGGTGCAAGTGTCCGGAAGGTCGGCGAACGCCCTGGACGAGGAGTGCTCCGAAGGGCTTTCGCCGCTGACCCGATGGAGGATCACGGCGCCGGGGTCGGGGCTGGATAGCGGCGTGCCGGGAACACCGACATTCGGACTGGCGCCGCTGATCGCGGGCTCGGTGGAGCTGACGACCATCGCGTTCAGCGATTTGACGAATACCAGCACGATCTCATCGGCGACGGTGACGCTGAGCTACTGGAACGAACTGGGGAGCCCTTCGCCGCTCAGTCTGAGCGGCGCGATCGGAGCCACCGACACTTTGATCGGGCTGACGCAGGCCGGAAGCGCGGCGGTAGGCGGGCTGGTGCAGATCGAATTGGAGATCGTGCAGGTGAGCGCGGTGGCGAACGGCGGTCTGGGATACACGGTGACGCGGGGCATGTCCGGGAGTACAGCCGTGGCGCACGGCGGCGGACAGACGCCAGTGCCGGTGTACGACCTGGCCAGCAAGGTCTTCGTGGTGGCGTTCGCTCCCGACTTCTTCGGGAGCCCGGCGAGCGGAGACTTCTGTTACCCAATCCTGCTGGCGGATGCGCGGATCGCATGCGCGCAGCTTTTCGTGACCAACGACCAAGGCAACAGCGCGGCAGGAACGGCCTGCTACACGAGGATGATCGACGGGGGCCTGCGGACGTACGCCGGGGGGCAGTTCGCGATTCAGGTGGAGGGTTACCTGGCGATCCAGGCGAACGCGGCGCCACCCCTGATCGTGCACGCGTCGCACGGGGTGCGGGCCATCTTCGCGGTGGTGAACGAAGCGCCGACGCAAGGGCCGGTGGAACTGGAGATCCAGAGAAACGGCACGACGTATTGCAGCTTGACGATTACCGGGGGTCCTCCGAATCCGCGGTACTCGAACGTGCAGGATGGCTTTGGCTTGGCTCCGCTGAGGGTGGGCGACCAGTTGAGCTTGAACATCACCTCGGTCCCCCAGTCGGCGGACTCGACCCCGGGCCGGGACTTGACGGTGACGATCCAGATGTAGAGGCTGGTGGCGCAGCGGAGGGGAACAGCACTCCTAGCGCGGGGGGAGAATGACAGACAGTATCGAGAAACTGCGGCCGGACCGCGACCTGCAGTGCTACTTCCAGCAGCCGTCGTCGATCGCCGCACTAAGTGGGGCCAGCGAGAGCGGGTTTACGGTTTCGGGGTCGTGGCGGTTACAGTCCGACTGGGCGGTGGTGGAATGGAGCCGCGACAACGTGTTCGAGCATCCCGCCTTCCGCAACCTGCCGGACGGCGACTTGAGCGGCCTGACGCTCAGCTACGAAGAAACCCGCACCAATTGCATTCCGATGGACTCGGACCTGTTTTGGGCGGTGGAGTGGCCATTCCTGCGAGTATGGCTGGAAGGCGATACCGATCCGCACCTGGTGAGACTGAGCGACTACGCGACGCCGATCGGGGGCAGCGGGGTGCCCGCGACCGCGATGCTCGAGCTGGGGGGAACGCCGACCGCGGGGGACTATATCGGCGCCGCCTGGCAGGACGAACAATACAACTACCTCGTGGCAGGCGCGGATACGCTGGCGACGGCGGTCGCGGCGCTGGCCGCGATTATCAACGACCCGAATGTGGGGTCGACCACGGTGCAGGCGTCGGCCGTGGGAGCGCAGATCACGCTTACGAGCACGATCCCGGGGGCGAACTGGAACCGAATCGGAGTGTACGGCTACGTCTCCGGCGCGCGCACGGAACAATGGCAGCCGTGGTACGCGACGTTCAGCGGCGGTGTTAGCCCGAGTCAGTGGCGAGTGGATCTGGACTTCGGGAGCCTCACCGATAAAGACCAGAACTCAATCACCATGACCGCGGTGCGGAAAATGCGGTGGACTTACGCAGCGGACCTGCAGGCGGGCGCGTTCCAAAGGAGCGAGTTTCAGGTCCAGGTGAGCAACTGGGCGATAACCGGAACCAACCGCGCGTACAGCGTGGCCGGGCCGGAGAGCGTCAGAATAGAAGATACGGAAGTCGCCTACACGGGCACCTGGACTGAAGAAGCGGGGAATTACTCCGGCGGCACGGTTCACTCGACCAGTACGACCAATTCGGGGCTAAGCTGCGCGTATCGGGCGACAGTCGTGCATACACTGTACTTGGGGGTCTTGAGGACCCAGAATAGCGGCCAGATCTCGATCGTGGTGGATGGCGGCACGGCGGTCACGAAAAGCCTGGCTATCGACGATGACGACGTGCTGGTGCGGATGGCATTGGGCGCCTTTGGGGCGGGCGATCACACGGTCTCGATCACTCTGAGTGAGCCGGAGGGCAGCGAGTTCCATTTCGACTTTCTGGAGATGGCGGCGCCATCGGCGGAGCTGCCGGTGATCGACGCGGACCAGACACTGACGCTGGCGACCGACTGGGACACTTACCACTCGCTGTGCCTGGCGCCGGAGCGAACGGCGTGGATGATTTATGCGCTGGGGTTCCACGGCCGGCAGAATCACTATGCGGGGGCGTTGTGGTTCTTCGAGATGGCGCTGGCGGGGCAGCGGTACGCGTCGGGGACGGTGGAGTTCAGCGGCACGCCGACATTCGCCTACGGCATGAGCACCACGGTAACCGTTGGAACGCTGGCGATCACGCACGTCCACTACATCGGGGACACAGCGGAAACGGTGGCGAAAGCCTTCGAACAGGAGATCAACAGCGGATACCTGCAGTACTGGGCGCTGGCGCAAGGGGATCTGCTCACGATTTACTCGCGGGACTTGATCGGCGCGGGAACCCAGACCGTCCTGACGGCGACCAGCACCTGCGCAGACTTCCATCCGCAGGCTAGCGGTGCGACTCTGGCGGGCGGAAGCGACGGCGCCTGGGTGACAGATCTGGCGGCAACGCCGCGGCTGAACCGGGCGGCGCGCGACTGGAACCGAGCCTTCTTCACGGCGCTGAAGGGGTACGGCATCGATGCGACCGCAGCGCTCAGCATGGAATTGCAGTTCGGAGACCCTTCGGTCGCGGCGGGCATCGCGCAGAGGTGCCCGGCAGGGGACCCGGTTCTGGTGAACACCCCGGCGCTACAGACGAACTTCTCGCCGGCCAGCATCGCGTTCTGGGAAGTGGCCTACCTCGACTTGGCGCAGACCATGCAAGACGCGGGATTGCAGCCGTTCCTGCAGTTCGGCGAGGTGCAGTGGTGGTACTTTCGGGACTCGCGGTCGGGGATGCCATATTACGACGAGTTCACGTTGGGCGCGTTCCAGGCGCAACACGGGCGCGCGATGGACACCATCACCGACGAAAACGCAGCGGTCTCGTCATGCCCGGACGAGGTGGCGTTTCTACCCACGCTGGTAGGCAACTTCACGGATCAGGTGATTAGCTACGTGCGGCAATCGTTTCCGAACTGCCGGTTCGAAGTGCTGTATCCTCTGGACGTCAACGCCACCCCGCTCGACCTGGCCGTCAACTACCCGGGCGCGGCCTGGACGCCGCAAGCGCTGGATGGCCTGAAGACGGAGAGCTTTGGCTACACCAGCGGCCGGGACTTGGACAAGTGCCTGACTTCGATTCTGCTGCCACAAAGCCGCGGCTTCGCTCCCCATCAAAGTGCGCACTTGATTGGGATCAGCGATCCGGTCGCTCCCTGGCTGAAGGAGCTGGGGCTGGCCAAGGCGGCGGGAGTGGAGTCGATAGTGCTATTCGCGCTGGACCAATTCTGCCTCATCGGATACGCCGCGCCACTGCCGGGCAGTTCGCGATGGAGCGGGTTCCAGGGGTAGGGCTTCGACGCAGGATAGCCCCAAGTCAATTTCGTAGCGCTTGGCCGGCTACCCTGGAGGAGAACACCGGCGGCAAGACCGCCGGCGCTACCTGGCACGACGGCGTGCGGCGATTGCCCGGGAGCGCTAACCGGCTAGTACTTCCGGCCGGGCGGGCACCAGTCCGTTCCACTCGACGCGATTGCGGCCCAGGGCTTTGGCGTGATAGAGGGCTTCATCGGCGGCGTGGATAAGCATCTCGGGGGTGGGTGGGACTCCCCGGGACCAGGCGGTCACTCCGAGACTTATGCTGGCACGAACGCTGCCCTCCGGGAAGTCGATGGTTTCGGCGCAAAGCGTCTCCCGAAGCCGATCGGCCAAGTGCAGGGCGCTGGAGTCGGTGGACCCCGGCAAAACGACCAGGAACTCCTCGCCGCCGTAGCGGCCCACCGCGTCGTAGCTGCGCAAGGAAGCCTGCATGCGGCGCGCCGCTTCCCGGAGCACCGTGTCGCCGGCCATATGGCCGTAGGTATCGTTGACCCTCTTGAAATGGTCCAAATCCACCATGACCACGCCCAATCCGGTTTCCTCCCGGATGGCCCGGTTCAATTCGCGGGTCAGGATGTCCAGGATGGCGTAACGGTTCCAGAGGCAGGTGAGCGGATCGTGGGTAGCCTGCACGCGCAAGGCCTCCCGAGCGGCCAGCAGTTCGGTCTGAAGATCGAGGATCCGGCGGCCGGCGCGCAGGCGGACTTTCAGCTCCTGGGCGTCGAAGGGTTTGGTGATGTAGTCGTCGGCGCCGGACTCCATGCCCTCGACCAGGTCCTGTTTTTCGGTCTTGGCGGTGAGGAGAAGAATGTAGGTATACGGCTCCCGGGCGCGGTCGCGCACCTGGGCGCAGACCATGGGACCGGTCAAGCCCGGCATCATCCAGTCCAGGATGACCAATTGCGGTGCGTCGTCCTGCTCGAGGAGACGCCAGGCTTCCGTGCCGTCGCAGGCAGCCACCACCTCGTAGTGCCACATTTCGAGCATCTTGGCTAGAAAGCGGCGTGAGACAACGTCGTCGTCGGCTATCAGGATCTGCATGAGACGCGCCCGTGGCTCTTCAAAGGTCATATCGGCGGGAAGGCGGCAGATCGTTAGTTTCCGGGCGACTGGTATGCTGAGATATGCACGTGCTGGCCTTCCGTCATGTCCCCGGCGAGCATGTGGGCCTGATCGGGGCGATTCTGGACGAGCGGGGCATTGCCTGGCGTTACGCCGACAGGTTCGGCCAGCCGGCTGCCTCCCCAGAGTGGGAATCCGCCACGGCGCTCATCTTCCTGGGTGGGCCAATGTCCGCCAACGACGACCTGCCGTTCCTGCAGGAGGAGCTACGGATCATCGAGCGTGCGGTGGCGGTTGGGAAGCCGGTGCTGGGCATCTGTCTGGGGGCGCAGTTGGTGGCGAAGGCGCTGGGCGCGCGGGTCTACCGCAACACCGTGAAGGAAATCGGCTGGGCGCCGGTATCCTGGCGGGAGGCGGCGCACGCCGACTCTCTGTTCCAGGGCCTTAGGGACCCGGAGATCCTGTTCCATTGGCACGGCGAGACGTTCGATTTGGCCGCGGGCGCCGTTTGGCTGGCGTCCTCGGAGGCCTGCCCGCACCAAGCCTTCCAGAGCGGCAGCGCCTACGGCCTGCAGTTCCATCTGGAGGTGACCCCGGAAATGATCTCGGCCTGGTGCGAGGAAGACGCCAATTCGGGGGACATGCGCGAGCTGGCGGCGCCGATCGACCCCTATGCCAACTCGGCCCGGCTCGAGGAACTCGCCAGGCTGGTTTTCGGCCGGTGGGCGAATGGGCTGCCGGGCGCACCTCACAGAAGTTAATTTCAGAGTACCCCCTTGCCAAGAGGCGGTGCAGATTCTAAGATAAAGGAGTATTCATCTGCGTGTCTGGAGGGGAACGTGATGATCTACTCGCGATCCACGGAGTACGCCATCCGTGCGTTTGTGAACCTGGCTCAGGTTCCGGAAGGCAAGTATGTCATGGTGAAGCAGATCGCCGCGCAGGAGGGCATTCCGGCGCACTTCCTGGCGAAGATTCTGCAACAACTGGCGCGCCAGGGCCTGCTGCGGTCGAGCAAGGGGCCGACCGGCGGATTCATGCTGCGCACCTCGCCGAAAGAGATCACGCTGGTCCAATTGAGGGAGGCGCTGGACGGCCTCAACGACTTCCAGAAGTGCGCGAGCGGCCTGGCGGAGTGCACCAACGACTCGGCATGCTCGATGCACGACTCCTGGACGGTGCTGCGTTCGCGTATCATGGATTACTTGGAGCAGACGACCATCGCGGACCTGGCCTCGGCGCTGGAGTTGAAGCGGCGGGCGCTGGATAAACCGCGCAAAGCGAAGAAGGCCGCTGCCGCCAAGAAGTAGCCCGCCCTGGGCTTGGAGAGGAGCACCGAATGGAGAACTCTGTGCTGGTCCCCATGGTCGTTGAGCAGACGTCGCGGGGAGAGCGGGCATACGACATCTACTCCCGGTTACTGAAGGAGAACATCATCTTCCTGGGAACGCCGATCGACGACACGGTGGCCAACCTGGTGATTGCGCAGATGCTGTTCCTGGCGGCGGAGGATCCGCAGCGGGATATCTCGCTGTATATCAACTCGCCGGGTGGGTCGATCTCCTCCGGTCTGGCGATCCTGGATACGATGCGGTTTGTGGAGCCCGACATTGTGACCATCTGCGTGGGGCAGGCGGCATCCATGGGAGCGGTGCTGCTGGCGGCGGGCAGCAAGGGCAAGCGGTACAGCCTGCCACACTCGCGCATCCTGATCCACCAGCCTTCGATGAGCGGGCTGGCCGGGCAGGCTACCGACATCGACATCTATGCGCGGGAGATCTTGCGCATGCGGGAAATCCTGAACCAGATTCTGGCGGATTGCACTGGGCAAGACGTGGACAAGATCTCGCGGGACGTGGACCGCGACTATATCCTGGAGCCGGAACAGGCGCTGGCATACGGCATGATCGACCGAGTGATCACCAGCCGCGATCTGACGCCGGTGGCGAAGCCGTAGCCGGCGTTTCTTGCGCATCGTCGGTTGCGACGCACGATAGGGCCATGTCTACGGAATCCACCGGCGGCGAGACCGCCGGCGCTACCACGACGACGGCGTGCGGGTCAGGGCCTGCGGCCCGCCAGGCGCCGAAAGGCGGAGCGCGTCAGGTGGCGCGCCAGCCCCCAGGCGCTCTCGTATCCGAAGGCATACTCGAGGTGGCGCACAAACCCGGCTGCGTGGTAAACCGGGGAGGCGCCTCCCAGCGAGCGGCGCCAGCGCGCATAGAAGGGCAGCAGATCCTGCCAGGCCGAGCGGGCTGCGAAGGGGTCCGAGTCGCGGGCAAACCCGGCGGCCGTAGAGGCGCTAACCGCGGCGCCCGAGAGCGTGGTCAGAACCTCGGCCGGCACGGGCGCATCGAATTCCGAGAGCAGGAACTCGAGGGCCCGACGCACGTAGGGGACGACGTCCAGACTCAGAGAGGCTTCGACCAGGAGCTCCCAATCCAGGGCGGGGAACCGGCGCAGCAGCAGGATCGAGTCTGCAATCCAGCGGATGGGCGGGGTCTCGCTCCAGACGATTCCGTGCACGCAAATGCCGAACAGGTGCGCGGCCGGAGTGCAGGTCCGCAGAGGAAGGCCCAGGAACTCCAGGGGCTGGGAGTGCTCCCAAAACATCTGGTCGGCGCTGGAGTGGCAGCACAGATTCAGCGCGTGCCAGTGCAGATCGACGCGGCCACCCGAAGGAGCTTCGAAGTCCATCGCATGGCGGAAGCGGAAGAAGCTTTGGGAGAGCGCTCGCGGCCGCCAGTAGAGCGGCCGCCAGCCCGCCGCCTCGAGCTTTTCCCAGAGTTCCCGCGCGTCGGCGGGGGGAACGAGAATATCGATATCGCGCATGGGACGGCAGCCGGCGTCCGGATACACCTGGAAGGCCAGGGCCGCGCCCTTCATCAGCAGGACGGGAGTGCCAGCGGCGTGGAGCGCCTCGAGGAGCGGCCGCACCTGGCTGAACAGCACCTGGTTCTGGCTCCAGGCCTGGCGGCGGACGCCCTTCAACCGGTTGGAGTGGGGGCCCTGGTAACCCTGTGCGGAGAGATTGGCGCCGACCAGCGGCAGCAGGCGGAACGATCCGTCGTCGAGATGGTCGAGACCGCCATCCCGCCCCCATCGCTCCCAGGCGGCGACGCCCTCCGGCCCCCGGCTGAGGGCAGCCCTGAGGAGCAGCATCTGCCGAGGGTTGGGCAGACACCCGCCCGCCTGGTTGGCCGTCACCTGCCGCTCTCCCTGCGCCGCTGGAGGGCGGCGTGGGCCACGCGGGCGTAATCGGCGCGCGCGGAACGCTCGCGGACCCCGGTGTTCTCCCCATGGATGCGGCGGCGCAGCACGGGCTCGGGCAAGCTGGCGGAGCGCATACCCAACTCGCGGGCACGCGCGCACCAATCGACGAACTCCCCGACACGCAGGCCGGTGTCGAACCATCCCACCCGGTCGAACAAGCTTCTGCGCAGCAGCGTGGCGCCGGGTAGCAGGCCGGTCGCCGGCGGCTTCTCGACGACTTTCCCGCCGATCTCGCGGAATTCTACGACCTGCCCGTAGACAAGACCGAGCTGGGGATCGCCAGCCAGCACACTGGCCAGGCGGGCCAGCACGTGCGGGATCCATAGGTCGTCCGCGTCGAGGAAGGCGAGCCAGGCGCCCCGCGCCACGGCCGCTCCGGCATTGCGGGCAGCTCCGGCCCCGGCGTGCGGCTGGGCGAGGACTCGGACGGGCGGCCCGAACGACCGCGCTAACTCGGCCGTGCGGTCGGCCGACCCGTCGTCGACCACGATCACCTCGAGCGGCCGGTAGTCCTGTTCGAGGACGCTGCGGATCGCCTCCTCGAGGTACGCCCCGGCATTGAAGGCGGGGATCACCACACTGGCCAGTGGAGCGGTGTCCTCACTCATCGGAAGGCCGCTTCTCATCGTAGCTGTACCAGCCTGGGAGATTCCGAGCGACGCCGTCTTTGCGGCGCCGGCGCTGGAGAGATTTGTGGATCACCAGGGCCTGGATGGCGTTACGCTGGGGCACGTGGCGGGTCATGTTGGAATCGTGGTGGCGGTAGAAAAGGGTCACTTCGGCCACCAGGAGGATCTTCAAATCGGCTTCCCGCGCCCGCAGGAACCAATCGTGGTCTTCGCTATAGCGTAGCGACTCGTCGAACCCTCCCACCACGTCGAAGGCCCGGCGGCGGTAGACGGCGGAGCCGATGAGAATGCCGGGCAGCTCACGGTCGGAAGTCTCAAAGCGCAAATCGGGGATCCGGCCTCCCGGAAGCTCGACGTAGCGGACACGGCCCGACACCAGGTCCAGCGCGGGGTCCTTGAGCAGACGGCCCACCTGCAGATCCAGCTTGCCCACGGGCCACAGGTCGTCGGCGTCGAGAAAGGCGATGATCTCGCCGCGGGCCTCGCGCAGCCCCAAATTCCGCGCCGCGGAGGGCCCCCGGTTCTCCTGGCGCAGATAGCGCACTTCCGGCGCCAGACCGGGGGCCACTTCCGGCGTCGAGTCCGTCGAGCCGTCGTCGACGACCAGGATCTCGAGAGGCTCATAATGCTGCGCCAGCACATTCGCGACCGCTTCGGACAGGAAACGGGCGGCGTTGTAGGAGGGAATGACGACGCTCACGAGAGGGCGGTTCATGGCTCCCCCCGGCGGCCCAGCAGTTCCAGGATTCTGGCCGGGATCTGATGCAGATCGGTGCCTGCTTCCAGAACATAGCACGGAAGCTGGCGGGCCAGGGCGGCGATCTTGGCGAAGGCCTGGCGCTCGGCGCCTGGCAGGTGATAGAGCGTGGTGGGCGCCAGCGCCCGAACCGCCTCCGCCACCGTGGCCGGACGCAGTTGAGTGTTGCGGAGGCCGGTCACCCGTGGAACGACCAGCGCTCGGATAGGAAAGCCTGCGGCGATCTTGGCGGGCCGCCAGGAGCGGAGGAAAAGCAGCGCCTTTTCCCGGTCCAGTCGGTCCGTGTTATCCAGGAACGGCCGCAGGCCGGGGAACCGTTCGAGGTTGTCCACGTCGATCTTCGCCGTGGCATACAGGCAGTAGACGTAGGGCGAGGGCGCGTGCCGCACCAGGACGTAGTCGTCGCCGGCGTAGGATAGCTCCGAATCGAGACAGGCCAGCGCCGCCGTGGACTTCCCGCTGCCGCTGGGGCCGGCGATCAGAACACCCCCCTCGGCCAACCCTACCGCGGCCGCATGGACCGGCTGGAAGGGCAGATCCTCGAACCACCAGTGCATCACCGTCCGCAAAGGGAAACTGCGCTCCCAAAAGGGAACCCGGGCGGCATCCGGCATCCAATACAGCGCTTCGCGGCGTTCGCGGTCCAGCATCAAAAGGACGTCGGCGCCCTGCTCGAAGGCGGTGCGAAAGCGTTCCGTGCTGAAGCCCGCAATCTCACCACGCGGCAAGTACGCGGAGGCATCCCAACCGGCCCGCAACGCGACTCCGGTAGTGGCCGCGTCGAAGAGGCAGACGGTGAGATCGGGCGCGGCGTCCGGGCTGGTCGCCAGATGTTCGATGGCGGGCGTCAGGCGCTCTTCCAAGGCGCCGCCCGCAAAGCGCAACCGCAGGATGCGATCCCCGACGCGGAACCGCCGATCCACCACACCCGCAGATTCCGCCGCAGCCTCGAAGCGCGCCCGGGCATCCTCGAAGAATCGGGTTGGCGCCGCGTTCAAGGCTCCTCCGCGGGACGGCTGGGCCATCCCGCCTCGTCCACATCGTGAACGGGATCCAGCAGGAACAGATCCTGCATGTCGGTATAGGTGGAGATGGAGGGCGGCGTCCAGGGGCAGACCGGCTCCTCCGGAATGGCCCGCGGCTCCTCCCCATTCGGGGCAGGCGAAATCAGGCCTTCCTCCAACAGTTTTCCCCAGAATCCCAGTGCCTGACCCGGGGCTTCGGGGGGCGCCCCAGACTGGCGAAGATGCGCGAGCGTCTCGGCGGGCGTGGCGCCAGCCTCAATCATCCGCCAGAGCAGAGCGCCGGCGCGATCCAGGCTGTAGTACGTTCCCGATTCCAGATTAATGACGACCAGTTCGTCCTCAAAGCTCTGCCAGGCAATCCTGGGACTCGGGACGCAGAATCTTCTGTCGGCCGGAACCGTCATTGAATCCAAAACAAGATCTCCTGTTCCGAAATAGGCTCACAACTTCAAATCCCTGAGGCGCAAGGCGTTAGCAATCACCGATAAGGAGCTGAACGTCATCGCCGCGCTGGCCAGGATGGGGCTAAGAAGCACCCCAAATATAGGATACAATACCCCTGCCGCCAGCGGCACCCCCAAGGTGTTATACCCGAAGGCGAAGAAGAAGTTCTGCCGGATATTGCGCATGGTGGCGCGGCTGAGCTTGCGGGCGCGGAGGATGCCCCGCAAATCGCCTCTGACGAGCGTAATACCAGCGCTCTCGAGAGCTACGCCCGAGCCCGTTCCCATGGCGATTCCCACCGCAGCCTGGGCCAGCGCGGGAGCGTCGTTGACGCCGTCGCCCGCCATCGCCACCACGCGCCCTTGGCCTTGCAGGCGCTTGACGACCTCCGCCTTCTGATCCGGAAGCACCTCGGCGTGCACCTCGTCGATGGCCAACTCGCGCGCCACGGCTTGGGCGGTGGCTAGGCTGTCCCCGCTGAGCATCACGATCCGCAAGCCAAGCTCGCGCAACTGGTGGAGGGCCTCGCGCGCGGACTCCTTAATGGGGTCGGCCACGCCGAGCAGGCCCGCGAGAACGTCGTCCACGGCGACAAACACCACTGTCTGGCCAGCACGGCGGAGGGCTTCGGCCGCATCGGCGAGCGGGCCTGGATCGATCAGCGCCCGGTTGCCCAGCCGCACCCGCTTTCCATCCACCGTGCCCGCCACGCCCTTTCCGGGATAGGATTCGAAATCCCCAACTGCCGAGAGTGGAATGCTCCGGTCGGCCGCTCCGGCCAGGATGGCGCCCGCCAAGGGATGCTCGCTGGCCCGCTCGAGGCTGGCGGCGAGCCGGAGGAGCTCGCGTTCGTCCCAATCCGCCGCCGGCTGGACGGTACTCAATCGCGGATGGCCTTCGGTGAGCGTGCCGGTCTTGTCCAGCACTAGCGTATCCACCTTCTCGAGGGTCTCGAGCGCTTCGGCGTTCCTGATGAGCACCCCAGCCTTGGCGCCTCGGCCGGAGCCAACCATCACGGCCATCGGCGTGGCCAGTCCCAGCGCGCAGGGGCAGGCGATGATCAGCACGGCCACGGCGTTCACCAGCGCGTAAGCCAGGCGCGGTTGCGGGCCGACGGCCGCCCAGACCGCGAAGGTCGCCACGGCCGCCAGCACCACGGCCGGGACGAAATACGCGGAGACCCGGTCCGCCAGGCGCTGGATGGGCGCGCGGCTGCGCTGGGCTTCGCTTACCATGCGCACGATGCGGGCCAACAGGGTGTCCGCGCCCACCTGCTCGGCCTGCATGACAAAGCCGCCCGTAGCGTTCAGGGTTCCGCCGGTCACGCGGTTGCCGGGGACCTTTTCCACGGGAAGCGGCTCGCCGGTCACCAGGGACTCATCCACGGAGCTGGCGCCCTCGAGCAGCAGCCCGTCTACCGGCACCTTCTCCCCCGGACGCACGCGCAAGCGAT
>PMEV01000230.1:28281-28455 GCA_003154855.1 Bryobacterales bacterium
CCCAGCAGGACCAGGGTCACGATGACGGCCGCCGCCTCGAAGTACACCGCCGGCTGGCCGTGAGGTCCGCGGAAGGAGGCCGGGAGCGCGCCCGGGAAGATCGCCGCCAGGGCGCTGTAACCGTAGGCCGTGCCGGTGCCCATCCCGATGAGGGTGAACATGTTGGGGCTGCGG
>PMEV01000415.1 GCA_003154855.1 Bryobacterales bacterium
TGGTGATGATCCAGTGCGTGGAGAGCCGCAACGACGAGCATACTTATTGCAGCCGGGTGTGCTGCTCGGAGGCGGTCAAGAACGCGCTGGAGATTAAGCGGCGATTGCCCAGAGCCAATGTGGTGGTGCTGGGCCGCGATATACGCACTTACGGATTCCGCGAGCTATATTTCCAGAAGGCGCGGGAAGAAGGGATTCTGTTCGTGCGCCATCCGGAGAAGAGCGACCCGGAGGTGAGCGAGGGCAATGGGCGGCTGCGGGTGAGGGTACACGACACCTCGGGCAACCGCGAGCTGCTGCTCTCGCCGGACCTGCTGGTGCTCTCGACGGGCATCGCTCCGGCGGCGGGCAACCCGGTGCTCTCGGGCTTGCTGCGCAGTGCGCTCACGGCGGATGGGTTCTTCCTGGAGGCGCATCCCAAGCTGCGGCCGGTGGATCTGGCCAACGAAGGCGAGTTCCTGTGCGGCCTGGCGCACTCTCCGCGAAGCATGGACGAGACCATCGCCCAGGCCCAGGCTACGGTGGGGCGGGCGACCACGGTGCTCTCGAAGACGCACCTGGAGATTCCGGGCCAGGTGGCCAAAGTGGATCCCGAGAACTGCGTGGCGTGCGCGACCTGCGTAAAAGTGTGTCCTTACGGCGCTCCCATGATCAACGATCTGAAGAAGGCGGAGATCCAGGGAGCAAAATGCATGGGGTGCGGAAGCTGCGCGGCCGCCTGCCCGGCCAGGACGATCGGCCTGCAGCATCAGGAAGACGACGCGCTGGTGGCCATGCTGGACGAGTTACTGGTGGGGGGAGGAGTAAGCGCATGAGTCAGCCAAACGAGTGGGAACCCGAGATCATCGCCTTTTGCTGTAACTACTGCGCGTACGCGGCGGCGGACCTGGCCGGCTCGAAGCGCATGCAGTATTCGGCCAGCGTGCGGATCATCCATGCGCCGTGCACCGGGAAGATCGAGATGGAGCATATTCTGGAGGCGTTCGTGAAGGGCGTCGACGGAATCCTGGTGGCCGGGTGCCTGGAAGGCGGCTGCCACTTCCTGGAAGGCAACCTGCGGGCGCGCAAACGCACGGACCGCATCCGGGAGATGCTGGAGGAGATCGGCGTGGGAGGAGCGCGGCTGAAGATGGTGAACCTCTCGGCGGCCATGGCGCCCACGTTTGTCGAGAGCGTGCAGGAGATGGTGAAGACGGTGAAGGCGCTGGGGCCGAGTCCGCTGAAAGAGACGAAGCAGTTAGAAAGTGCGGGGAAGATATGATCGTCGCAAGCCCGAAATCGGTTACGGAATTAAAGAACCTCATCGCGCGCCACGGCAAGGTGTTGTTCGTGGGCTGCGGCACCTGTGTGACAGTGTGCCTGGCGGGGGGCGAACGCGAGGTGGGCATCGCCTCGTACGCGGTCCGGATGGCGCGCAAGATTGAAGGCAAGCCGCTGGAGCTGACCCAGGCGACCATCGAGCGGCAGTGCGAGAACGAGTTCATCAAGGACCTGGCGGAGCCGGCGGCCAAGGCGGACGCCATCGTCTCGTTCGGCTGCGGCGCGGGCGTGCAGGCGATCGCGGAGAGGTTTCCGAACAAGCCGGTCTACGCGGGGTTGAACACGCAGTTCCTGGGCATTCTGGAGGAGCAGGCGGTCTGGACCGAGAAATGCCTGGGCTGCGGCGATTGCATGCTGGCCGAGTTCGGCGGCGTCTGCCCGGTGACGCGCTGCGCGAAGCGGATGCTGAACGGTCCCTGCGGCGGCTCGACGGAGACGCACTGCGAGGTGGATGCGGAGCGCCCCTGCGTCTGGCAGCTTATCTACACGCGGCTGAAAAACATCGGGGAGCTGGACCGGCTGGATAAGATCGTTCCGCCCAAGGACTGGAGCACGGCGTGGCACGCCGGGGCGCGCAAGGTGGTGCGGAAAGAGCACCGGGTGTAAGGGCCGCGCGGTGCTGGATCCGGTCTCGCGGGCCGTCGCCAACGCGCCCCTGGACGATGAGCCGCTCACGGCGGAAGAGGCGCAGGCTCTCGGCGAAGCCCGCGAGTGGCTCAAACACAATACTCCGATTCCGCACGAGCGGGTGCTGGCCGAACTCGGCATCACGCAGGAAGAAATCGAGAACTTCAAGGAACCGGTGTGAAGCGGATCGCCTGGACCGAACAGGCCCGGGCCGACGTTCGCGCGATGGATCGGGCCGCAGCCATGCGCATCTTGCGTGCGTTGCATCGATTCGCGGAAACGGGCGCAGGGGATGTCAAGGCTCTTCAGGGCGACATGGAGGAGCTACGACTGCGGGTGGGCGATTACCGGCTCTTCTTCGCCTGTTCGAGCGACGGCGTCGTTGAGGTTCGCCGTATCCGCCATCGCCGCGAGTTTTATCGTTAACCGCGGCACTCGGGCTCAGCTCGTACACCGGCGGCAAGACCGCCGGCGCTACCCGAGACCGGCGGCGGTACTTACTTACTCAAGCGCAGGACCTGGGAAGAGATGGCGAGGAAGGCTTGCGCGAGAGAGGCGGGGCTGGAGGAGAATACGAAGGTGCCCTGGGGCTGTGTGGTGTAAGTCGCGCAGTTGGCTTCGCTCGCGCAGGCGCTGTACTTAGCCGGGGCATTATAATTATCGCCGTTCGGATCGTTGGCCAGGCGCTGCATGAGGACATAGTCGGGCGGGCTGGTGGAAGTGCCTCCCAGGCCAACGCCAAAGAAGTAGGCGGGGATGGTCGCGTTGGAACGGGCCTGATAGGCGGCGTTGTCGGTCGCGTTCAAGGCCGCATTATGGTAGGTGGTGTAACTGTTGGCGGCGATGTGCGAGCCGGTAAGAGTGACGGGAAGGTATCCGTAAGCGGGATTTAACGAATTGCCCCAAACGTCCTTGACCGGGAACCAGGCGATATCGGCGGGCGGCGGGCTGACGGCGTGGGTGCTGTCGAAGGCGCAGCCGGGCGCGGTGGCGGCGGCAATATAGGTGGTGCTGCTGAAACTATTGGCGGTGCTGGGGGCCCAGTATTTCATCATGACGTCGAACTGGTTGGTGCCGCCCGGGTCGTCCGAGTAGACCGCGCCCACGATGCCCGCCGGGATGTTCGAAAAGTAACTTCCGGAGCCCAGCGCCTGGCCGGGGGTCCAACTCGGAAGGACGGCCGCGCTGGCAAAGCCGCTCTGGCTCATCTTCTTGCTGTTTTTGTCGGTGCAGGCGCTGGTGCTTTTGAGGCCGGCGGCGTTGGCGGTGGAATCCCAAAAATTGAGGGTGAGCGTATTGGGCAAGCCGTCGGTCTCGAACATGATGACATTCAGCGCGCCCGGCAGGTTCATCTGGTAAACCGCGTTGTAGGCGACCGAAATGGCCTGGGCGGTGCTGGTGCCGCCGGCGCAGACGATGGTATCCAGGGCTCCGGTTCCGCTTCCCGAGTTGTTCTGATAGCCCAGCACGGATTGGAAGCTGGTGGTGGGGTTGGAGTGGATGAAGACGTTGTCGCTGAAAGAGACCAGGCCGATCTGGTCGCGTCCCTCGGCGAACTGACCGGTGAAGAGCTTGGCGGCGGTGATCATGGTGGCGCAAGCGCCGGCGTTCTGCATGGAGCCGGAGCGATCGAGCACCATCATGACCACCACGTCGCGGCGGGAGGCATTGCCCGTGGTAGAGAGCGGGGTCGGATTGGCGCTGAACCAATTCATGAAGTAGCCGGGCACAGTGGTGGATGCGATCACCGTGACGTTGCGGACATGCGCGTTGTTGGGATCATCGAAAACGGTCACCGAGGCGAGGGTCATCTGGGTATTGGTGGTGCCCCAGGTTTTGTTGGGAAAATTGGCGTAAAACCAATCCACGGCGTTCTGTTGGGCGGCGGCGGCCTGGGCCCCGGTAGTCTGGCCCAGACTCAGCGCGCGGGCCGCGGCCAGGGCGGAGCCATCCACGGCGGCCTGGAGGCGGGCGCGGACCGAATACAGAATTCCCACGTCGATCATCAGCCCGACTACGGGGATGATGAATGTCAGGGACAGCGCCGCCACGATCAGACTGACTCCGTTCCGCCTTCGCGCGCCCGCTGGATTGGTCATGAGAGTTCGCTTAGAAGAAGTATCGAGCATAGACTCCGCCTTCCGAAAAGCTTCCCAAGGCCAGATCCGGGGACTGGGCGAAATACTCGGCGACGTAACAGACCTGCCCGTCCTGGAGCGCGGTCTGCCACAGGGCCTTGAAGTTGGTCTGCGCGGCGGCGGGAAGCTTGGCTCCGGCGTCGGTGACCGGGTTCTGGACGATTCCGGCGCTGGAAATCGCCGTGGTGGAAGGATTGCCCAGCGTACTGGCCTTCTGGGCGGTCAGGGTTCCGTTTCCAAACTGGACGCGCTGGGTGAAGACGAAGCTGTTGGCATTGGTGCACCTGGTCGAGCCGACGGAGGTGCAGTTGGGACTGGTGGTCGCGCCGACGTACATGACTTCCGACAAGGTGACCAGGCTGTTACCGCCGTTGCCCGTATTGGTGGCGCTGTTTCCGGTGAACGCGGTTCCGATTTGCATGCTGAGGCCGGTGGCCAGCCGCTGCGCCAGTTGCTGCATGGAGTAGGTGGAAAAGTCGGCGCCGTGGATGTACATATTGTCGATGTCGCGGCAAACCTGATTGACCTGGATGCTGCGGATCAGGTTCATGCCGGNNCCTCCTGGTTACGCGGCCGCGTTCAGCGCGGCACGTTGTTGACGCCGGCCGGGTAGCCCCCCAGCATGTCGCACGAATAGACGTTCACGTGGAACGGAGTGGTGGCGTACAGGGAACCCGCTCCGAGGGTACCGCTCAGCGGCGCGATCCAGGCCCACGCGA
This sequence comes from Bryobacterales bacterium, assembly GCA_003154855.1. Taxonomy (GTDB): domain Bacteria; phylum Acidobacteriota; class Terriglobia; order Bryobacterales; family Bryobacteraceae; genus Fen-330. Next base: position 4,805 of record PMEV01000415.1, read on the forward strand.
CGTTCTGCACCGAGACCTGGACGATGTTGCCGGGGATGTTTCCACCGGTTGCGATGGGGGTGGTCAGGTTGGTGGGAGTGTAGTAGTTTACGAAGATGTGCTGGGGACTGTCGGTGGTGGTCACCACGCCCATGGCGTACTTCTGCACCACCGCCTCGACAGAGGCACTCTGCCCCAGGCCCCCGGAAGTCTGGAAGGTGATGGCGTAGCGGCAACCTTCCCGCACCGCGTTCTGGAGAGTGCTCCAGCGGAACAGCAGCAGGCCCAGGTCGGCAAAGGCGAAGACCAGCGCCAGGAGGGGAACCAGGGTGAAGGCGCACTCGAGAATGGTGTTGCCGCCCCCGGACCTGCAACGGGAATTGGAGACACCCCGGCGCGCCCCCGGCTGTTCGGTTGTTCCCGCGATGATCGCATCCACCATACGGGCCGCTCCTGGAGGCTCCGGCTGGCCCGCGCCAATAAGGCCGTGGTAAGAAGAGCGGGCTAGCTCGATTAGGCACCCAACGGGGTGGGGATGGAATCGGGTGTATACCTGAGCTTTCGAGCGATCTTGCCCCACGAGCGGCCCAGCCGTGCTAAGCTACACAGTTTCATGCCACCGAGCCGGTTGAGGCGGGGTCCCCGGAGAACCTGGTGGCGCCCCTGAGTCGGGAAGGGCCGATGCGCGCCGGAGTGGACCGGCCGGCGCTCCGGCGGAAAGGAAGAGGAGTGCCGCCGCGGGCGGGCTGCTCATCGTCATATGGAGCCAGAGCGAATAGGCTGGACCGAACGCATCGGCTACGCCGTGGGAGACCTCGGCTTCTGCCTGTACTGGAACACCTTTAGCGTCTTCCTGCTCATCTTCTACACCGACACTTTCGGGATCAGTGCGGCCGCCGCGGGGACCATGCTGCTGGTGACGCGCACTTGGGATAACTTCGTCGATCCCATCATGGGAATGACGGCCGACCGGACGCGATCGCGCTTCGGCAGGTTCCGGCCCTGGCTGCTGTGGATGTGCCTCCCGTTCGCGATTTCCGGCGTGCTCACGTTCACGGCGCCGAACCTGTCGGCGAGCGGGAAGCTGGTTTACGCCTACGTCACGGTGACGCTGTTGATGCTGTTCTACACCATGCTCAACGTGCCCTACGCGGCGTTGCTAGGAGTCATCACGCGTCAGGGGGAGGAACGAACGCGGCTGTCGTCGTACCGCTTCGTGGGGGCCTTCACGGGCAACCTGGTGGTCCAGGGCACGTTTCTATACCTGGTGAAGACGCTGGGAGGCGGCAACGATCGCCTGGGCTACCCGCTGACGCTGTCGGTTTATGGTACCGCCGCGATCTGCCTGTTTCTGTTCACGTTCGGTTCGACGAAAGAGCGCTTGCAGCCGGTCCGGAAATCGAGCGTTAAGGAGGACCTGGGGGACCTGACGCGCAACAAGCCGTGGATGGTTCTGGCGGCGGTCAATATCATGTTCCAGATCTGGGTGGGCATCCGGCTGGCGGCCCAGGTTTACTACTTCAAGTATGTGGTGGGAGACGCGGGTGTACTTGCAACGTGGTCCTGGCTGCCTGCGTCGCTGTTGAAACCTCTGTCCACCTGGAGTGGGATGGTGGCCTCGTGGATGCTGGCGGGCACGGCCTTAAGCCTGCTGGGCGCGTTGTCGGCGCCGAAGATGATGAAGCTGCTGGGCGGCAAACGGTCGGCCTACATCACGCTGTCGCTGATCAATGCGGTCTGCTGCACCGCGCTGTTCTTCGCAGGGCGGCGCGACTTCTTCCTGATCTTCGCCAGCCAGATCGTGGGTTCGTTCGCCGGCGGGCCGTTGAGTCCACTGGTGTGGGCCATGTTCGCGGACACGGCGGATTACGGCGAGTGGAAGTTCGGACGGCGCTCGACCGGCCTGGTCTTCTCCGCGGGCAGTTTCGCGCAAAAGATGGGCGCGGTGCTGGGCTCGGCGGTGGCCGGATGGCTGCTGTTCTACTATGGCTATCAGCCGAACGTGCTGCAATCGGCCAACACGGTATTCGGAATCCGCATGATGGTGGGCCTGCTGCCCGCCGCGGCCAGCGTGCTGACGGCGGTTGTGGCTCTGTTTTACATCCTGGATGCCAAGATGGAAAAGAGGATCGGCGCCGAGTTGAAGGAACGGCGGGCGCTGGCCGGGGCGGCGGACGGCGAGATCTGAACCAAGGGAGCGGATGATGAGCGAGACGACGAAATCCACGACCATCCTGGGAGGCGCGGTTCCGAACCTCCCGTGGGAGGACAAGCCGGCGGGATGCCGCGAAGTGGTGTGGCGCTATAGCGGGAACCCCATCATCGGGTGGAACCCGGTGGGCCGCGTGGCCCGCGTCTTTAACAGCGCCGCGATTCCCTATGAGGGCGGATTTGTGGGCGTGTTCCGCGCGGACCACCGCAACGCGCGCGCCGACCTGCACTTCGGCCGGAGCGCCGACGGGATTCGTTGGGAACTGGAGCCGGAAGTGATCCCGTGGCAGGATGAGGACGGCCGGCCTAAGCCCAACAGTTACGGCTACGATCCGCGGTTGCTCAAGATCGAGGACACTTACTACATCCTGTGGTGCGACGATTTTCCGGGCGCCTCGATCGGGCTGGGGCGCACGCAGGACTTTCGCACCTGGATCAAGATGGAGAACCCGCTGATGCCGTTCAATCGCAACGGCGTCCTGTTCCCGCGACGCATCGGCGGGCTGTACGCGCTGCTCAGCCGGCCGAGCGATTCCGGGCACACGCCGTTCGGGGATATCGTGCTGAGCCACAGTCCGGACCTGACCTACTGGGGCAAACACCGGCTGGTGATGAGCCGGGGAGGAAAGGGCTGGTGGCAGAGCACTAAGATCGGAGCGGGTCCGGCGCCCATCGAGACGACCGAAGGCTGGCTGCTCTTCTATCACGGGGTGACCACGACCTGCAATGGCTACGTCTACAGCACGGGCGCGGCGCTGCTGGACCTGGACGACCCCAGCCGCGTGCTGTACCGCACGCGCGATTACATCATGACGCCGGAAAAGGAGTACGAGACCACGGGTTTCGTTCCCAACGTGGCGTTCCCGTGCGCCGCCATCGCGGACGCTCCCACGGGACGGATCACGCTGTATTACGGCGCCGCGGACACTTACACCGCGCTGGCTTTCTGCCAGGTGGACGAGTTACTGGACTACCTCAAGCAGAACTCCGAAGTGTTCTGAGTCCGGCGCGGGTGGGGGACCGCGCCATTCAGCGAGGGAAACCAAATGCAGGACAGAAGGCAATTCCTGAAGTCGGCCGCCCTGGGCGCGGCTTGTCTGGCCGCGCCGGAGGCGGCGCTCAAGAGGCTGAAGGCCCAAACGGCGGAAGCGCGCATCGAGATCCTGCTGGAGGAGCCGATTGGCAGGATTGCGCCGGAGATCTACGGCCACTTTGTGGAGCATCTGGGCGGCGTGGTGTACGACGGCGTGTGGGTCGGGGAGAAATCCAAGGTTCCCAATACGGGCGGTCTGCGCACGGAACTGGTGGAGGCGCTGCGCAAGGTCAGGCCGGGAGCGATCCGCTGGCCGGGCGGCTGTTTCGCGGACCAATACGACTGGAAGGACGGGATCGGCCCCCGCGAGAAGCGGCCCCGGCGGACCAGCTTCTGGGCGCAGGCGCAGGAGTGGACCAAGACGATGCACCGGGGCGGCGCGCAGACGTACGAGCCGAACGAGTTCGGGGCCATCGAATTCGCGCGGTTCTGCAAGCTGACCGGCGCGCAGCCCTACTTCGCCGCCAATGTGAGGAGCCTGCCCGCGCTGGAATTCGCGCGCTGGGTGGAGTACTGCAATGCGCCCGCGGGTTCGGTGAGCCTGGCCGAGCAGCGGGCGGCCGACGGCGAGCGCGATCCGCTCAACGTGCGGTATTGGGGCGTGGGTAACGAGAGCTGGGGATGCGGCGGCAACTTCCTGGCGGAGGATTATGCCAGCGAGTTTCGCCGCTACACGGCGTGGCTGCCGAGCTACGGCGATCGCCTGGCGTTGATCGGCTCGGGGCCGAGTTCGGACAATCTGGAATGGACGCGGCGGTTCTTCAAGAAGGCGGCCGAAGGCGGCGTGCTGGGCGGCATGTGGGGCTGGGGGTTGCACCATTATTCCTGGAACGCGAGCGGCGGGCGCACCAGCGACTGGGTGAAAGGCAAGCGCGATGCGCTGCGCTTCGACGCGGAACAATACTATGAGATCCTGCGCGAAGCCAGCCAGTTGGAGTCGCTGATCGACGCGCATTGGGGCGTGATGGGGGAATGCGACCCGAAGCATGCGGTGAAGCTGGTGGTGGATGAATGGGGCGCCTGGTACGCGGGGGGCAGCGAGCCTTTTCCGGAGGCTCTGCTGGGCCAGCAGAACAGCATGGCGGACGCGGTGCTGGCGGGGTTGAGCCTGGACATCTTCAACCGGCACGCCGAGAAGGTCGCCATGGCGAACATCGCGCAGCTTGTCAACTGTCTGCAATCGCTTTTCTTCGCCCACGAGGACCGGTTCTGCCTCACGCCCACCTACCACGTCTTCGACATGTACGCCGCGCATCAGGGCGCGCAGTCCGTGCGCACGGTGTTTACAGCGCCCGCGGTGAGGTACACGAGGAACGAGAAGCCGGCGACGCTGGCCGGACTGGCCGGGTCGGCGTCGCGGAGCGGGAAGCAATTGACGCTGACGGTTACCAATCCGAGCCTGGACCAGGCGCGCGAGGCCGAGATCGCGATCCGCGGCGCAACGGCCCAATCTGCGCGGGCGACGACGCTCGCGGCAAGCGATGTGCACGCGCACAACAGCTTCGACGCGCCGCGGGAGGTTGAGCCGAAGACGGAAGCGCTCAACCTTCGAGGCGGGCTCGTGGTGCACCGGTTCCCACCGGCATCGGCGACCAAGCTGGAGATCGCGCTCGGATAGGAGCGTCGCGAGGTTTCGGGAAGCGCGCGCGAAAAGCTTCCGGGTGGACCTTGCCACGGCCGCGAAGTGAGATCCAGGCGGCGATGGAAGGCCGGCTCATTTCGACTTCTTCGCTTCCAGGCCCGCGACCTTCTCCGCGAGACGCCCTAGCTGCCGGCGAAATTCGGTCTTGGCGTTCAGAAGTTTCCCGTCCGAGTAGGCCTCCCACAGTTCCGAGCGGCACTCCGGCAAGACCGCGTCGACGGGAAGGTTGACCATCTTGCCGGCTTCCATGGGTGAAATCTCGGGATGTTTGGGAGTTTGATTGACGATCAAGTGCAGTTGGCTGCGATTCCCGCCGATGTCCGCCAGCCGCGACACCACTCGCCGGACCTCGAACAGGACCGCCACCTCCAGGGTCGCGACCAGGAATAGATCGCTCAAACCCAGCACCATGCTTATGGCCAAGGAATTCAAGCGGCCAAGATCCATGACGATCCATGGGTAGAGGGACCGCGTGAAGTCGAAGACGTCCCGGATTCTCTCGCTATTTGCCAGCTCCTCCACAGCGAAAAACCCCCGTGACAGGAGGACGTCCGGGCCATCGGCGGAGCTAACAACGATCTTGTTCCAGTAGTTCTCGTCCAGCCGGGCGAGGTTCTTGGCGGCCTCCTGGAGGGTGTGTTCCGAGGTTGCTCTCATGAGGAAACCGGCCGAGCCTCCGGCGACGTCCAGATCCGACAGCAGGACGCGGCTGAGAGTCCGCTGCTTCAACTCGAGACTGAAGTGGCAGGCGACCGTGGTTGTGCCCACCCCTCCTCTGGCCCCCAGAAACCCGACCGCTCTGCCCAATTCGGCTGGCGACCCCGTCGCGAGAGCGCGCGCTTGATTGCGTTGCCGCAGCATGGCGTAGCTCAAGGTGCGCGCCAAGGCGCCGCCGCTTAGCTCTCCTTTGACCAGGTAATCCTGCGCTCCACAGCGCACTGCCTCGTGGGCGACATCCTGGTCGGCCAGACCCGTCAGTACGACCACCGGGATGTTGGGCGCGGCATTTCGGATGGCAGTCAGGCTGCCCAGCCCTTGACTGTCGGGAACCGAGAGGTCCAGGAGAATCAAGTCTATCTCGCCGCGCCCGAGCCGAATCATGCCGGGCAGCAAGGCCTCCACCCACTCGACGCGGAACTCTGTGCCCTGGGATTCGGAGAGCATCGCCCGCACCAATCCGGCATCGCCCGGATTGTCCTCGATGAGAAGCACCCGCACCGCTGCGTCGGGCAAATGCGTGCCGCTGGTCATACTTCGTCCTCCCCTCGTTCGAGGGCCAACTCTTCCCAACCGCCGATCGGGCGCGCCGGGCGCCCGCGGGATTCTGGGTCAGCCGGCCGGCTATTTCGAAGATCGTTCATCCTCACTCGCGCGGCGGAAGCATGACCAAAGCCAGCCAGAAACTCTTGATAGCCTGCACGACGGCCATAAACTGGTTTAGATCCACCGGCTTCACGATGTAGCAGTTGGCGTGCAGTTGATAGGTGCGAAGAACATCCTGTTCCGCTTGCGATGTCGTCAGCACCACTACCGGAATCTGCTTGAGGTCGGGATCCTCCTTGATCTCCGCCAGCACCTCCAGTCCGCCTTTCCGCGGCAGATTCAGATCGAGTAGAATCAGGTCGGGACGCACCGCGCCGGCATACCGGCCCTGCCGCCGCAGGAACGCAATGGCTTCTTCGCCGTCCTGGACCACAGTCAGCTGGTTGATCACCCTCCCTTCCTTCAAGGCCTCGATGGTCAAGCGTACATCGCCGGGGTTGTCCTCTACCAACAAAAGCTCAATCGCTCTAGTCTGCATTTCAGTTCTCACAAGCCCTTAACCGGAATGGTGAAATGAAAAGTCGATCCTGCGCCGGGTTCCGAAGTCACCCACAGCCGGCCTCCGTGACGCTCCGCGATCTTCTTGCAGATCGCCAGGCCGATCCCCGTGCCCGGGTATTCCGCCGCCGAGTGGAGGCGCTGGAAAATCACGAAGATGCGGTCCAGGTGGCGCGGCTCGATTCCGATGCCGTTGTCCTGGACGGAGAACACCCATTCCTTCGCCTGCCGTTCCACGGACACATGCACCCGCGGCGGTTCCTTGCCCCGGAATTTGATGGCATTCCCAATCAGGTTCTGAAACAATTGCGTCAGTTGCCCCGAGTCCGCGCTCACCACCGGCAGAGGATCGGAGGTCACGATCGCCTGGCTCTCCCCGATAGCAGCCGTCAGGTTCGCCAGCGCCTGCTTCAGAGAGGCGTCCGCCTCGACCGGTTTGAAATCGTGGCCCTTCGTGGTGACCCTCGAGAATGCCAGCAGGTCGTTAATCAATTGCTGCATTCTCTTTGCCCCGTCCACCGCAAAAGCGATGAACTCGTCGGCATCCGAATCCAGCTTACCCTGGTAGCGGCGCGCCAGAAGCTGCATGTAGCTGGAAACCATCCGCAATGGCTCCTGGAGGTCGTGCGAGGCCACGTAGGCGAACTGCTCCAGCTCGGTGTTGGAACGCTTGAGTTCCTCGGTTCGCAGGAGCAACAACTCCTCGGACCGTCGGAAGTCGGTGATGTCCTGAACGACGCCCACCATGCGGACCGGTTTGTGCTCCGCGTCCCGCACCAAATGCCCCCGGCCGTTGATATAGCGGACGCTGCCGTCTTGCAAGGGGACCCGAAACTCCAGGTCGGGCGGTTCCAGCCCCGCCAGACAGGCGCCCATCCAGGCTTGCATGGCCGGCTGATCGTCCGGGTGAATCAAACTTACGAACGTCTCCGCGGACGGGACAAAAGTATCCGGGGAGACGCCAAAAAGACGAAATGCTTCGGGCGTCCACGTCGTCGCACCCGATTGAAGTGTCGCCTCCCAACTGCCGACACGGGCAATGCTCTGCGATTCGGACAGAAGATATTCTTTCGCTCGCAACTCCTCTTCCGCCCGTGTCCGTTCGCTGACATCACGAACGAAAACCAGACCTCCTTTCTCGCCCTTGTAGATGAAGGGTACGACGGACCCCTCGATGTCGAGGACCGTCCCGTCGAGCCTGAGATACTTCTGCACCCACGGGGGTATGGGGGCTCCCAGTTTCTCGACCTGCTGGATCGCCTGGGTCACATAAGCGCGAGAATCCGGGTGGACGTGCTCTAAGACCGGCTGGTTGAGGAGCTCGGAATCCGAGGTGGCCCCAAACAACCTGAGGGCCGCGGGATTCAGGTACCGGAAGCAGCCCTGGGCCGCCACAAAGATGGCCTCCGGCGCGTTTTCCACGACGCTCCGAAAGCCTTCCTGACTCTCCCGCAACGCCTCCTCCGCCCGTTTGCGATCCGTGATGTCGCGGACGAGCGCGACCGCATGCCATTCTTGTCCCTTTTGGACGGCAGCCAGCGACAGATCGACCGGGAACTCGCTTCCGTCTTTTCGCCGTGCGGTCAGTTCCGTCGTCTTGCCAACGGCCGCCCCTTGTCCGGTCTTCAGAAAGGCGGGAAAAACCTCCTCGAAGCGCCGTCGGAGAGCCGCGGGGGCCACCAGATCGTGAACCNNTCGGCCGCCGGGTTCCAGAGGATCGCCCGGCCTTCGCCGTCGATCATGACGATGGCGGAAAGTGCACTGGTGCATACCCCTTGGAGGGTTGCCTCGCTCTCGCGCAACGCATCCTCGGTCTGCTTGCGCCCGGTGACGTCCACCAGGACGGACCGCATACCGGTCGCCACACCCCTGTTGTCCTGAATCAGCACGTCGTGAATCTCGAGAGTCAGGCGGCGGCCGTCGCTGCGAATGTAATCGCGCGGGAAGGGAACAAGGGCCTGCTGCCCCGACAACTTCCGCTGGTAGGCCTCCCGGCTTTCCGATTGCAGGCCTCGCGAAACGAAGTCGAAGATGGATCTGCCCAGCATGGCGCCCGCGTCCACCCCCAGAAGGTCGCATTCAGCCTGGTTGACCCAGCGGACGATGCCCTCTCGGTCCAACTCGTGGTAGGCTACCGGCCCTTGCTCGAAAAGGTCGCGGAATCGCTGCTCGCTCTCGATCAACTGGGACAGAGTCCGATTCAGCCCGAGAGCCTCCAGTTGCTCCCTCAATGGCAGGGGCAGATCGCGCAGACTTGAAAAGCCGCCTTCCTTCGCCTGCGTCGCCGAACACTGCGCCGGATCTTCACCAGCGCTTCGAGGACCGGTTTGCGGCATTGGAATTCCTTGTCAAACCCGAAGGTCCGGGGCTGTCTGGAATCGGCAAGGGCGCGCAGAGCGGCCATGCTTCAGACAGGCCAGGAGCTTCTTGCGGTTGGCGCGCCGGACCACACGCCGGCGGATCTGGTAGCGCTCGGGGACGTACTCCACCAACCGGAGGTAGGGGTGAACGGAGAAACAAGAGCATCTCCCGGGTACATTCTGAATATTTCACAGGAGAGGCGAGAACACAAGGGAAACATGCCGGGATCTCCGAAACAGTTTGCCTGCATCCGTTCAAAAACGGAAGACCGCGGTGGTGTTTCCAACGAATTGCGGACCCAGAGCCGGTTGCTTCCGCGGCCTGGCGCTCTAGCCCCAATACCGTTCACTTTGTCTTCGTAGGGCGGACCTCCTGGTCCGCGGGACGACGTCCTCGTCGGCCCAGAGGCCGGACCTGGAGGTCCGGCGCGGTCCAGGAGGACCGCCCTACAGAACAGGACTGGGGCTGGGAGACCGCATTGGCTTTGCCGATCGGGAAAAAGGCGGCGGCGGGAAAAAGTGTAAGCAGAGTCTCTTGAAATGAGGCACTTCCGAGTTTTTATGTACGCGAAATAATCAGGGATGGCTCTTTCCAGGCTACTGTAGTCGCCTGGAATGGAAAGTGATAAGTCCAGCGGTTCCATGGTACTGATGGTACGACACTGCTTCTCGGGCACCGGAGTTCTGGAGCTAAAATATTTTTTCAACGGAGGGGATTTGGGTGTAAGTTAAGAACAGGTTTCGTCAAGAACCGAGCTGGCGGAGGGAAACATGGTACGTCTGGCTTGTGGCTTGCTGCTGTTTTCATTATCGGCGCCGACTCTCAACGCCGGTCCAATCCTTGGAAGTGCCAGCAGTTTCGCCGTGCTGGGCGCTTCGACGGTGACTAGCACCGATCTGACCGTCCTCTGGGGAAACCTAGGGGTCGGCCCGGGCACGTCGATCACGGGCTTTCCTCCGGGAATCGTTCACGGGACAATATACGACGGGGACGCGGTCGCGGACCAGGCTGAAGCCGACGCCCTTACGGCGTATAACACCCTCGTAAAGCTCCCATCCGATTATAATCTGACTGGTGAGGATCTTGGAGGACTTACACTGCTGCCGGGCGTTTACACGTTCAATTCGTCGGCTCAGTTGACGGGTCAACTCCTTCTCAACATGGAGGGCGACTGCAATGCACGTTTCGTTTTTGTGATCGGGAGCACGCTTACGACGGCGAGCGGCGCCTCTGTGATCACAACGAACGGCACGTCCTGTGGCAACGTTTATTGGGTGCTTGGAAGCTCCGCCACTATCGGCTCAACCACCAACTTCCTGGGGAATATCCTCGCAGACGCTAGCATCACGCTGAATACCGGCGCGAATATTGCCGATGGCAGCGCGTTGGCTCTGACTGGCGCAGTTACGCTCGACGACAACGAGATCTCCCTGGGACTTTCCGGCGTCCCCGAACCCGGAACTGTAGCATTGGTTAGCGCCGGACTTTTCGGCCTGGGCTTACTCCGACGGACATCCAGGAAGCGCGCGACCTGACCGCGCGGGAGGGCGAGGCGGTCTGCAGGCTGGCCGAAACGGCGTGAAGTGTCTCTCGCAGGCTCGCGTCGCCGGGAGCGGGCCGGATTCAATCCGCCGGGTGCTTGTGTGCGAAGAGTAAAGAAAGCCCGATGGAGGTCAGGATCACCACGACGATGATGGCCAGGGAGACGTAGGTCGGGAACTGGCCGGCAGAGACGCGGTTGAGCCAGAGCATCTTGAGGCCGATGAAGACCAGGACGACCGAGATGCCGTACTTCAGCAGGTAGAACTTGTCGACCGCACCGGCCAGCAGGAAGTAGGCCGAGCGCAGGCCCAGGATGGCGAAGATGTTCGAGGTGAAGATGACCAGCGGCTCGCGGGTGACGGCGAAAATGGCCGGCACCGAGTCGACGGCGAACAGGATGTCGGTCATCTCGAGGGAGAGCAGCACGATCATGAGGGGGGTGGCGTAGGGGACGCCGTTCAGCTTCACCCAGAAGCGCGCGCCATGCAGTTCGGCGGTCACTGGCACCCAGCGGCGAAATAGGCGGATGACGCGGTTCTTCTCGGGCTCGACCCGCTCATCGCCGGTGAAGAGTAGTTTTATCCCGGTGAAGACCAGGAAGAGCCCCAGCAGCATCACGACCCACTGAAAGCGAATGAGGGCCACGCCGGCGCCGATGAATGCGCCACGACAGACGAGCGCGCCCAGGATGCCGAAGAACAGCACGCGGTGCTGGAGGTGGTTGGGGACGGCGAAGTAGCGGAAGATCAGTACGAAGACGAAGAGGTTGTCCACCGAGAGGGACCACTCGACCACGTAGCCGGTCAGGTACTCGAGCGTGGTTTGCGCGGCCATCTTTCCCGCATTCCAGCCGGGGATGGAGGCGAATCGGGGATCGACGCTCAAGCGCCAGTGGGCAAAGCCGTAGACCACGCCGGCGAAGAGCATGGCCAGAGCGAACCAGACGGCGCACCAGAGGGCGGCTTCGCGCATGGAGATGGCGTGCGCCCGGCGGTGAAACACCCCCAGGTCCACCACGAGCAGCGCCAGAACGAGAACGGTGAAGGCGGCGTAATACTGCCAGTACTGGGCGAAGGGGAAGAGGGTGAGGCTCATGGGCGCGCTGGGAGCCCACTGGGATCATTTGCCTGCATACAGTCCTTTTTTAACATGGCTGGGGGCCGGGGCGCGGCTAGTGTCTACCCGGCGCCCTGGTGGACAGCTTCCACTTCGGCGAGGGAGGGGCATCCGCGGCGCACTGGTCCACTTCGGCCACCGACGAGCCGGCTTCGACCTTGGTCACCCGCACCGACCACCAGCGGGCACCCGCAGGTCTGAAGGGGTAAAACTCCATGCCTGGCCTCACCCCGTTGGCGCTCCCGGCGTTCAGGACGACCGGCGTAACATGGCCCTTTGATTCGCACCCGCTCACTCCCTGGGTCCGGCTCATCCCGACCGATGAGATGCGCGTCCTGATCGGAACCGCCAGCAAGAGGTTGCGGTATTCGGCCGGAATGTCCGGAGCGCCGCGCGTGGCCTTCCGTTCATCTCCTCTTCTAAGGAGGAACTCACCGAAAACCTCATGGCGCGGCTCGAAACCCGCGTTAACGTCGTGCACAAACGCCCGCATCTTGTCGGAAGCAATCAGGTAGTGCCGAACGCCCCAGAGTACCGAAATCAGCTCGGAATCAATTCCCACATAGTGCTCGCGCCCGTTCGGAAGCTCCTGCCGGAGCTTGAGCCTGGCGCCGGTTGCCTCGACCCCGCCGTAGTTCAGATCATAGAGTCCGAGACATCCGTGCCAGCGGTAGGCGAATCCCGACTTCGGAGCTGCGAGCAGGGTCACGCTCACTCCCAGGCCGTCACCCCAATAGTACTCACCAGCCCATTCGTGTCCTTTAAGCTGCGCCAATTCTTCCCTGATTCGTTCCTCGCGTGCGTCGGCGGCAGCCTGAGAAGCGGCGGATAGCTTTTCGTCGGGCTGCCCGGCGGCCAAGCAAGCGCCCACCGCCGCGGTGAGAGCCAGCAGGACCGGCGTTCGAGTCCGTTTCATCCGCGATCAGCATATCACAAGGGATGCGCCGGAGAGCGGCGGATGGCGGAGGCCGTGTATGATGGTTTCGATCCGTGAAGATCGATTGGGAAGGCCCGCGATGGGCTTCCCCGGGGGAGGATATGACGCAAGCGGAGTTTCAGATTCGGGGAGAGCGGCTGTTTCGGGCGCACGAGAGCCTGATCCTGCGCCGCAACGAGCCGTTGCCCGATTCGAATGGCTGGTTCGAACGATACCGGTATCCGGTTCTGACGGCGGCGCACACGCCGCTCTTCTGGCGCTACGATCTGGACGGGAGGAGCAACCCGTTTCTGATGGAGCGGCTGGGAATCAACGCCGCGTTCAACGTGGGCGCGATGGAGTGGAACGGCGGCGTGGTTCTGATGGTGCGAGTGGAGGGCGTGGACCGGAAATCGTTCTTCGCGGTGGCCGAAAGCGCCAACGGAATCGAGGGGTTCCGCTTCTGGGACTACCCGGTGGCGATGCCCGAGGGCGCCGACCCGGAGACCAACGTCTACGACATGCGGCTGGTGGCGCACCAGGACGGCTGGATCTACGGCCTGTTCTGCGCGGAGCGGAAAGATCCGGCGGCGCCTCCCGGCGACCTGTCGAGCGCGGTGGCCCAGTGCGGCATCGCGCGCACACGGGACTTGAAGACGTGGGAGCGGCTGGACGACCTGAAGACGCCCTCCGCGCAGCAGCGCAATTGCGTCCTGCATCCGGAGTTTGTCAACGGCCAGTACGCTTTCTACACGCGGCCGCAAGACAGTTTCATCGAGGCGGGCAGCGGCGGGGGCATCGGCTGGGGGCTGGCGGCGAACATGGAGCACGCGGCGATCGAGAAAGAGACGATCATCGAGCGCCGCGAATACCACACCATCAATGAAGTGAAGAACGGGCTGGGGCCGGCGCCGATCAAGACGGAAAAAGGCTGGCTGCACCTGGCGCATGGAGTGCGGAATACGGCGGCCGGTTTGCGCTATGTCCTGTACTGCTTCCTGTGCGACCTGGAAGCTCCCTGGCGGGTGATCGCCAAGCCGGGCGGCTATTTCCTGGCGCCGGAAGGAGAAGAGCGGGTCGGCGATGTGTCGAACGTGACGTTCTCGAGTGGCTGGGTGCGGCGCGGCGACGAGGTTCTGATTTACTACGGGGCGTCCGACACGCGCACTAACGTGGCCGGCACGACGGTCGAGAGGCTGCTCGACTACGTGGCGAATACGCCTCCGGACCCGCTGCGCTCGGCCCTGTGCGTGCAGCAGCGGATCGCGCTGATCGAACGGAACCTGCGGTTTCTGGGAGAGAAAAGGTCATGATGGATCGGGCAGCCAGGCAAAGCTGGGCGGCGCGGTTCCGGAAAGAGCTGGCCGGGAACATTTTGCCGTTCTGGATGCGCCACGCGGTGGATCGGGCCAACGGCGGCTTCTACGGAACCATCGGCTGCGATCTGAAAGTGGACCCGGAGTCGCCGCGCGCCGCGGTGGTCAACGCCCGGATTCTGTGGACATTTTCCGCGGCCGCGTGGAGGCTGGGCGATCCGGCGTACAGGGAGACGGCCGACTGGGCCTACGATTACATCCTGGATAAGTTCTGGGACAAAGAGTATGGGGGCATTTACTGGATGCTCGACTATAAGGGCAACCCCATCTCGGATCGCAAGCAGATCTATGCCCAGGCTTTCGCCGCCTACGGGCTGGCCGAGTACTTCCGGGCCACGGGCAAGACGGAGAGCCTGGAACGCGCGCGGCAGCTCTACCGGTTGATCGAGGATAAGAGCCGCGATGCGGTGAATCAGGGGTATCTGGAGGCGTGCAGCCGGGATTGGGGCGCCTTGGAAGATATGCGGCTGAGCGAGAAGGACCTGAACAGTCCCAAATCGATGAACACGCACTTACACGTGATGGAGGCTTACACCAACCTGCTGCGCGTGTGGAAAGACCCGGGGTTACAGGCCAGCCAGAAAGAGCTGCTGGAAGTAACTATGGATCGCATCGTGGATGGCGCCACGGGACATTTCAAGCTGTTCTTCGACCGGGAATGGCATTCCCTTACCGATCACATCTCTTACGGGCACGATATCGAGGGAAGCTGGCTGATCTTCGAGGCGGCCGAGGCGCTGGGGGACGCGGCGCTGGTGGATCGCGCGCGAAAGCTGGCGGTCAAGATGGCGCAGGCCGTTGCCGAGCAAGGCCTGGACCGGGACGGCAGCCTTTTCTACGAGGCCAATTCCAAAGGCGAGCCGATCGATCCCAACAAGCACTGGTGGGCGCAGGCGGAGGCGGTGGTGGGTTTCTATAACGCCTATCAGCTTACGGGAGAGCGGCATTTTCTGGAGCAGTCGGAGCGGGTTTGGGAGTACATCGAGCGAGCGGTGGTCGACCAGGTGCATGGCGAGTGGCACGCCAAGCTGCGGCCGGAAGGCCAGCCCTACACGGCGGAAGAGGATTCCGACGCCTGCCTGGTGGGCCCCTGGAAATGCCCGTACCACAACAGCCGGGTGTGCTTCGAGATGATGGAGCGGCTGGAGCAGGCTGGCGGCAGCTAGGGAAAGAGAGGGATTGGCCGCGGCCTGGCGTGACGGATGCGAAACGAAGAGCCCGGCTCACTCGAAAACAGAGAACTCGGGTGAGATGGTCGTGTACACAGTTCCAGGCCTGTGCACGAGCGTCCAGGGACTCAATGAGTAGCGCAGCAACAGCCTGTGTCTCCCCTCAAGTGGAAAGGGCTCTCGACTCAGCCGCCACGAAATGGCTCGGCTTCTCCCAGTAGTCGGTTGAGAGTTGCCAGAACATTTGTATTGGCCGCTTGGAATGCGGGGCCCCCTCGATCGGGACAGTAGCGTCTTTGACCACTCACCAGACTCCCAGTTTTCATCGGTCCCGTTAAACCGCTGCAACCGCGCCGCACCGTATGGCCAAATAGGGCTGAGAAAGACAGAGCGGTTTCCCGGGTTCACCAGTACCGGCCTGATATGATCGAAATGCTCGTATTGCGGCGAAATCCCCTTCCACCGCAGGGCGTGAAGAACACCGTCGTCCTGAGCGGGTGACGCGAGGACGACAACGGACATGGCGACAAGCATCCACAATCCGGTCGTCACATTTGGTGAGGACCTTGTGCAGAAGCTTGCCATATTACCCTTCTGACACCGCCGTTGCCCTCCGAGTTCCCGCCCGGAAGCGGTCTCGCAGAGCGAGCCGTCGGCCAAAGGCCGCCGAATTGGGCCTCTCAGCGCGCCGTCAAGTGTTTTCGAGCGGTTTGCAGCGAGACTCGAAGATCTCGGTCAGATGCGGCTTGCCGAGTCCGCCCGAAGCAACGGACAAAACCACGTCAACCAGTTCTTGCTCGCTGAAAGCCGGCTCCCAAGCGTTCATCAGGAGGAACGTGATGGCGGCGTTGGCGCCGGCTCGCTTGTTGCCGTCGATGAACGGATGGTTTTGGCAGATGTGATAGAGATACGCGGCTGCCATCGCCGGAATCGAGGCGTGCAGGAATTCGCCGCCGAATGTCGACTGAGGAACGGCGACGGCCGATTCGAGTCCCGCACCGTCGCGGAGTCCCGGGGACCCACCGTATCGCTCAACTTGCCGCTCGTGAATCTCCAGCACCTCATCCAGGGAGAGGAACAGCGGTTCCATGAACTTGGCCCCGATAACTCACTCGGCCAACTTCCGAAACGCCTTCCCATAGCGCTTGTGCGCAGATTCCTGGGCCGCTTCAAACTTCTTGCGCCGCCCCGACTTGTTCGCCGGCGCGACGATCAGTTGTCTTCCGTCGGTACTGATCTCGAGCGGCGTTTCGGGATCGATCTTGAGAAGGTCCAGGATCGGGCGATCGATCACCAGGGCCAGACTGTTTCCATGCTTCGTCAGCTTCTTGACCATGCGCGGCTCCGTATTTCCAATGTATCACCATGGGACGTGCCCCGGGGCCGCGACAAGATGCCGCTCCGTCGGCAGAGACCGACTGAGTTGGACATCGTTTTCGCAGTAGCAGCCTACCGAGAAGTTGGTCCGACGAGAAAGAGCCGCCAGAAGATCGAGGACTCTGGCCGCATCCGACGAGTTCCTGGCTGGGTGCCAGATTCGGCAGCCAGATATCGTAGAAATCGCGCTTTGCGAATTGCGATATCGGCACGCCACGCGGCGGCCTGCGAACCGTACCCCGCCGCAAGCCCTCACTCGGTCTCCTCGGCGAGACGAGCCTGACCACCAGAATCGGCATGTTCGATATCATGGCACATTAGCGGTAGCGGTACAGCGTGACGCGGTGGATGCCCCTGGTGCTCGGCCCGAACAGAGCGGGGTGGTCCGGGTCCGCGTGGAGCCTCGGCAGCACCAGGCTTTGCCCAGCGGTGTCGTCGCCGGCCAGCCGGCGCCCGGGAACCCAGCGGCCTGCGACAAAAACGCCTTCCTCTACGGTGGCCAGCCCGGCCAGCG
>PMEV01000211.1:0-1408 GCA_003154855.1 Bryobacterales bacterium
GGACCCTTCCGGCAGGAGTTGAGAAGCCCCTCGGTGAGGTCCGGCAGCCCACTGGCCAGCCCGCCAGGGGCGGTTTTTGGGCCGCCCCGGAGAAATTAGATCTTTCTTAGGATTTTCTCAGGCTTCGCCCCTTGAGGGCTCACCTGGCTTGGGACATGCTGACCCCTGTGTGGGAGTTTGTCACCGACCAAGCGTCGAACCGGGTAGTGGTGCGCGGCTTCGCCCGGCTTGTGGTTTCGTCCCAGCGGCGGGAGCGCGGTGGCTCAAGTATGGGGCTTCGTCCGACGGGCGCTGGGCAGGTTCGAGGCTGGTGAGTGCAGCCTCCAGCCGGCGCCGGCCAGCGGCGAAGGAATTAGTTTAATCCAACAAGGGAGTGATATCCATGATGCGAAACATGCGAGCAGTATGGGGGGCGCTGATCCTGCTTGCCGCCCTGTCATGCTCTGTCTTTGCGCAGAACAGTAGTTCCATCACCGGTACGGTCAAGGATCCGGCCGGCGCGGTGGTTCCAGGAGCGGCCGTGACGGCTATCGAACAGAACACGGGCCTGCGCCAGAGTGTAACGACCGCAGGGGAAGGGAACTTCGTTTTCCTCGACCTTCCGGCCGGAACCTACACCGTCGAAGCGGAAGCCAAGGGCTTCAAGAAAAGCGAGAGTAAGGACCTCATCCTGCCCTTGGCCACCAAAATCGGCCTGGGCGATATCGTCCTGGCGGTAGGCAGCATCTCCGACACCGTTACCGTCGAGGCCAACGCCGGGACGATCCAGATTCAGGCGGAATCGGGCGAGCGCTCCGACATCCTGACCAACCGGGACCTTCGGGACATTGGAATGAACGGCCAGAACATCGTCGACCTGATGAAGTTCATTCCGGGCGTCAACGTGAGCGCGCTGGTAGCGAATGCGGCCTCCACGGTGACTAACATCACCGGCAGTTTCCAGGTCAACGGCACCCGCAGCCTGGAGCACGAGTACACGCTCGACGGCATCACGAACCTGAACCTGGGGAACAACACCGGAGCGCTGGTGTCGATTAATCCGGACGCCGTCGAGGAAGTAAAGGTCCTGACCTCGAACTACCAGGCCGAGTATGGCAGATCCGGGGGAGGCGTCATCGCACTGACCACGCGCGGGGGAACCAACGAACTCCACGGAGGTTTCCTCTACTTCCGCCGCCACGACAGCATGAACGCCGACTCCTACTTCAACGACATCCGGGGCGGTTCCGACAAGGGACTCCCCCGCCCCCTATACCGCTACAACGACTACGGCTGGAATCTGGGCGGCCCGGTCTACATCCCGCATGTGGTGAACGGGAAGAACAAGCTGTTCTTCTTCGTCAGCCAGGAGTACTACCGCCAACTGGTGCCGCAGGCTTCCTCGATGAACATCCTGGTTCCCACGGCG
>PMEV01000211.1:1417-12911 GCA_003154855.1 Bryobacterales bacterium
GCCTCCTACCCCCGGATGGAGACCGTCCTTCGCGGCGACTATCAGATCAACAGCAGCACCCGGATGAGCGTGCGCTGGGTCTATAACCACGACGATCAGCAGTTCCCCTACGGCACGACCACGGCTTCCTGGAACTTTCCGCTCACGATCACCGACCGGCTAAACGGTCCGGGCAGCGTCCCGAGCATTTCGCTGACCAAGAACTTCGGGCCCACTTGGGTGAACGAAGCCGTTTTCGGAATTGGACGGGGCGGCGTCACCATCGCTCCGGAGGGCACCGCGGCCTTGCGCTCGACAGCCGGCATCAACACGCCGCTGCTGTATCCCAACGCCGACCCGGTCGGTCTGATCCCCAGCCTGACCTTCGGCGGGATCGCGAGCGTGAGTTCTCCGGTCACCACCAGCCTCTTTGGACCGTTCAATCAGCGCTTCCTGATCTGGCAAGTAATGGACAACCTCAGCAAGGCGACCGGCTCGCATGTGTTCAAGCTGGGCTACTACTTCCAGAGCGCCTCCAATGCCAGCAACAACCAAACGCACGTCCAAAGCGACCTCGACTTCTCGAGCAACGCCTCCAACCCCCTGAACAGTGGCGACCCCTTCGCGAACGCCCTGCTGGGTGTGTACAACTCTTACACGCAGGCCAGCGCGAAACTGCAGCAGAACTACCTCTACCACGACATCTCCTGGTACGCGCAGGACACCTGGAAGGCCACCCGGCGCCTGACGCTGGATCTGGGCATTCGGTTCTCGTGGTATCAGCCGGTTTACAACACCTCCGGCGACGCGGCCTACTTCAGTCCCGCCGCCTTCTCCACCAGCCAGGCGGAGCGCCTGTACCGGCCGGTCTGCGTGGGCGCTTCGACCTGCTCGTCTGGAGCGACCGCCTATCGCGCCATCGACCCGGCCACCACGGGCGCCGCTACCATGGCGAACACCCTGCCGGGCTACTACGTCGGCAAGCTGGTGCCGGGCGCCGGCAGCCTCACCAACGGTATGACCAAGGTGAGTGCCGGTTACCCGGACGGCGGCGTCATCACGCGGAAGATCCTGCCGCAACCTCGTCTCGGTTTTGCGTGGGACGTAACCGGCAGCCACAAAACGGTGGTGCGCGGCGGTTTCGGAATCTCCTACGATCGCTACGAGAGCGGCCTCACGGGCTTTGGAGCCACCAACCCGCCGTTCGTCTTCCAGCCCACCCTGCAGTACGGCTATCTGCAGAACATCGCTCCCGGAGGCGGCGGACTTCTGTCGCCGTTGACCATCACCGCGGTGGACGAGAACATGAGCTTCCCGATCATGTACACGTACAGCATCGGCGTGCAGCGCGACATCGGAGCCGGCATCGTGCTCGACGTCGCCTTCGTCGGGAACAAATCGCGCCATCTGCCCCGCAAGACGAATCTGAACACCCCGCCCTACGGGATCACCTTCACTGCGGCGGCGCAGGATCCCACCAAGTACGCCGGGGGCGTCATCCCGGCTACCCAATCCGGCCTGCAAGCGCTTTACTCCAACGCCGGGTTGAACTTCAACGGGGCGAACATCCTGGGCACCGACTTCCTGCGCCCCTACCAGGGGTACAGCGACATTACCATGTACGAGTTCGACGCCGCCTCGAATTACAACTCCCTCCAGGTGTCCGTGAATCGGCGGTTCTCGCAGGGTCTCACCTTTGGCATCGCCTACACCTGGTCGAAGACCATGACGACCATCGGCGACGATGGCACATTTACCAGACTGGTGAACCCGGCGTTCGACTATCAGCTCGCCGCTTTCGACCGCACCCATTACCTGGTCGGCAACTTTGTATGGGACCTTCCCAGGGGTAGCAAGATTTTCAAGGGCAACGCGGTGGCACGCGGAATCTTCGATCACTGGATCCTGTCCGGCGTAACCACGCTGGCATCCGGGCAGCCGACCGATGTCGGCCTTACCATCTCCGGCGTGGATGCGGGCGCCCGTCTTCTGGGCACCCCCACCAGCGGCAATCTCTCGGGGCAGCAACCGCGCTTCCTGTTGAGCGGCGACCCTCAAACCGGCTCGACCATCAACATGTCGGCCCTGGAGGTTCCCGGCATCGACGACATAGGCCCCTATCCGCGCATGTACTTGCGCAACCCCTGGATCGTGAACCAGGATCTTTCGGTATTCAAGAACATCCCGCTGGGGGGGGCAGAAGGAAAGCGCTACATACAGCTCCGCGTGGAAGCGTTCAATGCCCCCAACCATCCCCAGATTTCGGGCTACAACCTGACTTCCAACGTGACCAACGCCGCGGGCCAGACCGGAAACAACATCTTCGGCAACTTCACCGGCCTGGTGGCTTCCAACAATACACGGCCGGCTGGCGGCATTCAGCCGCTCGGGACTTACTTCGGAGAGCCCAACGCCGCGCAGAACATGCGCGTCATCCAGCTCGGCGCCAAGTTCTACTTCTAATCCGCCGGTAACGTGCGGCCCAGAGGCGGCGCCACCTTCGCGAATTGGCGGAGCGTGGCGCCGCCTTTTTCTTGGCCGAAGGCCGGATGTCGTTCCGGCGAAGGCCCCCCGCCGGTTAGCAGCCACCCTCTTTACGGATTGGTCGGTATAAAGGGACCTCACGGGGGCAAGGCCGCTAATATCATGAGAGGGGATACATTCCATGCGGTTCGAGCGAATAACGGTTGACCCCGCCGCGGCCACTGGCAAGTCCTGCATCCGCAATCTGCGCTTCCCGGTATCGCGGCTGCTCGGCCTGCTGGCGGCTCGGGAGACCAGGGAGTCGATTTTGAGCGCCTACCCCTACCTGGACGAGGCGGATATCGACGTGGCCTTACAATATGCGGCCTGCCTGTCGGAAGACGAGATTATCGAGCTGAGCCGCTGAAGTTCCTGGTCGATATGCCGCTGTCGCCGGACCTGACGCAGCGGCCGAGTCGTCATCACGGCAGATTTGGACTTCCCGAGGCTTCTGGCCGGACTGGGTTCGACCGGACCGGGGCTGATCCTGCTGCGCGGCGGAAACTACAGTGAAGCCGAAAGCCGGGATTGTGTGCGGCGGGTCCTGATGTCGGTCGCCCACGAAGAATTGCCTAAGTGCGCTATCGTGGTGGACCGTGAAAGGGTCCGTCGGCGCTGGCTTCCCATCTGAAGGCTGAGCGGTTTGATGCAAGACTGTGCTCCGGAGGCCGCCGCGCCGGCTCCTAGAGCGAGGCTATGGAATCCGCGCCGCCAGGGCCTCGCTCGGCGGGACAGCGAGCTGGCCTTCCGCCAGGCCGGCGAAACCCGCGATGTAGCGGCCTTTGCGGAAGAAGCACAGCCGGCCCAGGTAGCGGTCGGCGGCCTCGAAGGCCTCGTCGGCAACCTTGACGGGGGCGGTCTCGCCGACGCGCGCCCGCAGCTTGCGCATGACCTCCGCCGCCGTTTCGGGCGACGTCTCGGCCACGATGAAGGCCTTGCCGTAGTCGTACTGCGCGATATAGCCGCGCTTCAGCAGGCGCAGGCCCAGTACGCTTTCGGGAACCAGCCGCACCGTCTCGGGCGCCAGCTTCTCGGCCGGGAACCAGGCTAAGGTCTGGGGCGGTTCGGTGGCGCCGGGGATCTTCGACTCGATCGCCCGGCAAAACGCGCGCAGCACGTCGGGGGCGTCCTTGGAGATGCCGATCTCGACGAAGTACTTGCCCTTGACGAAGATGGCCCGGCGCGGCACGATCTGCCCGCCCATGCCGATCCGCTCGAGCGGGCCGTGCGGATCGCGGGTCGCGGTGAACATGCCGTAGGCGGACTCGGCATCCGCCATTTCGGAGACGTCGAAGACGATGGTTTCGCCGCCGGATTCGCAGTTGACGCCCTGCATGGCCACGAAACTGTAGACCAGATAGCCCTCCGCGTTGCCGTCCATGTACTCGAAGAGGTTTTCGCCGGTGTAACTGCGGGAGGCGCCCTGCTGGGTCCAGCCGGGCACCAGCGAGCAGTCGGGAGTCTGGCCCAGCGCGGCCAGCGAGCCCGCCAGGAGCGCCACGAAGCACTTCACGCGAACAGCTCCTGGGCGCGGCTGAGACGCTCGGGCACGCGCACTCCGTGGGGGCAGTCGACCGAGCAACTCGAGCAATCCCGGCAGCGGACCGAGGCCACCTTGGCGGGCAGTTCGAGGAACCGTTCGCGGCCCAGAGCGAACTGNNCCGTAGCCATCCGCGTAGGTGAGGAACCGGAGCACGTCGGCGACCGGCAGGCCCTGGGAGCAGGTCCCTTCGCAATGGCCGCACATGCGGCAGTACAGCGGGCCGATGCGCTCCAGATGGGCGCTGAGGATCCTCTGGTCGCCCTCGCTGAACTTCGAGCTCATCGCCTTGAAATTGGCGTCGAGCTGCTCCATGTCGGTCATGCTGGGGATGGTGGTATCGACCTGGGGGTTCTTCAGCACCCACTTGAGAGCCGCCACCATGGCTCCGTCGCGCTTCAGCGTCTCTTGGGTCTTATCGCCCGGCTGGGGCCGGCGGAAGCCTCCCGCCATGACTTTCATGGCCACCACTCCGATGCCGGCCGCTTTGGCCCGGTCGATGGCGGCGTCGAGCTCCGATCCCATAGAGAAGTTGTAGCCGACGAGCACGACATCGATCTTCCCGCACTTGATGGCGCCATCGATCACCGAGGCCTGCCCTTTGTGGGTGCTCACGCCGGCGAAGCGGATCTTCCCATCCTTCTTGGCGATGGACTGCGCTTCGAGCAAGTCGTCGGTGATCTCGTCGCCACTGTTCTTGCCGTGCAAATACCAAATGTCGATGTAGTCGGTGCCCAGGGTTGTGAGGGTTGTGTCGATGTGCTCCAGCGCCCCCGCCTTGTCCTTGGCGTTGCTCTTGCTCGAGATGTAGACCTGCTTGCGGCGGGCCTTGAGCGCGGCGCCCACCATGCGCTCGTTGTTGCCGCTCTGGTAGCCGCGCGCGGTATCGAAATAGTTGATGCCGAGGTCGGCGGCCTTCTCGATCACGCTCCCGTCGGAGGTGATCATGCAGCCGAACGCGACTCGGGTAGGGGTAAGCCCGGTGCGGCCTAGCTTCTGGTAGCTGAGGCTGGCCAGGGCGGCCGACGGGACGGCCG
Organism: Bryobacterales bacterium; assembly: GCA_003154855.1. GTDB lineage: Bacteria > Acidobacteriota > Terriglobia > Bryobacterales > Bryobacteraceae > Fen-330. Next base: position 6,497 of record PMEV01000211.1, read on the forward strand.
GTTCCGAGCCGCTGCGGCTCGAGGATTGAGTGGTTGCCAGGCCGGCCGCGGGCAGCGCGAGACCGGCGGCCAGAAAGCTGCGTCGAGAAGAGTTCACATTCACCTCCCAAGACCTCAGGATATAATCGGGTACGGAACTTCAATTGTAAAGCCGCGCGGCCATCCAATGAAAGTAAACTTCTCAAGGCGCAGTTTTCTGGGGTTTGCGGCCGGGGCGGGAGCCATCGCCAGCCAGGTTCCGCTGAGCCGCATCCTGCTCGGCCAGCAGATTCCGCCGGGTGCCGAGCCAACCGGTCTGCCCGAGCCGGTGGTGGCCTGCAGTCGCCGCGGCACGGTGGCGCTGGTGAAGGGCGAGGACCGCCGCAAGAACGTTCTGCACGCGCTGGAGGGGATCGACGACCAGATCCAGCCGGCGCTCAAGAAGAGGAAATACGTTGTCATCAAGCCGAACAACGTTTCCATGAACAACCAGTTGGCCGCCACGCACGCGGACGCCTTGCAGGGCATTCTGGACTACCTGGAGCCGCGCTTCAAGGGGCCGGTGATCATCGCCGAGTCCTCGGCCGGGGAGACCATGCATGCCTTCGAGAACTTCCACTACGACCGGGTCGCCAGGGAGCGCCGGACGCAGCAGGTGAGCCTCGAAGATCTCAACGAGGTGGGCAAATACCAGACGATTCCGTTGCTCTCGGCGGATCTGCGGGTCGAGCCGGTCCGGCTGGCCGCGCGTTTGCTCGATCCGGACGCCTTCGTCGTCTGCGCCGCGATGCTGAAGACGCACAACGTCTGCGTGGCCTCGCTGTCGATCAAGAACATGTGCCTGGGCGCGCCGCTGCACAGCGCGCGCAAGGAACGGCCCGGCTGGAACGACAAGCGCAAGTACCACGGCGGCATCCGGCAGACGCACTACAACATCATGCTGACCGCGCAGAGGTTGGCGCCGAGCTGGGGAGTGGCGGTCCTGGACGGCTACGAAGGCATGGAGGGCAACGGCCCGGCCTCCGGCACGCCGGTTCCCTCGCGCCTGGCTATCGCCTCGACCGATTTCGTGGCCGCCGACCGCGTGGGCGTGGAAGTCATGGGCATCAACCCGCTGTGGATGGCCACCCAGCAATACTGCTGGCAGGTCGGCCTGGGCCAGTACGACCTGGCGAAGATCGACGTGCGCGGCGAGACCATGGCCAGCCTGCGGAGGAAATACCGGCTGCACCAGGACATCGAGAACGAATTGCAGTGGATGGGCCCGCTCACCGACGTGCCGCCGAAGCTCGGTTGAGGGGCTACCGGCCCCGCTGCTTCTCGAGTTCCTTCAGGTAGGCGGCTTTTCCGGCCGCGAGATAGGCGCGGTATCCCTGGGGATCGACGAACGCCCGATACCCCTCTTTGAGCGAGCGCTGGTACTTCGCCTGCATGCCGTAGGCGCCGCCGTGCGAGCCCAGAAAGACGTCGCACGGCAGCGATTCCAACACCTGGAACGTGCGGGCGAAATCCTCGGCGATCCGCGGATACTTGGCGTTGTTCACCAGGCGAAATTCGGAGTTCACGTGCACCGAGCCGACGATCACCACGTGAAACGGCTTCCCATCCTCAACCGCCGTGAGAAGCCAGGTGGTGCAGCCCCGGGTGTGGCCGGGCGTGAGGCGGGCCACCAGCGTGGTCGAGCCCAGCGTCACCTGGTCGCCATCCTGCAGTACGCGATCGACGGGGCAGGGCGCCCAACGCATCTGGCTCTCATATGCGAAATCGCCCTTGCCGCCGCCGCGGACCACCGCGTCGTCGCCCGCCATCACCATCACTTTCGCGCCGGTGAGTTTCCTCATCAGCGCGAAACCGGCGACATGGTCGTTGTGAGCCTGTCCAGTGAGCAGGATCTTGACGTCGGAGAGCTTAAACCCGAGCTTTTCGCAGCCGGCCCGAACTACGGGAACGGTCTCCTCGAACCCGGTGTTGATGAGAATGTGGCCGGCGGGCGTAGCGATGAGGAACGAAGCCAGCTCGTTCGACCCCACATAGTAAACATTTCCGACGATCTTGTGCGGCGGGAACGGCTGGCTCCATCGCGACGCTTGTGACGATTGCGCGGCCAGCGCCAGCGCGCAGAGAGCGACCAGAAGTGTCAGGCGTGTCACGATAGTTTGTCCAGATCGAGTCCCGCGTCCCAGCTCTCGTTCGCGCGCAGCATTTCGTCCCAAGTTACTTCGCGCCCGGTGTAGGCCGCCATGCGGCCCAACATCGCGCTCAGCGCCGATTCCACGCCCAGCGCGGCCTGATTGTGGAAGTTGCCGCTGGTGACGCTCTCGATGAACGCCTTGTGCTTCTCCGGGTCGGCCTGCTCGAGGTTGCCCGAGAACTTGCCGGTGATCGAAAACTTCCCTCCCTCGGCTTCCGGGCCGGCGCCCCAGGTCCACGGCTCCTCGCCCGTGATGGCCACCGGCCCCGCGTAGGGCGAGGTGGAGTTGCCGCGCGGCCCGAAGAACCTCTCGTTGGCGTCGAAACTTCCCTTGCCGAACTGGGTCGAGCTGAAGCCGACGTGCACGTCCTGAGGGTAGGTGAAGACCACGCTGAAGTGCGAGCTGGCGTTGCCCGGGTCGGTGCGCCCCTTGCGTCCGCCCGAGCCCACGGCCTTGACGGGATGGCCCTTCAGCACCCAGTTGCAGATGTCGATGACGTGGATGTTCTGCTCGACCAGGATGTCGCCGGAGAGCACGCGGTCGTGCAGCCAGTTCCGCAGCCGCCGTTCGGCCGGTGGCAGTCCCGGCCAGGCGGGCTTATCCAGCGCGCCACAGAAGTAGTGCGCCGCACCGGACGCGATCTCGCCCAGCGCGCCGCCGTGTATGCGCCGCACCAGTTCGACGAAGGGCGGGGCCATACGCAACTGAAAGCCGACGTCCAGGCTGAGACGCCGCTCCGCTTTCGTGCCGATTTCCAGCACCCGCTTGGCGCCGGCCACGTCCACCGACACCGGCTTCTCGCAGTAGACGTGCTTGCCCGCCTCGACGGCCGCCGCCAGGTGCTGTGGATGGAAGTAAGGCGGCGTGGTAAGCACCACCGCGTCGACTTCCTTGGACGCCACGATCTGCTCGAACGCGCGCGGCCCACGGAAGATCTGCGAGGCATCCACGCCGGCGTATCCCTGCTTTTCCGCCAGCGCGCCGAAATGGCTCCGGGCAGCCGCGAGCTGGTCGTCGAACATATCGGCCAGCGCCACCAGACGCGCGCCGCCGCTCGTGATGAGTCCTTCCGCGTCCTCCGTGCCACGCCCGCCGCAGCCCAGCAATCCGATGCGAACCGCCGAGTTCGCCGCCGCGCCGCGCACCAGTTGCGCCTTCAGAATCGTGAGACCGCCGGCCGCGCCCAGAAACGCCCGCCGGCCGATTTGCCGCCCGCTGTTTTGCATGCCGCCTCCTTACCCGATCAGTTTCTCCAGGTACGCCTTGGCCGCGCGAATGTCCTCAAGCTGCTTGGGGCCGGATATCTCGCGCTCGATGGTGATGGGGCCGGTGTAGCCGATCTCCTTCAGCCGCCCGATGAATCGCGGAAAGTTGACCTTGCCCTGGCCGATCGGCGTCTCGCGGCCGAGCTGATTCGGGTCCGCCGGATACAGGCCGTCCTTGGCGTGTACACCCATCACCAGCGGCCCGAGCACGTCCAGCGCCTCGACCGGGTTGGCCTTGCCGTACAGGATCAGATTGGCGGCGTCGAAGTTCACGCCCACGTTGTCCAGCCCCACGTCCCGTATGGTCCGCAACAACGTGATGGGGGTCTCCTGCCCGGTCTCGCAGCGGAAAGTTTGCCCGTTCTTCCGGCAGTAGGCGGCCACCTGCCGGACCGCTTCGACGACCTCCTTGTAGAGCGGATCGTTGGGGTTCTCCGGGATGAAGCCGCAGTGCGTCTGAACGGCCGGGATGCGGCATTTCTTCGCGAAATCCGAGGTCCCGTTGATGCGGGCAATCCGCGCCGCCCGAGTCGCCCGGGGGACCAGGCCGATGGTGAGTGGGCCCGCGTAGAAATCGTAGATCTCCTCTCCGGGGCCGACCGCAACCGCCGAGGTAGCCTGGACGCCATAGCGGTCCAGAGCGGCGCGCAGAGCCTCCGCCAGGCGGGGCTCGAAAGACGTCAACTCAACCTGGCAGGTCGGCAGCCCCAAGTCGCGAACTTTCCGGATCGCGGCGTCGGGGTCCTGGTCCACCGCGAGGATCAACCCCAGGCGCATCGGCTTGACGCTGGCCGCCGCGACGGGCAAGGCCGCCGCGAGCTGTACGAACTGTCGCCGGTTCATATCCACGAGTGTAATGCGTTTCTCACCAGCCCATCTGGCGCATGCGGTTCTCGATCTCGGCGCTGTAATGATCCATGCGGGCCGGCTTTCTGGTCCGCGGAGCGGGGAGGATGGCCGCCAGCCGCGCCGCCTGCTCGCGGTCCAGGCCCGAGGCGGGCTCCTTGTAGTACAAGCGCGCCGCGGACTCCGCGCCGTAAATGCCGGGTCCCCATTCGATCACGTTCAGGTACAGCTCGAGAATCCGCTGCTTGGGCAAGATAAGTTCCGCCAGCGGCGCCAGCGTGAACTCCAGCCCCTTCCGAATCACCGAGCCGTGGGTGGTCAGGAACAGGTTCTTCACGAGTTGTTGGGTGATGGTGGAGCCGCCGCGTCCCAGCCGGCCGTTGTCCAGGTCCTTCTCGACCAGCTTGTCTACTTCCTGCCAGTCGATGCCGTGATGCTGATAGAAGCGGCCATCCTCGGCGGCGATGACGGCGCGCTGCAACTCCAGCGCGATGCGGCCGAGCGGAACGAACGTGTATTGCTTCCGGTACTTGGGCTTGTGGAACAGCGCGCCGATCCGGCGCTGAATCTGCACGGCCGTGGTGGGCGGAGTCGCCCAGCGGAGCGCCACCAGCGCCAGCGCGATCGTCGCATAGAACGCCAGCACCACCGCCGCGATCCAGCGCAGAATGCGCACGAAGATGACGCGCTTGCGGGAGGGCGGGTTGGAATCGGTTTTCACAACGGGTGACGACTATTATCGCTCCGCGGGACAAGAATCGGAGAGAAACCCAATCCGCAACCCACTAGCTATGTAACCGATGTCCTCCAGGGGCGCCCGCTGTGGCGCCCTTTGTATTGCGGGCTAGCCCGCACCCTCAGCGCCCAGCCAAAACAGCGTCGAGCAGCGTGCCCGTTCAGCGGCCTTCGATGTCGCTGGCGCCACCCTTGTCACGCCGTGCGCGGCNNTGGCTTTGAAGCTGCGGAACGAATCATCCGGGCCGGGAACGCGAACCGGCTTCGACGCCGGCGGCGGGGTGCTGCTGTTCCAGTGAAAAAAGCCGGGGGACTCACCTGCCGCCGGCTGAGTTCGACACTGGTACGACATCGCCCGGAGTGTCCCCGTGCGATTCCCGATCCGCAGGCGCAACTGGAAGCTGCACGACAGGCTCCGCCCGGCGTCGGCGTCGTCTTTGGCCCGGTGGCAAGGGGGCTCCCCGCTCCGAGGTGGGGTACCAGTACTCACATCTGAACGACACCTCTTGTCCCGTGGCGAGAGGCCACGTATACTCGATTTTGTGACAATTGTGAGCGGGGGCTGGTCCCCCGCGGAGGAGGAATCACTGTGTTCTCTAGATCGCTTCTTGTTTTTTGCTTCGTCGCACTGCTAAGCGGTGGTGCGCTTTCGGCTGGCATACTCTACAACCAGCCCTTCGACGGCACAGGTAACGCACTCTCGTCTCAAAACGATAGTAACGGTTTTGGCCTCTTCGCCGAGGTCTACGACAACTTCACACTGGCCGGAAACAGCAGCATCAACGAAGTCCTCTGGACGGGCGAGTATTACTATCCGGCGACCCAAGGGCCAATCACGTCCTGGGACGTCATGTTCTATTCCGACAACGCCGGTCAGCCGGACTCGTTGCTGTATTCCTTCAACATCAATACAACCGGTGGCGAGGCCTTCCTCGGCAATTACAGCGGCTTCCCCGCGTACACTTACGATGTGTCGCTGACGACGCCGTTCCCGGCGGCTGCCGGGACGACCTACTGGCTGTCTGTCGTGCCGACCCTCGGATTCCCGCCTCAGTGGGGCTGGTCTACGGGAACCGGTGGGGATGGCATCTCCTATCAGGATTTCCTCGGCACCCGCAGCGAACTCCTGTACGACATGGCGTTCACGTTGGAGGGCAGCGGATCCTCGGTTCCTGAGCCCGTCAGCATGACGCTAGTTGGCGGAGGGCTGATTCTGCTGGGGTTCGCGGCGCGTCGCCGGCGAGCCTAGTCCGATCCGTTCACGTATTCACGCACCCGGCGGCCCCGAGGCTAGGGGCGGCCGGGCGGGGCGGTTGGTCCAATGATGCCGAGCCTTCTGGAACCGCCCATGCAGGTTTAGTGTGCGCGACGTCCCCCTCGAGAGTTTTCCTTACGCCC
>PMEV01000294.1:0-213 GCA_003154855.1 Bryobacterales bacterium
CATCAACCGCAACAACCGCCTGAAGAAGCTCATCGAGCTGCACGCCCCCGACGTGATCGTGCGCAACGAGAAGCGCATGCTGCAAGAAGCGGTGGACGCGCTCTTCGATAACGGCCGCCGCGGCCGCGTCCTGCGCGGGGCCAACAACCGGCCGCTGAAATCCCTCTCCGACAACCTCAAGGGCAAGCAGGGGCGCTTCCGCCAGAACCTGCT
>PMEV01000294.1:278-6603 GCA_003154855.1 Bryobacterales bacterium
CTCGAAGAGGTCATCAAGGACCATCCCATTCTGCTCAACCGCGCTCCCACCTTGCACCGCCTGGGCATTCAGGCTTTCGAGCCGGTGCTGGTCGAGGGCAAGGCCATCCGCATTCACCCGCTGGTCTGCACCGCGTTCAACGCGGATTTCGACGGAGACCAGATGGCCGTTCACATCCCGCTCTCGCCGGAAGCCCAGATCGAGGCCTCCACGCTGATGCTGGCCTCCCACAACATCCTGTCGCCGGCCCACGGCGCGCCCATCGCGGTCCCCACCCAGGACATGGTGCTGGGCCTGTACTACCTCACCAAGGCGCGCCCCGGCACCAAGGGCGAAGGCAAGAAATTCGCCTCGGTCGAGGACGTGCTGATCGCGCTCGAGATGGGCGAAGTCGAGACCCTCACCCCCATCAAGCTGCGCTTCACCGGCCGGGTCATCGATCTCGGCAAGGCCTTCGACAACCAGAACGTGATGCACACCGAGCCGGCCGAGTACAACAAGGTGGACATGGAAACCACCGTCGGCCGCGTGATTTTCAACGACGCGCTCCCCGACGAGATGCCCTTCATCAATGGCCTCCTCAAGAAGAAGGGCCTCACCCAGCTCGTGCAGTACGCCTACCTGAAGTTCGGCCTGCCGATCACCGTGCAGATGCTCGATAAGGTCAAGGATCTGGGATTCTACTACGCCACGCGGGCCGGCATTTCCATCGGCATCGACGACATGGTGGTGCCGCAGCAGAAGCAGGCGCTGGTAAAAGAGGCCGAGCGCGAGGTCATCGCCGTCCAGAACCAGTACATCGAGGGCGCCATCACCAACGGCGAGCGCCTCAACAAGATCATCGAGGTCTGGAGCAAGGTCACCGAGCGCGTCTCCGAGGAGATGTTCAAGGTGATGGAGGAGGACGACCGCACCGGCCGTTACCTCAACCCGATTTACATCATGGCGGACTCCGGCGCCCGCGGCAGCAAGCAGCAGATCCGGCAGCTTTCCGGCATGCGCGGCCTGATGGCCAAGCCCTCCGGCGACATCATCGAGACCCCCATCACGGCCAATTTCCGCGAGGGCCTCAACGTGTTGCAGTACTTCATCTCGACGCACGGCGCCCGCAAGGGCCTGGCCGATACCGCCTTGAAGACCGCCGACTCCGGCTACCTCACGCGGCGCCTGGTCGACGTGGCCCAGGACGTCATCGTTACCCAGGACGATTGCGGCACCGTCAACGGCATCTACGTCGAGCCGATCGTCGAATCGGGCGAGATCATCGAAGCTTTGCGCGACCGCATCGTCGGCCGCGTGGCCCTGGAAGACCAGCGGGACTACGAAGACAACCTGATCGTGGCCGTCAATAACGAGATCACCGAGGATCTGGCGGCGGCCATTCAAGCGGCGGGCATCGAGCGCGTGAAGATCCGCTCCGTGCTGACCTGCGAATCCAAGCGCGGCGTCTGCCAGCTCTGCTACGGGCGCAACCTGGCCACCGGCCGGTTCGTCGAGCGGGGCGAGGCGGTGGGCGTCATCGCGGCCCAATCCATCGGAGAGCCGGGCACGCAGCTCACCATGCGCACGTTCCATATCGGCGGCGCGGCCACCCGGGTCAGCGAGCAGTCCACTCAGGACACCAAGAGCGACGGCTTCGCCAAGTTCCTCAACATCGCCACCGTCCGCAACAAGGTGGGCGACCTGGTGGCCATGAACCGCATCGGCATCCTGGCGGTGGTGGACGAGAAAGGCCGCGAGAAGGAGCGCTACCAGGTGGTCTACGGCGCCAAGCTGCGCGTCGAAAACGGCGCGCGAGTGCGAGCCAACGGCGTCCTGCTCGAGTGGGACCCCTACACCTTCTCGATCCTCACCGAAGTCAGCGGCGTGGTCCATTTCCGGGACCTGATCGACGGCATCACCTTCCAGGAGCAGATGGACGAGATTACCGGCATGTCGCACTGGGTGGTCACCGACTCGCCCGACGAGAAGCGCATGCCGACCATTGTGGTGAAGCCCGCGGGCGGAGGGCGCAGCGAAGATAAGCGCTACCTCATGCCCACCCACGCCCACTTGACCGTGAAGGATGGCGAGGAGGTCCACGCCGGCGACGTGCTGGCCAAGATTCCTCGCGCCACCACCAAGACCAAGGACATCACGGGCGGCCTGCCGCGCGTGGTCGAGCTCTTCGAGGCGCGCAAGCCGCGCGAGACGGCCATCATCGCGGAAATCAACGGCACCGTGAAATATGGCGACGTCACCAAGGGCCAGCGCAAGGTGATCATCCGCGGCGACGACGGCCAGGAGCGCGAGTACCTGGTGCCGCGCGGCATCCACATCAACGTGCAGGAAGGCGAGCGCATCAAGGCCGGCGATCCGCTCATGGACGGCCCGCGCAACCCGCACGACATCCTGAGCGTCCTCGGCGAGACCGAATTGCAGAAGTACCTGGTGAACGAAGTCCAGGAGGTCTACCGCCTGCAGGGCGTCAACATCAACGACAAGCACCTTGAGACCATCGTGCGCCAGATGATGCGCTGGGTCCGCGTGGAAGAGATCGGCGACACCGAATTCCTCCCCGAAGAGGTGGTCGACAAGTTCCGGTTCCGCGAAGAGAACGANNAAGGAGAACGTGATCATGGGCCGGCTCATCCCGGCCGGCACCGGCATGGAGTACTACCGCCGCGTGAAGATCGCGGGCGAGGACCTGGAAGAGGAGCTGATGCAGGAAACCGAAGTCCCGGCCGCCGACGGCATCGAGGGCTACGCGGAAGAGACCCGGCTCCATTACTCCGGCGGCCTCACCGAAGCCGGCGACATCGAGAGCTTCGAAGCGGAATAGCTCTCACACGACTCGAAACTCACGCAGGGCTGGCTTCGGCCTGCCCCATGATCGCCGTGGTAGAATGCTCACAGGTAAGGCGCGCGCAAGAGGCGGGCTGCGCTATGAATCGGCAAATTGAAATCGATCCGCGGCGTTGCAACGGGAAGCCGGTGGTCGCGGGTACCCGTATCCCGATTACGGTGATTCTCGATCAATTGGCGGAGTCCGGGTCGGTGGAGGCGGTGCTCGGAAAGTACCCGGAACTCACCCGCGACACGATCACGGCGGTACTTCGCTACTGTCATTCGGTCATCGAGCATACGGAACTCGAACCGGAACGGGCGTGAAGCGGCTTCGTTTGCTCCTCGACCAGATGCTCGACGAGGGAGTTGCGCGCGCCCTGGGCGCCCTCGGCCACGATGCGATCAGAGTAAGCGACGTTGGCCTGGCCTCGGCGGCGGACGATGCGATCCTTCGACGCGCCGTCGACGAAGGCAGACTTCTGGTAACGCTGGATGAGCACTTCGGCGACTGGGCCATACTGCCCCTCTCGGCGCATCCCGGGGTGATCCGGATCAAGGCCAGCCCGACGACAACGGGGAACATCCTTGCGCTTCTGCTGCCGTTCCTCGAAAAGGCCGCGGATCGGGACTTTCGCAACCAACTGGTCATCGTGCGGTCTGCGGGCGCTCGTTGGATCCGTACCTGCTCGTAGCCGCCCCCATCTCCAACACGGACCCGCTCTCTTCCTCGCGCTATCGCGGGAAACCGAAGTTCCGCCCGTCGACAGCATCGACGGCTACGCGGAAGAGACCCGGCTCCATTACTCCGGCGGCCTCACCGAAGCCGGCGACATCGAGAGCTTCGAAGCGGAATAGCTCTCACGCAATTCGAAACTTACGCGGGCAGGATCGGATCTCGTCGAATCGATGTGCGGTTGCGACCTCGCCGGTCAAGCTCTTCGTCGATCAACTTGGATATCCGGGTCCTAGGACGTATAGTACGAGCGCAACTCCAATCGTCCTCGTGAAATGATCTTTCCTCTTGTACTCGCGTCATGCCTCGGCTACACTCTAGTGCAGGGAGGAATATGTGATGAAGAAGCTACTTCAGTTTGTAGTCCTTGTTTCATGTTTTGGTGGTCTGCTGCAGGCGGACATAACCCTCGGAACGGCCAACAGCGGGAACACCATTCCGTGGAGTGCCCCGGACATATACCCCGGCAACTACCAGCAAATCTACAACAGCGGCGCCTTCTCGGGCGCCATCGACATCGGTTCCATCAGTTTCTTCAACACGTATCAAAACGACGGCGCGTCGCAGGGAATTGGCCAGATGGATTACTCGATCTACCTGGCGGTGACCGGCCAATCCGTTCCTGACGGCACCATTCCGGGCGGAGATGTTTTGTTCGCTACCGGCGCCCTGGACGGCGGGAGCTTTCCGTTCGGAAGCACCCTCACTTTTTCGGGGACTCCTTTCCTCTATGATCCAACCGCGGGGAACCTTGAGCTTACCGTGCTCGTCTCCAGCGGAGGTGGCCCCCTGAGCGGGACTTATACCCTTTTTGACGCTGAGTTCGACTCCGGCCAATTTTCCCGCTGGTGTCCGGATTGCGGCAGCAACTCGGGATACGGTCTCGTGACTGGTTTCGGAGCGGGCGGCCCCAGCGTTCCCGAGCCCGGCACTCTGCTCCTCTTGGGAATCGGCCTCGTCGGGATCGCCGTTCGAAGCCGGCGCAGAATCGCGAGCTGAGACTGCGATTCACTCTGGGCCGGGCGGCGGAGCTCCCCCAAGGGAGGCGAGTCGGGGCATCAGGCCATCGCGCGCAAGTTGAGCGAGTTGGAACGCCGCTTGGGCATCGGAGGGCATCATCTCCGGAAAATCGCTCGGATATCGGTACTCGACACCGTACGGATTCAGCGCCGTGAGTTCCCGCAGGGTCTCCGCGAGAGCGGGATCGATGCCCGCCACCAAGTCAAGAAGTTCACCCAGGTTGTGTGTCTTCGGAAAGCCAGTTTGGTGGAGCACGAGGAACGCCTTGAGGAACTTCTCCGCTGCCTGTTGGCAGCTGAAGCCTATGGCTTCGGGATACTGGCAGCCTTCCGCCACGAGATGCTCCGCCAAGCGGAAGTCCTTTTCCGCCCGGAGCACCCACTGACGGGTAAGATCGCGTTTGGCCTCCTCAAGGGGCCTCATAGATCACCCGGCCGTACTTGTCGGCGGGATAGGCTAGCCCGCCGATCAAATCCTTGGTTTCTTCGAATCTCTCGCTTGCCATGACGACCACATCGAACGGGAAGCCGAGGCCGCGCAGGGCGTCGCCGACGATCACGCTCATCTTGCGGGTGTCTTGGGGCGTCCGTTCGACCACCAGCAGGTCGATGTCGCTGTCGGGGGTCATCGTCCCCGCTGCCGCGGAACCGAACAGAATGATCCGCTCCGCCCTGGCCACCGCGAGTACTCGCCGGACGATCTCCCAAGTCAGACTTTCGTCGATGCCCATGTGCTCCCATAGTAGCCGATTCGCAGGAGGGCAATGGGCCGCCTGTTCGGATATGCTAGAAGATGCTCCCGAGTGAGGCTCCCATGATCCACACGCCAACTCTTGCCCTTCTTCCCCGCCGAGCTCCCTGGCTCTTCCTATTCCTGCTTCTGCCCGTGCTCGCCGCCCAGCAGGAGCTAACCCGGTTGCCGGATGGCGTTCTGCTCAAGCAACCCGCCGGTCTGCTGCAAATCCAGATGCGCGCGGACAACATCGTCCGGGTGGCCTTCGCCAAGGACCCGGGCTTCTTCAATCGCCCCATCATCGACGTGGTCCCAACCGCCGGCCCCGCGCCGGATTGGAAGCTGAGCAGCACGGAAACCAGCGTCATCCTCACTACCGCCAGAATGCAGGTGGTGGTGGACCGCCGCACCGGCGCCGTCCGCTTCCTCGATCCCGCCGGCCAGCCCATATCGAGCGAGGTCCCGGGCGGCCGCATCATGGAACCCGCCGACGTTCAGGGCGAGCGGACCTGGCACGTGCGCCAGCGCTGGTCGGAACACGCCGGCGAATCTCTCTTCGGCCTCGGCCAGCGCCAGCTCAATAACCTGGACATCAAAGGCTACGACCTCGACCTCTGGCAGCACAACACCAACATCGTNNTGCGTCCCTTCGAGCCGATTCCGCCCGAGTACCTCTTCGACTCGACCGGCCAGCAGGGCGGCCTCACCGTCCAACCGCTGGATGGCTCCGCGCCGCCGTCTTTCACTTCGGATGTGCAAGTGGACCCGCTCGCCCCTTCCCCCACGCCCAAGAGCCGGCGCTGGCAGGGTTGGATTGCGNNCCCCGGTCAGCGGCGACTATCAGTTCCAAACTTACGCGAACGGCGGCGTGAAGCTATGGATCGATAACCGCCCGGTCTTCGATCATTGGCGGCAAGCCTGGCTGACCACCTATGACCAGGCCATCGTCCCGCTCGAAGGCGGCCGCCGTTACCCGATCCGCCTGGAATGGGACATCGAGTCGGCCGATACCCT
>PMEV01000294.1:6679-6902 GCA_003154855.1 Bryobacterales bacterium
CCTGGGGTTCGCACCAGTTCGAAGCCTCCCGCTTCCCGGATCCGAATGCCTGGATCAAGGCCATCCACGAGAAGCACGCGCACGTGATGATCTCGGTCTGGCCCAAGTTCAATCCCAGCACCGCCAATGCCCGCGAATTGCAGGCCCACGGCTTCCTGCTGACCTCCAACCTGCGCAGCCAGGTGCGCGACTGGCTGGGTTATCCCGCCACGGTCTACGATAC
>PMEV01000183.1 GCA_003154855.1 Bryobacterales bacterium
CGCTCGCGCTGGCCCGCATCGCCCTCGAGCAAGAGGTGAACGTTGGTGTAGGTCATGCGCTCGATGCTGCGGATGACTCCGCGCAGGAACTCCTGGGAGACCACATCGCCGTGGTGATCGAGCTCGAGTAGCACCGAGAGCACCAGCCGGTCCTGCCGCGGCGTGAGCGAGCAAAGCTCGGTGGAAAGCTCNNGCTTCGGCGTCGATGGGCGTGCCCGGGCGGACGTAATGGCCCACGTCGGCGATGTGCACGTGCAGCAGGTAATTGCCGTTGGGGGCCTGGTCCACCCATACTGCGTCGTCGAAATCCCGCGCGGTCTCGCCGTCGATGGTCACCACGTCCATGCCGCGGAAATCGGTGCGGCCGGCGAGTTCGTCGGCGCGGATGGAGCTGGAGAAGCTCTGGGCCTGCTCGATCACCTCGGAGGGAAAATGGTGGGGCAGGTGGTGCTTGCGAATGACGATCTCGACGTCCACGCCGAAATCTTCGGGGAAACCGAGGATCTCGGTCACGCGCCCGACGGCGTTGCTGCGCGCCTCGGGGAACTCGAGCAACTCGACGTTGACGATCATGCCGTCCAAATCGGCGGGGCTTTTGATCTCGTGCGGGCGCACGCCAATCCGGTCGCCACCCGAGCCGGGCGGAGGCGTCTCCAGCCCGGGAGGAATCTCGATCCACTGCTGTATGCGTTCGTCGTGGGGCACCACGAAGTTGCCGTTGGCGCGCACGCGGAACTCGCCGACGCAGGTTGGGTGCGCGCGTGTCAGGACTCGAACGATCTCGCCCTCGGCCCGGCCGTCGGCGCCGGTGCGTCCGATGCGTACCAGAATGCGGTCGCCGTGCATGGCGTGGTCGGCGGAGCTGGGGGGAATGAAGACGTCGCCGCGCAGGCCCTCACGCGGGAGATCGGGAATCAGGAAGCCGTAGCCATCGCGGTGCATCTGGAGGCGGCCGGTAGCGAATTCGCGGGATTGGCTGGTGGCGACGTACTGCCCGCCGCGCAATTCGATCAGGTCGCCGCTCGCGGCGAGGCGCGCCAGGGCGCTCTCGAGTTCCTCGCGCGCTGCGCCGCGCGCCCCCAGCTCGCGAACCAGTTGCTTGAAGTTCGCGCGCGCGTGGGGCAGCCGGGTGATGTGCTCGAGGACCGCCTCGGAGTCCATTCATCCACTAAAGCACAGTGGGAACCGAACGGGGCGGCGGCAAACCGTTTCGGGAATTGTCAGGGGCGGTTGAGATCGATCTCGACCACCACCAAATCGTCCGTGTTCGGCGCTTGTTTCGCGCGGAAGGTGCGCGCGGGAGCCTGGGCGGGAGGCGGGATGGCCACCGGGTAGCGGGAAAGGACGACGGTAAGCTTGCGGTCCTCCGGGCTCGGTTCGACGACGTAGTTGGCTCCTGGCACGGCCTGAGTCGAGAGCAGAAGTCCGCGGGCGCCGCTCACATAGAGGTAACCCGCCTGGTTCGCTTCCAGGTTCACGCGAAGCGGCGCGCCGGGCGCCTGTTGATCCTTGAGCTTCGCTTCGGCGAACTGGCCGTCGCGGCCTTGAGCCAGGAGCTTGTAAGTTAGTTGGAGCGCGGCCTGGCGCCGACTCTGGTTCATGGATGCACGCGAGTTTACCTCGGCATCCTGGATCTTTTTGTCGACCTCGCCGGACTCCGCGGTTACGATCACGGATTGGGCAGCGCTTCGCTGAGCGACACGGCTCTGGTAGCCACCCACGCCCCCCGTCTGCTGCTGTTGCGCAGCTTTGGAAGCAGGCGGCGGAGGGGCGGCCTGATTCATCGGCGCCCGCGCTTCGGGAATGCTCTGAGCGACCGGAGCGGCCAGTGACGGTGGCGGCGGAACGGCGAGCCGGGCGGCGAGCGATTGGGGCTCATCAGCGCGCTTCAAGAGGGCCAGATTGTCGGCACGCCCCGCCAGAGGTGCTGGCGCGGTCACGGGCGGCATCGCCCGCGCCATCGGCCGGGCTTCGATGCCAGCGGCCGGCTGCTGCGGCGGCGCGGGAGTGGCTGCGATCTGGGCCGGCGGCGGCTGCCGCTGGGCCANNACCGCCAGCGTGCCGGCCAGCGCCCAGACTCGCGGCTGGCGCATCCAGCCGGTGACTCGATCGAGGAACCCGCGTGGCTGGTCGCGGAGGGCTTGCTCGATTTCCCGGCGGCAGTGCGGATCCTCGAGCAACTCCTTGAGCGCTTCCTCTCCGGCCAGCGCTTCGAACAGCGCCTGGTCTGTGAGCGCGGCCTCGAACAGCGCCTGCCGCTCCTCGCCGGTGAGGGTGCCGGTCGCGTAACCTCCGAGCAGCTTCTCGATGTCTTCGCGCTTCATGGCTGGCGCTCCCACCCGCCCCCCATCGATTCCAGAAGCTGCTTGCGGCAACGGAAATCCCAGGTATAGATGGTGTTGATGGAGCCGGCTCCCAAGCGGACCTGAATCTCTGGAAAGGTCATTCCCTGGAGTTTCAGGCGGAAGAGTTCCTTGCAGCGCGCGCCCATGCGGGCAATGGCGGCGGTGAGGCGCTGGGTGGCCTCTTTCCGGGCGAGCTGAGCCTCCGGAGTCGGGTCGGAACCGGCCAGCGGAAGGCCGTCCACGGCGACCTGCGAATATTCTCCCCGGCGATGCGATTTCCGGAACTGGCTCATCATCTTGAACCTCAGGATGCGCAACGAGAGGGGGAGCAGTTCCTCCAACCGCTCCACCTGGCCGTATTTCTCGTGCAGCAGCAGGAGCACTTCCTGCGCCAGGTCCTCGGCGGCATCCCTCGATATACGAGATGCCGCGAAGGCGATCATCCTTTCGCGCAACGAGGAAAGGATCGCGTCCCTCGCGAGCACCGCGCGCGCCGCCGCAGGCTGGGTGTCCATAGCCGCCGTTCAAATCAATGATACTGCGATGGACGGCGGCGGAGGGAGTTAGTATCCTGGAAGTTCCCATGGACTTGAAAACGATTCGGCTGGAAGTGCCCGAGGAGGGCAACCTGATTCTCGGGCAGACGCATTTCATCAAGAGCGTCGAGGACCTTTACGAGGCGATCGTGAACACGGCGCCGCAGATGGAGTTCGGCATCGCGTTCAACGAGGCCTCGGGCGACTGCCTGACACGGGCGGAGGGCAACGACGAAGGCCTGAAACAGCTCGCGATCCGCAACGCGGCGGCCATCGGCGCCGGCCACCTGTTCGTCATCGCGCTGCGCAAGGGCTATCCCATCAACGTGCTGGGCCGCATCAAGGATGTGCCGGAAGTGTGCTCGATCTTCTGCGCCACGGCCAACCCGGTGGAAGTGGTGGTGGCGGAAACCGAGCAGGGGCGGGGCGTGCTGGGAGTGATCGACGGAGTTTCGCCCAAAGGTGTCGAGGCAGAGAAGGACGTTCAGTGGCGGCACGGCCTGCTGCGCAAGATCGGTTACAAACGGTGAAAACCATGACAGACCAGAAACGCGATTTCGGATTCAACACACGCGCATTGCACGCCGGCTACACGCCGGAACCCACGACGGGCGCCCGCGCTGTGCCCATCTACCAGACCACTTCGTACGTCTTCGAAGACAGCGCCCACGCGGCGGCGCTGTTCGCGCTGGAGAAACCGGGCAACATTTACACGCGCATCGGGAACCCGACCACGGCGGTCTTGGAGGAGCGCGTGGCTTCGCTCGAGAACGGCGTGGCGGCGCTAGCGGTCTCTAGCGGGCAGGCGGCGCAGTTCATCGCCCTCTCGAGCCTGCTCGAATGCGGCGACGAGATGGTGGCTGCCTGCACGCTGTATGGCGGCACTTACACGCAGTTTGACGTCAGCTTCCGCAAGATGGGAATCCAGGTGACGTTCGTCGAACCGGACGACCCGGAGAATTTCCGCAAGGCCATCACGCCGAAGACTAAGTGCCTGTACGGCGAGACCATCTCTAACCCGCGCGGCAACGTGCTGGATATCGAGGCGGTGGCCGCCATCGCGCACGAGCGCAAGATCCCGCTGGTGATCGACAACACCTTCGCCACGCCGTACCTGTGCCGGCCGATCGATTTCGGCGCGGACATCGTGGTGCACTCGCTGACCAAGTTCATGGGCGGGCACGGAAACTCGATCGGCGGCATCCTCGTCGATAGCGGCCGGTTCGCCTGGGCGGAGGGCAATTTCCCGCAATTGACCGAGCCTTCGCCGGCCTATCACGGCATGCGCTACGTCGAGACTTTCGGGGACCTGGCCTACATCGTCCGCGCGCGCGTCGAGGGATTGCGCGACATGGGCACTTGCATCAGCCCGTTCAATTCGTTCCTGATCCTGCAAGGCATCGAGACGCTGGGCCTGCGCATGGAGCGCCACGTGGCCAACGCGCTGGCGGTGGCGAAACATCTCGAGAGCCACAAGCTGGTGAAGTGGGTGAAGTACCCGTCGCTGCCCTCCAGCCCGTATTACGAACTGGCGCAAAAGTATGTGCCCAAGGGCGGCGGCGCGGTCTTCTCCTTCGGGATTCAGGGCGGCTACGACGCGGGCCGCGCGTTCATCGACAACGTGAAACTCTTCTCGCACCTGGCCAACGTGGGCGACGCGCGCAGCCTGGTGATCCATCCCTCCTCGACCACGCACCAGCAGTTGAAGGCCGCCGAGCAGGAAGCCGCCGGCGTGACGCCCGACATGGTGCGCATCTCCATCGGCCTGGAAGACCTCGACGACATACTTTGGGATCTGGACCAGGCGCTGGAGAAATCGCAGGGCTGATTGTGTTGGTGGGGCATGCTTCAGCTTGCCTTCAACCCATCGAAAATGTGAGAACCTCTGAACGCTCGGAGGACTGCTTTCAAGAGCGATCTACACATCCATTGGCCGAGTATCGAAGAAGGTTGCCGCATTTTCACCCGGATGGCAGGTATCTGTTTGTGACGTGGCGGCTGCATGGATCAGTGCCCGTTGCGCCAGCCGATGTCGCTTATGCGACTCCGGGCCACGCGTTCGCCGCACAGGATCGTGCGCTGGCCCGGAGCCCCGGGCACCGATGGCTGAGCGATACACGAGTCGCGCGGCAGGTAGTGGAAGTCATTCGCGCGGGCGCGAGCCGGAACCTCTATGAGTTGCAGGCCTGGGTGGTCATGCCCAACCATGTGCACCTGTTGATCCTGCCGCACGTGCCGATGCCCCAAGTAACGCATTGGATCAAAGGGAGCACGGCGAGGGAGGCGAACCAGTTGTTGGGCCGGACGGGAAAACCCTTCTGGCAGCATGAGTCCTACGACCATTGGGTCAGAAATGAGAGGGAGTTCCAGCGCATCGTGGCATATATCGAAGAGAACCCGGTTTCGGCAGGGCTGGCGGCTACGCCTGACGGTTGGCCATGGTCAAGCGCTGCATCGGCAAGCTAAAGCATGCCCCACCGGAGCATCGCGGTTGGTCGTAACACGCCCTAGCCGCCTTCGTCCCCGTGAGCGACGCCGCGCGGGCATTCTCAACGGGCGAGCGGGCATCAGCCCGGAGATGGCGGTCCGTCTATCGATCGCCTTCAACACCAGTTCCGAAAGCTGGCTTAACCAGCAGGTTCAGTACGATCTCTGGCACGTGGAGAACTTGTCCGCCGCCTGATTCCCCGCGGGCGGGCAATGGGGCCTTGGGCCTAGTCCAGGTCGATGTCCCGCCGCGGCGGAGGCTCGAGCGGGCTCTCTTTGGCCTTCTTCAGCAGCTCGTCGAACTTCTTCGAGAGCACCTGGCTGCTCTTCTTTTCGGCTTCGAAGGACTTCTGGAAGGCTTCCTCGCGGCGGCCGGCGTCGCCCTTGAGCCGCTGGACCGCAGCGGCCAGGTCCTCGATGGGCGGCGGCTTGACCGCCTCCTGGAAGGTGATGACGGCCTGCGTTTCGGGGTCGACTTTCAGATCCGCGTGGCAGCACGGGCATTTCACCTCGAACATGCCTTTAGCTTTGGCCATAGGGGCATCTTAGCGCATCGGGGCGCGGAGGCGGTACACTAGAGTTTTATGGTGGGCCGCGTCCTGACTGCCATCAAGCGCCTGATTCTGTGGGACTATCCCCGCGCCTCGTGGCAGTACGACATCATGGTCGGGCTGATTCTAGGGTTTCTGTTCCTGACCCCGCGCGAGTGGTTTCACGACCAGCCGCGCATCCCGCGGACCACCCGTATCGCTTTGCTGCCGGCCGAGCACGGCGCCAATGTCTTCTGGATCGAGCCGGAACTGCTGGCGCGAGTTCCCGTGGACCAGCGCCTGGGCAAGGCCCGCGAGATCCTGAAGCGACTGGCCGGGGAGAAGCCGGCCGCGGTGCGAATCGAGCCGGTCTTCGACTCGGAAAAGGAAATCAAAGGTTACATGGTGTTTACACACCCCTGAGCCGGGATCGGGATTTCGGTTGCGATTTCTGTAACCTCCGTATGCCGGAGTTCATCGTTTAGGAGAAGACAGAGTGAGAGTGATCGGCGCGTTGCTTGGTCTGACCGGCCTGCTGGGCGTGGCGCTGGGAGCCGAGCCTCTCGACAAGGTGCTGCTCCGGATGGATTTGGAAGCCAGGGGCTTCGGGCAGATGACCGCCAAGTTCAGGAACACCACCTACACCCAGGTGCTGGACGATCTCAGCGCGGAGGTTGGCTCGCTCTGGCTGAAGCGATCCGGCAGCAAGATTGAAATGCGCGGGGAGATCACGGGAGAGGACGCGCGCGCGTTCGGTCTTCGGGGGAGCGAAGGCCAGGTCTATTACCCGAAGCTGAAGACCGTCCAGATCTACGATCTGGGCGAGGAGCGCTCGCTGGTGGATCAGTTCCTGCTGCTGGGTTTCGGCAGCTCCGGAAAGGAACTGGCGCAGAACTACACCGTGAAAGTTGGCGGGGAAGACTCGGTTGGAGGAAGGAAGACCACCCGGCTGGAACTGGTTCCCAAAGCCAAGAAGATGCAGGAGCAGATTGTCAGGATCGACCTCTGGATTCCGTTGGACGCAGGCTACCCGGTGCAGCAGAAGTTTCTGAAACCGGGAGGCAACTACAATCTTGTGCTTTACTGGGATGTGAATGTGAAGCCGGGACTGCCGGACAGCGAGTTCCGCCTGGTGCTGCCGCCGGGCACGAAACCGGAACGTCCGCAGAAGCAGGGGGGGTAGCGGCACAGTGGCATCGGAACGGAAACCCAACACGGGCAGGCTCGAGTTCCTGGACTGGACGCGCGGGCTGGCGGCCATCATCATGCTCCAGGGGCACGCCTTCAACGCCTTCACCAAGCCGGAACTGCGCGATAGCGGCCCGTACACGATCTCGCAGTTTGCCGGCGGCATGCCACCGGCGGCATTTCTGTTCCTGGTGGGAATGACGCTGGCGTTCCTGATGCACAGCGGCGAAAAGAAGGGACTGGCGGCGCCGGCGCGCGTGCTGGCCGGTCTGCGCCGGGCTGGATACCTGCTCGGGGTCGCGTTCCTGTTCCGCCTTCAACTCTGGGTGTTCGGCCTGCCCAACAGCCCCTGGACCGACCTGCTTAAGGTGGACATTCTGAACTGCATGGGTTTGGCGGTGGCCGTGATGTCGCTGATGGCCGTGTTTTCGACGGCCGACCGGGTGCGGCTCTGCGCGGTGCTGGGGGTGGCCATCGCGGCCCTCTCCCCGGTGGTCTCCCAGTTGGATTGGTCCTGGGCGCCCTCGGTCGTCAAGAGCTATGTGGCGCCGGACTACCTGTCCTTCGGCTTCTTTCCATGGGCCGCCTACGTGGCCTTCGGCCTGAGTGCGGGCAGCATCCTGCGGCTGCTCGGCAAGGACCAGTTGGACCGCGCGGCGCAGTGGGGAGCGCTGCTGGGGCTGGGCTTTGTCGTGGTGGGCCAGTCGATGGCTGGGTTCGGGGCTTCCGTCTATACCAAGTCCGAGTTTTGGCTGGACAGCCCCTGGCAGGTCTCGATCAAGGTCGGTGCGATGCTGCTGCTGCTCGCGTTCGCGTATCTCTGGACGCGCAATTCGGAAGGCCGTTGGAGCTGGGTGCGGCAGTTCGGCGTGACCTCGCTGCTGGTGTATTGGGTGCACATCGAGCTGATCTACGGACGCTGGCTGTGGTTTTGGAAAGATGGCCTGACGGTAGGGCAGACGATAGCCGCCGCCAGCGGTCTGATCGCGCTGATGCTGTTCCTGTCGGTGGCCCGAACGCGCTGGCAGAACTGGCGCTTGCTGGGTTTTTCGCTGGGCTGGTACTTCTTCCTCGGGCGGCGGGCGCGCGCCTCCGCCGAATAGTCCCGGTAGCGGGCTAGTACGACCGTTCCGATCCCACGCCTTTGACGAAGGGGCCGGATTTGCCGCTGGGCAGGATAGTGCGGTCGTCGGTCCTGGCGCGTAAGAGCTGGGCCGCGGTGAGGCCCCGCGCGCCTTGCAGGTTGGCGTTGCGCAAGTCGGCCGTGAACGTCTGGGCGTCGGTGAACAGCGCGCCAGTCAGCACGGCGCCGCTGAAATCCGTCGCCGCCAGCTTGGTTTCGCGCAGGTCGCAGCCGGCCATCATGGCGCGGCAGAAATCGCTTCCACTGAGATCCGCGCGGCTGAATTTGGCCCCCTTCAGCACCGCTTCCCGAAAATTGCAGTACTGCACCTTCGCCGAGCCGAGATTGGCGCCGGTGGCATTGGCGCCGGTGAACCGGCAGCGATGCAAGCGGGCATGGTAGAGCAGGGCGTTTTCGAGATCTGCGTGCGAGAAGTTTGTCTCGAACGCCGCGATGTGATGCATCCCGGCCGACTGCAGCAGGGCTCCCGTGAAGTCGCACTCGTGCAGTTTGGCCTCGGGCATGCGCACCTCGCGCAGATTGCCGCCGTTAAAGGAGCTCATTCTCAAGGACGACTCCGCCAGGCAGGCCTCCGCCAGCAAGCAGCCACACAGGTTGGCGTTGGTCAGTTCGGCCGCGGTGAGATCCGCGTGCGAGAGGTCGGCCGCCCGGAGGTCCACGCCCTCGAGCACGGCTCCGCCGAGGTCGGCGCCGGTCAGGATCGCGCCCGTCAAGCCGGCGCCATTCAGGATCGCGCGGTGCAGGTTGGCGCGATTGAGGTTGACCTCGTTGAGACTGGCGTCGGTCAGGTTGGCGCGGATACCGCCCGGCCGCAACTCTAGCCACGCTAAATGCGCAACCAGCACCTCGCGGAGGCTGGCTGCGCGGCTGGGATCGATGGTAAGGGGATTGACGGGATCCATGTCGCAGTCTTCTATCGTCGGAAGCCCGTGAGATCTTTACCGCCCCAGCCGCAGTTCCGACCATGTGCGGCAGGCTGCGGTCTCCAGCCCGGGCAGATCGGGGCAGGCAGGGGAGGCGGGAGGCACCCGGCTCAGATTAGGAAAGCTTCAGAACCCCCTGCCGTTTGTGGTAACCTCATTCTTGTAAAGGGTTTCGAGTGAATCAGCCCACTCCGGGGGATCTACCAAGGGGCTCCCGGTTCGGAAGGACAGATGCGGATACTGGTCATTGAAGACGAGAAGCGCATCGCGGAATTCGTGGCTCGCGGCCTGGATAGTGCCGGCTACGCGGTGGACTCGGCGGGGGACGGGGCAGCCGCCCTGGAGATGGTCCACGCCGCCGATTACGATCTCATCCTCCTCGATCTGATGCTGCCCGACATGGATGGCCTCAGCGTTCTGGAGAAGATTCGCGCCCAGCCAACCAGTCCCCCGGTGCTGATCCTCAGCGCTCTGGGCGCGGTCGACGACCGCGTCAAGGGTTTGGAGCATGGCGCCGACGACTATCTGAGCAAGCCTTTCTCGTTCACCGAATTGCTGGCCCGAGTCCGTGCCCTGCTGCGGCGGGGCCAACCCTTGCCCGAGCGCCTGCAAGTGGGAGACCTGGTGCTGGACTGCATCCGGCGCAAGGTCACTCGCGGCGGAGAAGCGATCGAGCTGGCGCCCAAGGAGTTCAGCATTCTCGAGTACCTCATGCGGAACAGCGGGCGGGCGCTCAGCCGCATGCTGATCGTCGAGCACGTCTGGGAGATGGACTATGATGGATTGACCAACATCGTCGACGTCTATATCCGCCACCTGCGCGCCAAGGTCGACGACCGCTGGCCCGAGAAGATCATCCACACGGTTCGCCGGGTCGGCTATATGGTCAAGGCCGGCGGGGAGTCTGGCGAGGACTTGGCGGAGGAGACGGCGGAATAGGGCCCCGCGCGCGGCGGGCCTCTTCCGGCGGAGAAATCCCAGTGAGCCTGGACTTGCAGCAGAGAGAACTCGAGGGCATCCTCATCCTGGATCTGGCCGGGCGCATCACCGTGGGCGATGAGGCCGGCGCCTTGCGCGGCAAGCTGCAGGAGCTGAGCGCCGCCGGGGGCCGGAACTTCATTCTGAATCTCCAGGAGGTCGGCTACATCGACAGCACCGGCCTGGGCGCGATGGTGATGGGCTTCACCCTGGTGAGCCGGCTGGGCGGAAAGCTGAAACTCGAGAACCTTAACCGGCGCAACGTCGTACTGCTGGTGCTTACCAAACTGACCACGGTCTTCGAGATCTTCAACGACGAGCAGGACGCGGTAAACAGCTTTTTCCCCGATCGCGAGATCAAGCGCTTCGATATACTGAGTTTCGTCCAGGAACACGAGGAAGAATAGCGGCCGGCCGGGACTGGCCGCGGACTGAACCATGCGCTTGGTAGTGATCGGAGGGGTCGCCGCGGGCCTCAGCGCGGCGGCGCGCGCGCGGCGTTGCGATCCTTGCCTGGAAATCACGGTGCTCGAGAAAGGCGCGGCGGTGGCCTGGGGCGCCTGCGGACTGCCCTACTATCTGGAAGGGCGGGTGGGGTGCCTCGAGGATCTGGTGGTGCATACTCCCGAGTACTTCCGCCGCGAGAGGAACATCGCCGTGCGCACCGGGGCCGAGGTCGTGGCGGTCGAGCACTCGCGCCGCCAGGTGACGCTGGCCGGTGGCGAGCGGGCGCCCTACGATCGCCTGGTGGTGGCGACCGGCGCCCGGCCGGACCGCTCCATCGACGGCGCGGGCGAACCGGGCGTCTTCGCGCTCTCGGGGCTGGAAGACGCGCGCCGGCTGCGCTCGTTTCTGATCGAAAAGCGGCCGCGGCGGGCGGTGGTAATTGGCGCGGGCTACCAGGGCCTCGAAATGGCCGAGGTGCTACGGACCCACGGCCTGGCGGTCACTGTCTTCGAGGCGCAGCGCGACGTACTGGGCCGCCACGATGCCGCGCTCACGGATTTCGTGCGGCGGCACCTGGAGCGCTTCCGCGTCGAGCTGCGCCTGGCCACGCGGGTTGAATCGGTCGAGCCCGAGAGCGTCGCGGGCGTGGCTTGCGACCTGGTGGTGCTGGCCGCCGGCTGGAAGCCCAACGTCGAGCTGGCCGTCGAAGCCGGAATCCAAGTGGGACGGACCGGGGCCATTCGGTTGAGCGAGCGCATGGAGACCAACCTTGCGGGCGTTTATGCGGCCGGGGATTGCGCCGAGACCACCCACCTGGTGACGGGCCGGCCGGTGTACTTGCCGCTGGGCACCACGGCGAACAAGATGGGACGCGTCGCCGGGGCGAATGCGGCCGGCCGGCGGGAAGGCTTCCCCGGTGTCGCCGGGACCTGCATCGTGGGCGTCTGCGGCCTGGGCGTGGCCGTGACCGGGCTCTCCGGCGCGCAGGCGCGGCAGGAAGGCTTCGACCCCCTCGAGGCCCGCGTCGAGGCGCCCGGCAAGCCGCGCTACTTCCAAGGCCAGCCCGTCGCCGTCACCCTGGTGGCCGACCGCGGCACACGCCGGCTGATAGGGGGCACGGTGATCGGGCGGGATGGCGTCGCGGGCCGCATCAACGTCCTGGCCACGGCCATCACCACCCAGATGCGCGTGGAAGACCTGGCACAACTCGATCTGGCCTACGCTCCGCCTTTCGCGCCCGTCTGGGACCCCATCCTGATCGCCGCGCAGCAACTCCTCAAGGACCTGTAGGCCGCCATTCCGGGGCACCCGCTTTTCGGTAGACTGGTCTTATGGGATGGAAACAACCACGGATGCTCGAGGCGGGCTCGCGCGCGCCGGAGTTCCAGCTCATGGACCTGGAGGGCCGCAAGCAGTCGCTCCAGACTCTGCTGGGGCGCGGTCCGGTGCTGCTCGCGTTCTTCAAAGTGAGCTGCCCGGTTTGCCAGATGACGTTCCCTTTCCTCGAACGGCTGCATAAGGGCGGCAGCGGGGTAGCCATCCTGGGCGTGTCGCAGGATAAGGCCGCCGACACCCGCCGGTTCAACGCGGAGTTCGGCGTCACGTTCCCTACGCTCGTCGAGGAGGCCGGTTATACGGTCAGCAACGCCTTCGGGCTCTCCAGCGTGCCGTCGCTGTTTGTGATCGAGCCGGACGGCGTTGTTTCCCAGAGCTGGTGCGGATTCATCAAGAAGGACTTGGAGGCGCTCGGCCAGCGGCTGGGCGCGGCCACGTTTCGAGCGGACGAGCGGGTTCCCGAATTACAGCCTGGTTGAAGCTCGAAAAACTAGGCTCCCGGGGGGAGCTGGGTAAAGATGCCGACGATTCAGGAGATCCTGGGCTCGGCCGCGGCAGTCGCCAGGGGCCTGGGGGTGACGCTGAAGGAGATGGCGTCGCCGCCCGTGACCGAGCGCTACCCGGACGCGCCCGCGCGGCTTCAGGAGCGCTATCGCGGCGTGCACGTGCTGGAGCGCGACGAGAACGGCCTGGAAAAGTGCGTGGCCTGCTTCTTGTGCGCGGCCGCGTGCCCGGCGAACTGCATCTACATCGAGGCCGCCGAAAACACGGAGGCGCAGCGGATCAGCGGCGGGGATCGCTACGCCAAGGTGTACAACATCGACTACAACCGCTGCATCTTTTGCGGCTACTGCGTGGAGGCCTGCCCCACCGACGCCATCGTCCACGGGCACGGCTTCGAGATCGCGAGCTACGACACCTCCACGCTGATCTATCGCAAGGAGCAGATGCTGGCGCCGCTTCCCGCCCCTCGATGAAACGGATCAGGCTGATTTGCTGGAACGCCACGCTGGGCGAGGAGCGCGCGGCGGAGCTGCGCGGCGCGGGATACCAGGTCGAATACCAGGCGGCATTCGGGCCGGCGGAGTTGCGCGCGATGCGGGAGTGGGCGCCCCAGGCTGTGGTCGTCGACCTGGGGCGGGCGCCGTCGCAAGGGCGCGACGTGGCGCTGGCTCTGCGGCAACATAAAGTGACGCGAGCGGCGCCGCTGGTCTTCGTCGAGGCAGACGACCCGCTCAAAACCCAACGCGTGCGGGAATTGCTGCCGGACGCCTTCTACACGGCCTGGCCGGGGATCGCCGCGACGCTTGAACGGGCGCTTGCACAGGCCCCGTCGAATCCCGTGACGCCCGGAGTGTTCGCCGGCTACTCGGGCACACCGCTTCCCAAGAAACTGGGGATACGCGCCGGGGAAAAGGTGGCCCTGCTGGGAGCGCCGGCGGGATTCGAGAACACCTTGGGAGCGCTGCCCGATGGCGTGCGGATCGGCCGGGCGGCGGGCCGTCGACCGGAGCGGATTCTNNGCGCTGGCCGAGGGAGGCGGGCTGTGGATCGTTTGGCCGAAGAAGGCTTCGGCGATGGCGTCGGATCTGGGTGAGAAGGAAGTGCGCGCGTTCGGCCTGGCGGCCGGCTTTGTGGACTACAAGGTCTGCGCGGTGGACGAGACCTGGTCGGGTCTGCTGTTTGCGCGCCGGCGCGAGCGTTAGCCGCGCGGGAGCTTCAGCGTCTCGTTCATGGATCCCTGGCGATAGCCTTCCAGGTCCAGGGTGACGTAGTGGAAGCCCAGGGGCTTGAACAGGGCGCTCAATCGGGCGGCCATCTCGAGCGTAAGCGCCCGTTCCAGTTCCTCGCGGGCGATTTCGATGCGCACCAGCTCACCGTGGAAGCGCACCCGGAACTGCCGGAAGCCGAGAGCGCGCAGGACCTCCTCGCCGGCCTCCACCGTCTTCACGGTCTCTATGCTGACCGGAGTGCCGTAGGGGATGCGGGAACTGAGGCAGGCGGAGGCCGGGCGGTCCCAGGTGGGCAGGCCCGCCAGGCGGCTCAGCTCGCGGATCTCGGCTTTGCGGAGGCCGGCCGCGACGAGCGGCGTCTCGGCTCCATGCTCGCGGGCGGCGTTCTGGCCGGGGCGGTAGTCGCCCAGGTCGTCGATATTCACGCCGTAGACGATGTGGGCGATGCCGCGCGCCTGGGCCAGGGCCCCGAGCGTGGCGAACAGCTCATCCTTGCAATGGAAGCAGCGGTCGGGGGCGTTGCGCAGGTAGTCGGGGTTCTCGAACTCGCGGGTCTGGACGTATTCGTGGCGGAATCCGACGCGGCGCGCGAATTCTTCGGCGTCGCGCTTATGGGACTCCGGGATCGAGGCGGAATCCGCGGTGACGGCCAGGGCTTGGTCGCCCAGCGCCTGATGGGCGGCCCAGGCCAGGTAGGCCGAATCGGTTCCCCCGGAATAGGCGACGATCACGCTCCCCAGGCCGCGCAGAAGCGCGAGTAGGTTGGCCTCCTTGGAGCGGAGGCGCGCCGGGTCGAGTGGTTCGAGCGGAACGAGAGTTGCCATTACAGCGGCAGGTTCTCCTGCACGCTCCCTCCGTTGCCGTTGGTGGGAGCGGCTTCCTCGGGAATGATGCAGGCGGCGGCCACCTGATCTCCCTCTTCCATTCTGACCAGCCGGACCCCCTGCGTCGAGCGGCCAGCCTGCCGGATCTCGCTGGACTCGATGCGGATGATCTTGCCCTCCTTGGTGATGATCATGAGGTCGGAGTCTTCCTTCACGGCCATGACGGCGACCACTTTACCGGTGCGCCGGGTGCTCTTCATGTTGATGACACCCTTGGCGCCGCGCGCGGTGAGACGGTACTTCTGGAGCGGCGTGCGCTTTCCATAGCCCAGCTCGGAGATGGACAGGATGAGACCCTGCTCGGGGACGATCTCCATGCCTACCAGGTAGTCGTCGTCGGCCAGGTTGATGGCGCGAACGCCCCGCGCGGGCCGGCCCATGGGGCGTACTTGCTCCTCCTGGAAACGGACCGCCATGCCCTCGTGCGAGCCCAGGAAGATGTAATTCTCTCCGGAGGTGAGGCCGGCGCGGATCAGTTCGTCGCCCTCGTCCAGGCCGATGGCGATGATACCGCGGGCCATGGGGTTGTCGAACTCGGTCAGCTCCGACTTCTTGATCACGCCGCGCTTGGTCACCATCACGATGAACTGGCCGGGCCCGAACTCGCGCACCGGCAGAAAGGCCTTGATCTCCTCATCCGGCTGCAGGTTGATGAGGTTCGAGATCTGCTTGCCCTTACCGGTGATGCCGGCGTCGGGGATCGCGTAGATTTTGAGCCAGAAAACCCGCCCCATGTTGGTGAAAATGAGCAGGTAGGCGTGGGTCGAGGCGATGATCAGGTGCTCCAGGAAATCCTCGGTGCGGGTGCCCATGCCGATGCGGCCCTTGCCGCCCCGGCACTGGCGGCGGTAGCTGTCCACCGGGGTGCGCTTCAGATAGCCACCGCGAGTGACCGTCACGGCGACATCCTCGACGGCTACCAGATCTTCCAGTTGAATCTCGCCGGTATCTTCCAGGAACTGGGTCCGGCGCTCGTCGCCGAACTCCTTCTGAACTTCCTTGAGCTCCTTGACGATGAGGCCGCGAAGCACCTTTTCCGAGCCCAGTATCTCGAGGTACTCGGCGATGCGGCGCTGGATCTCGGCCAGCTCGTCGGCGATCTTCTGGCGCTCCATGCCGGTGAGGCGCTGGAGTTGCAGTTCGATGATGGCTTGCGCTTGGCGCTCGCTGAAATCCAGTTGGAAGCCCTCGGGCACCAGCACCTCTTCCAGAACCCGCTCGGGGATGGGCAGGATGCCCATGAGGCGCTCGCGGGCTTCCTTGGGCGTCCCGGAAGCCCGGATGGTCTCGATGACCAGGTCCAGATTATCCAGGGCCTTCTTGAATCCCAGCAAGACGTGCTCGCGCTCGCGGGCCTTGCGCAGATCGAATTCGGTCCGGCGGCGGACCACATCCACGCGGTGGTCGATGAAGCGCTTGATGCAGTCGATGATGCCCAGCTCGCGGGGCTGTCCGTTGACGATGGACAGCATGATGATGCCGAAGCCGGTCTGCAACTGGGTGTGCTTGTAGAGATTGTTGAGCACCACCTCGGCCTGCTCGCCGCGCTTGAGCGGGAACACGATGCGCATGCCCTCGCGGTCGCTTTCGTCGACCGGCTCCAGCAGGCCCTCCAGCCGCTTCTCGTTGATGAGCTCGGCGACCTGCTCGATCAGACGGGCCTTGTTGACCTGGTAGGGGATCTCGGTGACCACGATCTGATCCCGATCCTTGCCGGTGTGCTCGATGGCGGCCTTGGCGCGCAGCCTCAACATGCCGCGGCCGCGCGTGTAAGCCTCCAGGATGCCCTGACGTCCGATGAGGAAGCCGCCGGTGGGAAAATCCGGCCCGGGAACCAGCTCCAGGATCTTCTCGAGCGGGGTCTTGGGGTTCTGGATCAGGGCGATGGTGGCGTTGATGATCTCGTTGAGGTTGTGCGGCGGGATGTTGGTCGCCATGC
>PMEV01000065.1 GCA_003154855.1 Bryobacterales bacterium
TGAAATCCTGACCCCACATCGGCAGCCCGCCTTGCATACACGTACGTTCGGATTCCACCGGCTTTGCGAAGAAATAGCGTCGGTATCCACTTTGTGCCGCGCACACCGGGGTTGGCGCCTGGCACCCAAGCCGAACCAAGCCAAAGAAGCCCGGGCGCGATAACTTCCGAAAAGGCAATTCCGAGGGCCGCCCGCAGCCATTGGGCGTGAACCTCGATCGGGACGGATGCGGCAGTCGGGGAGCTGCTTGGTGTATCGGATCGCGTGCAAGAAGGTTGGGATTCGGGTCGCGCCGGATGGCACGCCGATCCAGGAACGCGAGGGCAGGCCCCGGCCCAAGAAACAGTAACGTCCGCCAGACCGCGATGGCGAATTGATATCATGCGTCAGGGTGGCCGAGCCGCCGACGGCCATCCTGGGAGCCCGCCGAACGGGATGCATTTGCGAGAGCGCACCTCCACATTAATCGGTTAATCTAGGATCGGCGGTAGGCCGGGCCTTTTAGGGCATCTTCAGACGCTCGGGCGCTACTGGGATCTAGACTCGCGGTCCCGTTGCCGCGAGAGACGGACGAGCAAGCGAGATGCGACACAAGACACTCATCGCCGCGGCCGTGGCGCTCACTCTGTCGGCGCAGGAGCCGGCGCCTCCCGGGCCCCCATCGGCGCCGGTAGCCGCCGGCGGGCAGCCCATCGCGCTGGACCTGGCGGGTGCGATCGAGCGCGCCCGCAAATACAGCCAGCAATACCTGCAAGCCTACATCGCCGCCGGACTGGCCCGGGAGGACCGCGTGCAGGCCAAGGCCGCGCTGTTCCCCACCCTGAACCTCCTCAACCAATACATCTACACGCAGCCCAACGGCACGCCATCCGGCGTCTTCGTCGCCAACGACGGTGTGCATGTCTACAGCGAGCAGGCGATGGTGCATGCCGAGCTTTTCTCCCTCGCCAAGCGGGCCGAATACCAGCGCACGCTGGCCGCCGAATCGGCGGCGCGCGCCCGGCAGGAGATAGCCGCCCGTGGCCTGATCGCCACCGTGGTGCAGAACTACTACGCTTTGGTCGCCGCCGAGCGCCACGAGACGAACGCCGGGAGCAGTCTCAAAGAGGCCCGCGTGTTTTTCGACATCACTAGCAAACAGGA
Organism: Bryobacterales bacterium; assembly: GCA_003154855.1. Lineage (GTDB taxonomy): Bacteria > Acidobacteriota > Terriglobia > Bryobacterales > Bryobacteraceae > Fen-330. The sequence goes on from PMEV01000065.1 coordinate 1,144, forward strand.
GCGTGGCGGGGAGGTGGCGCGGGCCGACGTCATCAAGGCGGAACTGCAGCTCCAGCAGCGCGAGCGCGATCTCGCCGAGGCGCAAACCGCCGTTTTGAAGGCCAGAATCGCGCTCGCTGTCATGCTGTTCCCGGACCCCGCCCAGCCCTACGCCATCACGGACGACCTCAGCCCGGGCCCGACCCTGGCGCCGCTGGCCGAGCTCGGCGCGCTGGCCACGGGCAACAGCCCCGACATCCGCGCCGCCGAGGCCGGCCTCCGGCAGTCCGACGCCGCCATTCGCGTCGCCCGGGGCGCCTATTACCCCTCCCTGGTTATCGACTACTTTTACGGCATCAACGCCAACGTCTTCGATGTCCGAGGTCCGGAGGGTCGCCAGAACCTTGGTTCGGCTGTGCAGGGATCCATCGCGGTTCCGATCTGGAACTGGGGCGCCACCCGCAGCAAGGTTCGCCAGGCGCAGCTTCAGAAGCAGCAGGCCGCTTACGACTTGACTTTCGCCCAGCGCGGGCTGCAATCCGCTCTCGCCACTCTCTATCTCGAGGCCCAGGCTGCGAAGTCGCAACTGGAGTCGCTCCGGAGCTCGTTGGACCTGGCGGCGGAGAGCCTGCGCCTGACGGTGCTGCGCTACCAGGCCGGTGAGGCCACGGCGCTTGAAGTCGCCGACGCCCAGAGCACCCTGGCGCAGGCGCGCAACGCCCGCGACGACGGGCTGGCGCGCTACCGCGTCGCCCTGGCCGGCCTGCAGACTCTCACCGGGAGGTTCTGAGGATGAGATTCATCGCGCTACCCGTGCCCGTGCTGGCGTGCCTGCTGCTCGGCGGTTGCGCCAAGGAAAAGGAAAAGGAAAACGAGCCCGTCCTCCCTGTCAAACTGGCGGAAGTCGAAAAGGCGCCCATCGAGCGCATCGTCCTAGGCGAAGGCGTTCTGCGCGCGCTCGACCAGTCCGGCGTGACGCCCAAGATCAGCGCGCCGGTGAGCAAGTTCTACGTCAACCGCGGCGACGCAGTGACGAAGGGACAACTACTGGCCACGCTNNCAATCCGACTTGCAGTCCGCCCAGCGACAACTGGAGGCGGCGAAGAAGGTCCTAGACAGCCGCGAGCAGCTCTTCCGCGAGGGCGCTCTGGCGCGGCGCCAGGCCGACGAGGCCGCCGTCGCTCACACGCAGGCCAGGAGCGCGTACGAGACGGCCCAGAAAGCCGTCGAGACGCTCCAGGGCGTGGGGCGGCACGAGGAAGTGAAGGTCGCCGCCGGCGCCATGGATTCGTCCAAGGGCAAATATGAAGCGGCGCTGGCGCAGCTCTCCTATACCGAGATCCGCAGCCCCATCGCCGGCGTGGTCGCGGACCGCCCGGCGTTCGCCGGCGAAATGGCCGCGCCAGGCGTGGCGCTGGTCACCGTCGTGGATGTTTCGAGCGTGATCGCGCGCGTCAACATCCCTCAGACCGAGGCGGCCTGGGTCGGAGTGGGCCAGCCAGCGCGCATCGTCTCCTCCGATGGGGCCGTCGAATCGGACGGCAAAGTGTCGGTCGTCAGCCCGGCGGTCGACCCGCAGAGCACAACGGTGGAGATCTGGATCCAGGCGCCGAACCCCGGCCGGCGGCTGCGCCCTGGCGGAACCGTCCGGGCGGCCATCCGCACCGGCGCGGTCCCCGACGCCCTGGTTGTGCCCGTCGAGGCATTGCTGCCTTCCGATGAAGGCGGCTCCGCCGTCTACGTCGTGGGCGCCGATTTGGTGGCGCACCAGCGCAAGGTCAAGGTCGGCGTCCGCAATGCGGAGAAGGCGCAACTGCTCAGCGGCGCGCAAGCCGGTGAAAAGGTCGTCGTCGAGGGCGGAGTCGGCCTGTCGGAGGGCGCGAAGGTCAAGCTGGAAAGACCCGGCGAGGACAACGAAAAGAAAGCCGGCGCCCATGAGTGACCGGAACGAACCCTTGGCCGGCCCAGCGCCGCCGTCGGGGCACTGGACCGCCGCGCACTCCAAACCGATCGTCTTCGTGATCCTGACGTTCGTTGCCGTCGGCGTCTACCTGGCGTTCAACATCCCCGTCTCGGTGTTCCCCGCCACGGATTTCCCTCGCATCGTAATCGGCGCCGACAACGGCGTCGCGCCAACCGATCAGATGCTGGTGACGGTGACCCGGCCCATCGAAGAGGCCATGAACGGCGTGCAGGGCTTGGAACGCATCAAGTCCACGACCACCCGTGGCGCCGCCGAAGTGGACCTCTACTTCGCGTGGAATGTCGATATGTACCGCACGCTCGAGCTGGTGAACGCGGGGCTGGCCCGCGTCCAGCCGACCCTGCCTCCGACGGCGCGCCTGGTCGCCAACCGCCTCACTTTCGCCGCGTTCCCCATCATCGGCTACAGCCTGACCTCGAGTACCGTCCCGCAGACGCGCCTCTGGGAACTGGCCACCTACGAGATGAAGCCGCGCCTCAACCGCCTCAGTGGCGTCGCGACTGTAGTCGTCCAGGGCGGGCAGGAGCCCGAGTTCGAGATTCGCCTGGACCCGGCTCGGATGATCCAGACCGCCGTCACCGTGCCCAACATCCTCGACGCGGTTGCCAAGAGCAACATGGTGGATTCGCCCGGGCTGATGGAGGCTAATCATCAGCTTGTTCTCGCTCTTGTCAGCGGCCAGGCCCGCACGCCGGCCGAGATTTCCAACATCGTCGTCAAAACGACGCCGGCCAATCTGCCGGTTCGCATCGGGGACATCGGCACGGTGCTGAACTCCGTCAAGCCGGTCTACACCGTGGTCACCGCCAACGGCAAGCCGGCCGTCCTGTTGAACGTCAACCGGCAGCCCGACGGCAATACGGTCGCGGTGGCCGAGAAGGTGCACGCCGAAATCGAATCCATCCGCAAGACGCTGCCTAAGGACGTCGAACTGCAACCGTTTTACGACCAGTCCGAGATCGTCAACTCTGCCATCGGCAGTGCGCGCGACGCCATCCTAATCGGGCTGATCCTGGCGTCTGTCATCCTGGTGCTGTTTCTCCGCGACTGGGGCACTTCGCTGGTGGCCGGTATGGTGATCCCCGCCACCGTAGCGGTGACATTCATCGCCCTGAAGGTGGCCGGCGCGACCTTCAACCTGATGACGCTGGGCGGACTGGCCGCCGCCGTCGGCCTGGTGATCGACGACGCCATCGTGGTGGTGGAGAACATCGTCACGCACCGCGACGCCGGCCAGAGCCGCTCGGAAGCCATCCGCAACGCCATCCGCGAAATTGGCAAGCCGCTGGTGGGCTCCACCATCACGCCCATCGTGGTCTTCCTGCCGCTCATCTCCATCACCGGCGTCACCGGCGTCTTCTTCCGCGCCCTCGCCCTCACGGTCGCCATGGCGCTGCTCACCTCGCTGTTTCTGGCCCTCACCTGGACGCCTACGCTGAGCCACTTCCTGCTGCGCCGCGGCCGCTCCGCGGCGAAGAACCCGCGCGAGGAGAACTCCGGCGCCATGCGCTCCCTGGTCTCACTCTACGAGCGCGTGCTGCGGAGCGCGCTCGCGCATCCGGCGGCGCTCACGACCCTGATTCTGGCTGTCGTCGGCGCTTCGTACTTTTGCTATGGCGCCCTCGGCTCCGACCTGCTGCCCAGCATGGACGAGGGCGGCTTTATTCTGGACTACATCATGCCCGCCGGGTCCAGCCTGGCGGAAACCAACAAGACCCTTGCCGAAGTCGAATCCATTCTGAAAAGCGTCCCCGAGGTGGAAAACACTTCGCGCCGCACTGGCATGCAGCTCGGTCTGGCGCAGGTCACCGAAGCCAACACCGGCGACGTCACCGTCCGGCTGAAGCGCGACCGGAAGCGCTCCGGCGAGGAAGTGATCGAGGAGGTGCGCGAGAAGATCGCCAACGCCGCGCCCCACCTCCAGATCGAGTTCGTCCAGTTGCTGCAGGATATGATCGGCGACCTGACCAGCGCTCCGGAGCCCGTCGAAATCAAGCTGTTCGCGCAGGATCCGGCGGTGCTGCGCGAATGGGCCCCCAAGGTCGGGGAACGGATCAAGAAGATTCCGGGCATTGTCGATGTCCTCAATGGAATCGACAACACCATCAGCGGTCCGGCCATCACATTCAAAGTGGATCACGCGATCGCGGCGCGCGGCGGATTCACGCCGCAGGAAATCGAGCTCGACGCCAGCGCCCTGCTTCAGGGAGAACCGGCAGCCGCTCCCGTCGTACTGAACGACCGCGCCTACACCATCCGCGTGCGCTATCCCGACTCGGCCCGAGCCGACATCGACGCCATCCGCCACACGCTCCTGGTCAGCCAGAGCGGAAAGATAGGCACGCTGGGATCCCTGGCTACCATCCTGGAATTGCCGGGGCAGACCGAGATCCGGCGCGAAAACATGCAGCGCGACGTTGCGGTCACCGCGCGGCTGGAAGGCATCAGCCTGGGCGAGGGCATCGCGGCTGTGCAAAGGTCCATCGCCGGCCTCGGTCTGCCGCCCTCCATCCGCGTTGAATACGGCGGCGCTTATGAGGAGCAGCAGCGCTCTTTCCACGACCTGGTTGTCGTGCTGGTGTTCGCCGTCGTGCTGGTGTTCATCGTCCTGTTGTTCGAGTTCGGCGGCTTCGCCGCGCCTGTGGCCATCCTGGCTTCGGCCATCCTGTCCACTTCCGGCGTCTTCCTGGCCCTGTTCGTCACCCGGACCACGTTCAATATCTCCTCCTTCATGGGTCTGATCATGGTCATCGGCATCGTAGCCAAGAACGGCATTCTTCTGCTCGACGCCGACCAGCGCTTCCGGGCCGAGGGTAACGGCGCCTTTGAGGCCATGATTCGCGCCGGAGAGCGTCGTTTGCGCCCCATCATGATGACCGCCCTCGCGACCGTGGCGGGGATGATCCCGCTCTCGCTCGCCTTGGGCGCCGGATCCCAGATGCTGCAGCCGCTTGCCATCGCCGTAGTGGGCGGCGTACTCTCTTCCATGATCCTGTCTCTGGTCGTCACGCCGGCCGTGCACTACTATTTGACCCGGCGTTCCTAGTCGTATCGATTTGAGCGGGAAGAGCATCCCCAAACGATTCTTAAGGAATATCGACAGGCAGGAACACAACACAACGATGCGGTCAAACCGACGTAGATCGCGGGGAGTCGCCCAGCGTCGGCCGGCGCCAAAGGACGCCCAAGTTCCACGCGGGGCCAGGACCCTCCTTCTGGTACGCCGCCACTCATGGGCGGGTCGTGCACGGTGTTCCGATTGAACAGCCGCCGATATCGGGGGATAACGCCGGCGAAGAACTGGCGATCGGCTCCGAGCAACGCGATTCCAGGGTTTGCCGATAGCCCGGCAGGTTTACCGCAGGGCCGGAACACTCGTCGTAGACCTTTCGCCGTTACTTGCGACCGATCGTCTCGGTTGGCCAGAACCTTCCACGGTCAGCGCGTTGCTGGATCGCGCTCGATCACCATCAACGTGAACGATCCGGGCAGCACCGGTCCTCTGGCCCTGCCGGGCGCCCCTGCGGGTGCCGGCCCAAACTTCGCGGAAACGACGAACACGCGGTGATTGGTGGGGTCGAGCCCCATATTACGCGCCCCAAGCGGGGTCTGTACGTTTTCGGCGACGTGATANNGGGACCGTTGCCACCACCTTGCCGGCCCGATAATCGGAGATCGCCATCACTCCGCTTCGGCATCCGCTGAACAGCCGATGGTGGGGAGTGTCGATGGCCATGGCGACCGGCTGCTTGCACGGAGCGGTGGACCAGCGCCGGACCGCNNCGTCGATCTCAACCACCTCGCTCGTGTCGGTGAGGTTCGCGTACACCTTGCCGTCGCCGGCCGAAGCGCCGTATTCCGGTTTGCCGCCGAGCTGAATGTTCGCGATCGGGGCCCCCGCCTGCGGGTCGATCACCGTCGAGGAGTGCGCGTCGCCATTTAATGTGAAGACGCGGTTGGACGCGCTGTCGTAGATGATGGCGTCGGCATCTTCGGCGGCCGGGATCCGGCCCAGCACCTTGAAGGTCTTCAGATCGAACATGACCACGGACTGGTCGTTACCCGAGGTGGCGAATCCGTGCCCCGTGCCTTCCGCCAGCGCGGTTCCGTGCGCACCCTGGATGCCGGTGACTTCGCCGAGCAGCTTCCCGCTGTCTTCATCGACGACCATCACGCGATTCTGCCGGGCGATAAACAGACGGTGATTGGGTGGGTCGGGCACGATGTAGTCCCACCTCCCGTCCTCGCCCAGCGTGTAGGTGTGGGTTACGCGGTAAGACGAGGGTGACTGCGCCAGGAGCGAGGTCGGGGCAGCCAGTGTGAGGACGAGCGCGACATAGCGCATAGTGGCTCCATTCTTCCTGCAGTATATCGGAGTCGGCGATCGTTCGAGTCCCGGCGCCAGGAGGTTGCGATTCAGCCGCAAGAGTCTGCCAGCGTTCGGGTAATGACGCTAAGCCCCCGCTGCGCTATGCGAGAAACGCTCAAGCCGCGTTGGTGGCCGCTCGGACCAGAACAGCGTCCCCTCTCGCTTCCGATATCGCGAATAACGCCAAGCCTCCCGGATCGCCATCTGGCTCGCCGGGCCGTTCCTCAGCTCAGATTTCCTTGCCCACCGCGAAGGCGTGGCCCAGCGCGCTCCCGACCCCGTAGTACTCCCGGTTGCCGGGCGAGAAGATGAGCGGCAGCACCTTCAGGATGTCCGGCAGTCCGGCGGAGTCCAGCGTCTCCTCGTCGGCTTTCACGTCGAGGATCTGGCCGACGAACTGGGTGTGCAGTCCTAGCTCGTGGATCTGGACGACGCGGCATTCCAGCACTAGCGGAAACTCCTGCACGTACGGCGCGTCCACCAGGTCGCTGCGGACAGCCGTCAAACCCGTGGCGGCGAACTTGTCGGTGTCGCGGCCGCTCACGAGCCCGAAGTAATCGGCCGCCTTGACCTGGGCCTGTGACGGCACGCTGACGGTAAAGGCCCGCCGCTCCATCAGGTTGCCGTGGGTGTAGGTGGCCGCGCGCAACGACACGGCCAAGCATGGCGGCTGGGAGCAGCAGATGCCTCCCCAAGCCGCCGTCATTCCATTGGGCTTGCCCTGCTTGTCGTACGATCCGACGATCCAGGCCGGCGTGGGGTAGATGAGAGTCTTTGCACCGAGTGAACGTTTCATGTGGATACTCCTATCCTAGGCCATTCCACGGTGNNGTCCGGCCCGGCAGAGCGCAAATCGCGGCCAAACGGAAGTTGCCGCGGAACGGAGATACGACGCGGTCGAGATCGTCCCGTTCGATCCCGACGGCTTTTCTTCGGCCGGATGTCATCGCAAGAAAGCGGCCTATGCTTCAACGTCGACCACCTTCGGCGCGGTTTGCCGTGGACCATAGGAGATTCAAGTCGAATCGGTTATATTTGGATGCAGCACCCCAAAGCGTTTAGGTAACGGTGATGTTGTACTCATTCTTGAGATTCCGGCCGAAGCGGAAGGAAACGGACCTACCATTCGAGGTCCGACCGTACCTCCGGTTGAGCGGCGACGATCCGGTGGAGGCGATCGTCAAATCCGTTAGCGGCTTCCGTGACGCCCTGCTTTACTGCCTGCGTTCCGCGTGGGTGTCCACTGTGGGTTGGTGGAACAAGAGGCGTGGGGACCAGCCCTGGAGTTGAGACTCGGAAGCAATGCCGGGTGCCATGAAAGTCGAGTGATCGGAGATTCCCCCAGCAGCCGTATGTATCCTGGGTCACGGCCTGTTCGGAAGTTGTGTCGGCACTCGCCGGTGAAGTCGGAGCCGCCGTGGGTTGCCGGGCGCGATGCCCGGCAGAACACTACCGATATCGCCAGATATCCGCCAGATCGGGAACGGGAAAGAACCGAATGGGGTCGCAGCAATGCTGCCCTTGAGATTGAGATCCAAGCTCCTTCTTGCCAAAAGTTCGTCCGGTTCCGGCTTGATCGGTAGCGCCACGGCTTCCGGTCCCGTGCGCCCGTCGAGCGCGACCTGTTCGAAAACAACGGCCGATCCGGGGGGCAGGCCTCCGAATGCCACGCCGCTCCAGTCGCGGTGTTCAGGCTGAGTGACGGGCCTGGGCGGGCTTTTCCGACGCCTTTACGGGATCGCTTGTGGGGACGCCAGCCACGTTCCGGGCGTGATGATGACTTCGCCGGTCGATCTTAGGCAGATCTCGTACACGCGGTTGGGCTCCAGACGCATGTAGGGTGCATCGCCGTGGATCGCCCGCACTCCGTGCTGCTTCGCCAGTTTCTCGTCGTTGGCAAGCTCCCAGAAGCGTTTCCAGAGCTCCTTCTCGAAACTGTTGGGGGCTTGCCGCTCGGCGTACACTTCGGGTTCCCGACCCTCGATGTCGACCACGAACCCATCCTCGGCCCGCATGGTGCTCGAGAAGATCCGCCGGAATAGCATCAGCGCCTGGCCTTTGAAGGGGTCGCCCTGCTCGATGAAATGGTCGTCAAACTTGATCACCAGGGTGTCAAAGTAGACCTCCTGCCCCGGCAGAGTCAGGTCTCGGGAGACATTGATCGGTTTCCCCGTGTCGTCAACCTCGGTGAACCGGATGGTGGTTNNGCAGAACCTCGACACGGGCCCGGCGGTCGATGTGCCTCAGGATCTTCAGGTAGGCCTCGAGGCGCTGCTTGTCTTGCTCGAGCTTGAGAATGGTCCCTTTCTGCTCGCGGATCTGGTCCTGCAGCTCCCGCCGCGGCTTGACGACCATTTCATACGCCAGATAGACGCCCGCGGCGGCGACTGCGACCAACGCCACCGAGCAGACGAACAACCGAATGGGGAAAGGACGGCCTTCTCTCATGATGACTCCCGCCTTCAACCGGAATCTCCGCCAAGAGCTCCTGGCTGCGAATGAGTATACATCAGTGTGGGCCATCGGAAGTCGGTCCGGCCGCAGGTGTCTCGGCGGGAGCCGGGATTCGCGTGTTGGCGGTCGCCCGGCGAACCGTGAGGCGGCGCGCCACGTTGCTCTCCAACGCACCACGGGCGCAACGTGGCAAGTTGGACGCCGCAGGGATAGCTTCCGATATTGCCGCTTATCGAGACCCGCGCCGGCAGGCGGGAAGCGCGGAAAGAGACACGGCCAATCCCCAATGCCAGGCGACAGCGCCTGTCCCACCCAATTGTGCCTCAGTCCCCGGGGCCGTAGTCGACGTCATCCGGCAACTCGTTCGTGTCGCTGGCGCCGTGGTAGGGGAAATGCTTTGCCAGGTCTTCGCCGACCGCTTCGATTCCGGCCACCAGGGCGCTCGTAAAATCGCCTTCTTTAAGCCTCTCGGCCACGGTGCGGACGATGTGATGCCAAAACTCCTGGCCCACTTTCTCGTGGATGCCGCTGTCGCCCAACACGACGAACTTGCGGCGCGCCGGCACGACGAAGAACAACACGGCATTGCGATCCTTCGTCGCGGCCATGCCCAGCCGCTCGAATGCCTTCTCGGCGGCCGTCCGAACATTGCCCCAGAATGGCGGCGACACGGAAACGCGGATCTCGCCGGAAGTCCGTCTCTCGGCTTTCTGAATCGCCTGCTTGATCCGATCCTTGTCGATGGTTACCATGATCCGCTCGCTCCACCGCCGCCGGACCGTCCGCCGCCCCCGCCAAATCCTCCGCCTCCTCCGCCACCACCACGGCCGCCGGACATGATGCTGGCCAGGAAGTAGAAGGCTAGCGCCGGATGGGTAATCGCTAAGGCCAGAATTAAAATCGCGGCGATGCCGTAGAAGATCCATTGAAACAGGGTCAATGGCTTGGAGTGCGCCGGCGGCCGCGTGGGCGGGGGCGCACCGGCCTGCCCGCCGATGACTCCGGTAAGCGAGTCGATCGCCGCCGTTACCGCGTCATCGGGATGGCCGGCTTGAATCCGAGGCGCCATAACTTCGTCGATCACACGGGACGCGATCGCATCGGGCACCACAGCCTCGAGTCCGTAGCCGACCTCGATCCTCATCTTATGATCCTGGGTCATGATGAAAACGGCCAGCCCGTCGTCAAGCCCCTTCCGGCCCACCTTCCATTTGGCAAACGCCCGGACGGCCCAGTCCTCGATCGGCGCATCGCCCGTCGTGCGGGCGATGTACACAATCAATTGATGGCCTGTGGCCCGCTCGTAGGCCGCGAGGCGTGCGTCCAGCGAACGCACCGTTTCCGGCGACAGAAAGTTCGCGGTGTCCGTGACCCATTCGGTGGGCGACCCAGGGATGGGCGTTTCAGCCGCGTATAGGAGCGCGGTCGAAACCAGGACGATAATGACAAGCACACTACGGCGCGGAAGCAACTTAGAACTTCACCTCGGGCGCCTTTTCGCTTCCGGATTGTGCCTGGAAGTAAGCCTTGGTTGCGAATCTATCGCCGAAGAAGCCTGCCATCATCACTGTTGGAAAACTGCTCCGGCGCGTATTGAAGGCTTGCGCCGCCTCATTGAATCTCTGTCGCTCGACAGTGATGCGATTCTCGGTGCCCTCAAGTTGCGCTTGAAGGTCGCGGAAGTTGGCCGTCGCTTTGAGTTGCGGATAGTTTTCGGTGACGACCAGCAAGTGAGACAGCGCCGAAGACAATCCTTGCTGCGCCTGCTGATACCGTTGGAAGGCTGCCGGATCCTTGGTGATGTCCGCCATCGCGGCGGGTGTGACCTGGCCGACCTTGGCGCGCGCCTCCGTAACCGCTGTCATGGTGCTCTGCTCGAAGTTTGCGGCGCCTTTGACGGTCGCCACCAGGTTGGGCACCAGATCGGCGCGCCGTTGATAGGCGTTTTGGACCTGGGCCCACTGCGCTTGCGTGGCCTGATCGAGTTGCACAAGCGAGTTGTAGGTTCCGCCGATGGAGACTCCCACGATCAGCAGGAAGACGAGCACCGCGCAGGCACAACCGATGGCTATCTTTTTCCCCATTTACGCTCCATTCTTCGCTTCAATGACAAGTGTAGCCGATTCCGAGGTCGGCCCCCCCGGATTGCAGACTGCGGCCAGTCGCCTGTGGCGCCTTGGAATCGGATGGATTCGCCAGTTGGGCGACCTTGGCCGTAACGGGACATGCTGTCAAACGAATCCGTAGGCACTCCCCCCGTCTCAGTTGTGCTTGATGTCTCTGCCCCCCCGAGGTAAGGTCCATGTGGCTTCAGAGCGGGGCATCAGGGCACAACTCCGGAGTCCACCCCTTCTGGCTAGTAGTTCGGGACAATTTCAGACTCCTGTCTGGCTGACGGAAAACGACAGAACCCGAGCAAGAGGCCGCCGGACTACCGCAGGCCCTCGACCAGGTGCAACTCCGACAGGGTCTGCTGCGTTGAGTAAACGTAGCTCTTGCCGTCGGGTGTCATGATCAGGTTGATGCCTGTGCGGCCGACGCCGGCCCGCTCGTTGGGCGCGATTTCCTGGACGAACTGTCGGCGGCCAGTCTTGTAGTCAACCCGGTAGACTTTGGTCGGCAGGTCCCTGCGCTGGAAGACCAGGAACGACTGGCCGTCCGGAGCCCAGGCGGCGATGCGCTCGCCTTCCTCGATCCCCGGGATCGCTTCCGGTGCGCCTGAATCGACAGGATAGAGCAGCGTTTTGGAGCCCGCGCGCACGACCATGTGCATGGGCCGAGCCTTCGTGGATCGGGAGGCCGATTGGGTGCCTTCGGGCGTAACCGGGCGAGGTGCGGCGCCCTCGAGGGTGGTCAGATATAGCCTGCGGCCGTGGGAGGGCTCGTTGCCGTCGAACCAGATTCTTCCATCCTCCAGCAGGCCCGCGCTCGCAATGGTATAGCCTTTCAACGCGATTCGCTTCGGCCGGCCGGGGCCGACCGGATACAGCGTGATTACGGTATTGCTGGGATCTACCGAGACTACCGTCTGCCCATCGGGTGAAAACGTCCCCGTCATGCCGGGACCGAGCTTGGCCGCAGGCGCGCCGCTGGTTTCGCGGAGGTAAACCACCGGGTTGCCCGCCACGCCTTCACCGGTTTCCGAGAAGACGATGAGCTTCCCGTCGGGCGAGATGTCTGTCGGCAGGGACCAGTCCAACCACGAAAGCTCGCGCTCGCGGGCGTCGGTTGGGCCACGGAACATCATCTCCTGGCGCCATTCCATGTTGGTGATGAGCGCCTTGCCGTCGGGGGAGACGTCCCAGATCGCAATGCTGCCCGACTGCCGATGCACCAGGCGCATGCGGCCGTCGAGCGTGACGGCCCACAGGTCCTGCCTGGCCCCGTCCGCGGAGCCCGTGAACCAGATCTCCGAGCCGTTGCTCGACCAGGCTAAGCCCTCCGTGGACGAGAACTGCCGGGTGAGGTTCTTCTTTTGTCCTAAGCGGTCGACCACGGCCACGGAAGCCGCGTTGTCGAACGCCAGCGGGTGATCGAGAAACGCCACCCGGTCGCCCGCGGGCGAGATGCGCGGGTTGCTGATGTACCCAGCGGTACGGTAGACCACGTGGCCCGTAGGGAATTCCAACTGCACTCCGTCGTCGGTTTCCCGGGTGAGCGCCATTTCGCGACCGTCGTGCGACCAGTCCGCGAAGGTGATGGCCTCCTCCATGGCTCGGGGCGCGCCACCGGAGAAGGGAGCCCAAGCCATCACGCCGCGCGGGGCGAAAGGGGTGTAGAAAAATCGCGGGCTCAGCGAGAGCGCCAGCTCGCTCGAGGGAGAGATCGCGAGCAGTTCGGCGCGGCTAAAGCCCAGCGCACGGGACTCCGGACTGTCGGGACGTACGGCGAAGATGTCGCTCGGCTCGTCTTCCCAAGAGGCGCTGTAGACGATGGTGTTCCCGTCGGGCGCGAAGCGGGCGCTGGAGATCTTCCCGCGGCGGTATGTCAGGCGATGGAAAATCGTCTGAGGCACAGCGGCGGAGCTGCGCCCGGCGAAATACGCGCCGACCGACACAAGCGCCACCAGAACCAGCACGGCCGCCACAGCGAGCACCCGCCGCATTCCCTGGGGTTTGGGAGGCAGCGGTTTCACGGCGCCGCTGCCCAACTGCGAGATTTCCGAGAGTGACGCGAGGTCGAAGGCCAAGTCGCGTGCCGACTGGAATCGCTGGTCGGGGTCCTTCTCCAGGCAGTGCTCGACGATGCGGTCGAGAGCCGGCGCCCAGGTTCCATCGGAGTCCAGTGGCGGACGCTCCTGCTTGAGGATGGCGTTCATCGTCTCAACCGCGGAATCGCCCTTGAAAGGCCGCTCCCCGGTGAGCATTTCCTGCAAAACACAGCCGAAGCTGAAGATATCGGAACGGCCATCCACGGCTCCGCCACGAACCTGTTCGGGGGACATGTATCCGACCGTCCCAAGAACGGTGCCGGGCAGCGTGTCGAGGGGCTGTGTCTCCTCGACCGCTTCCGGCGCCTGCCGGACTTTGGCCAGGCCGAAATCGAGGATCTTGACCCGGCCGTCCTTGGTGACGAAGAGGTTCTCGGGTTTGATGTCGCGGTGAACGATGCCGGCAGCGTGGGCAGCGGCCAGACCGGCCACCATCTGGCGCGCGTAGTCTACCGCCTTTTGCGCGCTCAGCTTGCCGCCGTTCAAGCGGCTCCGCAACGACTCGCCCTCGAGCAGTTCCGAAACCAGATAGGGCGAGCCTTCGTGCATTCCAACGTCGTAGATCGCGAGGACATTAGGGTGGTTCAGCCGCCCGGCGGCCTGAGCTTCCAGCTCAAAACGGTGCATCCGTTCCGCGTCCTTGGCGAACGCCGCCGGGAGAACCTTGATCGCAATCTCGCGTTTGAGCCGTGCATCGCGGGCGCGGTACACCTCGCCCATTGCGCCCGACCCGACGAGCGACACGATCTCGTACGAGCCAACCCGGCTTCCGGACCTAAGTGACATGTAGCTCACCCCACTATACAGCGATTGGAGATGCCCTTTCCGACGCTGTGGGTTTGGGCTTGATGTCATGGCCACCCCGAGGTAAGGTCCGGATGGCTGCCGATATTGCCCAGTTGGACGAGTTTATCTCGTGGTACGGCCAGGCGCCGCGATTCGGCTTTACGAAGGCCACCGTGAACACCCGGCGCGCAAAACTGGAGACCCGCGGCCGCGGTTCGGTCTCCATCAACGTCCGAATCACCGCCTCTCCGGACGGGCCCCGCGATTTAGAAGCTGAGTTCAAACGCGAATCGACTCTCTGGAAACATCGCGGAGGCGGGGACTGCACGGACAAACCGCGCGGAGTCCGCCGAGGAGGCTTCGCGCTCCGAGACGAATTGAGGAAGGCGGAGCTTTGGACCTCGGTCAGTCTTTCTGAATCATGACCGCGGTGGACTTGATCACCGCTCGGACAGCGTCACCCTTCTTGAGTCCGAGCTCTTCGGCACTGGCGCGAGTGATCGCGCCTTCGACGATGTTGTCGCCGACGCGAACCGCCACCAACGCCATCACGGTCCCCAGCTTGACGTCTTCGACGATGCCGGGAAGCTGGTTTCTTGCGGAGAGAGGCATGAGATCCTTGTACCACATCGCGCCTCCCGTTCGCCGTCAAACTCCGAGGCCGGCGGCTTTTCGGGTGTCGTCGCCTCCCCGACCGTGTGCGTTCTTTCCCGCCGTCCCGAACCGCGCGACCGCGCGGCGTTCCAGCATTTCGGGATCTTAAACAATCGCTCCGATAAAACTTTTTGATTGGTGCAGTTTGAATATCTGTGGTACGCTTTCTTTGAGGGTAGGACGAACTCTCTCCCGGAGAGCTATTAGCACCGCTGGACAAGGTTGTCTAGACCGGGCCTTCCGCCCTCGGAGCTCGAGCGTTCCAGCTCCCCCGCCACGAAGTTTTCCACGTTGATCTGAATAAGAGCGCGTTTGCCGGCGTCGCACGGCAGATCGCGTTTGCGTCGCCGGCCATTTGGGCGCCAAATGCGCCGCGGCAGGTCTGCGCAGAATCCATCACAAGGAGACAGAACCAACATGAGAAAAGTTGCCATTTACGGGAAAGGTGGAATCGGCAAATCCACCACGACGCAGAACACGGTTGCAGCCCTGGCCGAGATGGGAAAGAAGGTGATGGTAGTCGGCTGCGACCCGAAGGCCGATTCCACACGCCTGCTGCTGGGAGGGCTGGCACAGAAGACCGTTCTCGACACCTTGCGCGAGGAAGGCGAGGACGTGGAGCTGGACGACATCCGCCGCCGCGGCTTTGGCGACACCTATTGCACGGAGTCCGGCGGGCCGGAACCGGGAGTGGGCTGCGCCGGGCGCGGCATCATCACTTCCATCAATCTGCTCGAACAATTGGGCGCGTATAGCGAAGCCGAGAACCTCGACTACGTGTTCTACGACGTGCTGGGCGATGTTGTGTGCGGAGGATTCGCCATGCCGATCCGCGAAGGCAAGGCGCAGGAGATCTACATCGTCTGCTCGGGCGAAATGATGGCCATGTACGCGGCCAACAATATCTGCAAAGGGATCGTCAAATTCGCCAACGCTGGCGGCGTGCGGCTGGGAGGGCTGATCTGCAACAGCCGCAAGGTGGATAACGAGAGAGAAATGATCGAAGAGCTGTCGCGGCAGCTCGGCACGCAGATGATCCACTTCATTCCCCGCGACAACGACGTGCAGCGCGCCGAGATAAACCGCAAGACGGTGATCGACTGGAAGGCGGACGCTCCGCAAGCCGACGAATACCGGCAACTGGCGCGGGCGATCGACGGCAACGAGAAGTTCGTCATACCCAAACCGCTGGCGATGGACACTCTCGAAACTCTGTTGATCGACTTCGGACTGGCCGCCTGAGAGCCGGCTGAGGAGACACTACGATGCAACCGAATCCACACATGGTTAAAGACGAGCTACTGAAAGCGTACCCGAAGAAGACCGCGCGCAAGCGGGCCGAGCAGATCGTGGTCAACGAGCGCCGGGACGACGGCGCGGTTCCCGAGATCAAGGCCAACGTGCGCACCACGCCGGGCGCCATCACGCAGCGGGGCTGCACCTACGCCGGCTGCAAGGGCGTGGTGATCGGACCCACGCGCGACATCCTGAGCATCACGCACGGCCCCATCGGCTGCGGCTTCTACAGTTGGCTGACGCGACGCAACCAGACGCGGCCCGAGGGACCCGAGGACGCCAACTACATTACGTATTGTCTGAGCACCGACATGCAGGACGAGCAAATTGTCTTCGGCGGCGAGAAGAAGCTCCGGGCGGCCATCGAAGAGGCGTATGAGATCTTCCATCCCAAAGCCATCGCCATCTTCTCCACCTGTCCGGTGGGGCTGATCGGCGACGACGTACACTCGGTGGCGCGAGACATGAAGGAGAAGCTGGGGATCAACGTATTTGGCTTCAGTTGCGAAGGATACAAGGGGGTAAGCCAGTCGGCCGGCCATCACATAGCCAACAATCAGCTCTTCAAGCACGTGGTGGGAACCAACGAAACGCCGCGGCCGGAGAAGTTCAAAATCAACCTGCTGGGCGAGTACAACATCGGTGGCGATGCGTTCGTTATCGAGGATCTTCTGGAGCGCTGCGGCATCACGCTGGTATCCACGTTCAGCGGCAATTCTACCTACGACGCCTTCGCCAATTCGCACATGGCGGACCTCAACGCGGTGATGTGCCACCGGTCGATAAACTACGTGGCGGAGATGATGGAAAAGAAGTTCGGCATCCCCTGGATCAAGGTGAACTTCACGGGCGCGGAAGGCACCGCCAAGTCGCTGCGCCACATCGCGCAGTACTTTAACGACGCCGAGCTGACCGAAAGGGTCGAGCGGGCGATCTCCGAAGAGATGACCGCCGTCCTCGAGACGCAGTTTGCAGTGCGCTCGCGCTGCGAAGGCAAGACGGCCATGCTGTTCGTCGGCGGCTCGCGGGCCCACCACTACCAGGTGCTGTTCGCGGAGATGGGCATGAAAACCGTGGCGGCGGGTTACGAGTTCGCCCATCGCGACGACTACGAGGGCCGGCGCGTGTTGCCGACGGTTAAGGTGGACGCCGACAGCCGGAACATCGAAGAGCTGCATGTGGTTTCCGACGAGAAGCGCTACCGCCCGCGCAAAGGTCCGGACGAGCTGGTGCAACTGGAAGCCGCAGGCATGGAGATCGCCGGCTACCAGGGCATGATGCCGGAGATGGAAGAAGGCGCTCTGGTCATCGACGACATCTATCACTTCGAAATGGAGCGGCTTCTGGAGATCTACAAGCCCGACGTGTTCTGCGCGGGGATCAAAGAGAAGTACGCCGTCCAGAAGGCCGGCATTCCCTGCAAGCAGCTTCACAGCTACGACTACGGCGGGCCGTATGCGGGCTTCCGGGGCGCGATCAACTTCTACCGGGAGATCGACCGTATGGTGAACACCAAGATCTGGTCTTACGTCCAGGCTCCGTGGGAGACGGAGGAAGAGCTGGCGGAAGTGGAGATCGCAAGCTAGCGAGACGGCTCTGGAGGGAGACTGCGATGCTACTGCGGCATACTACGGCGGAGGTCAAGGAACGCTCCGCTCTGACCATCAATCCGGCTAAGACCTGCCAGCCGATCGGGGCTATGTACGCCGCCTTGGGGGTACACAACTGTCTGCCACATAGCCACGGGTCGCAGGGATGCTGCGCCTATCATCGAAGCGCGCTGACGAAACACTACAAGGAACCGGTGATGGCGGGCAGCAGTTCGTTCACCGAAGGGGCGGCGGTGTTCGGCGGCCAGGCCAACCTGCTGCAGGCCATCTCCAACATGTTTGCGCTGTATAACCCCGACGTCATCGCCATTCACACTACCTGCCTGTCGGAGACCATTGGCGACGACATCGTGCAGATCGTCGCCAAGGCGCGGGAGGAAGGCAAGGTCCCGCCCGGCAAGTACCTGATTCACGCCAACACGCCGAGCTATATCGGGTCGCACGTAACCGGTTTCTCCAATATGGTGAAGGGCCTCGTCGCCTATCTCTCCGAAGCGACCGGGCGCAGGCGCAACCAGGTGAACATTATTCCGGGCTGGGTAGAGCCGAGCGACATGCGCGAGCTGCGGCGCATTTCGCGCGCCATGGGCATCAACCCCAATATCTTCCCCGATACCTCCGACGTGATGGACGCACCGCAGACCGGCCGGCACGAGTTCTATCCCCGGGGCGGCGCCCCGGTGGCGGAGATCCGGCACTCGGGCGACAGCCGGTCCACGCTGGCTCTGGGTCCGACCGCTTCGGAGGCCGCGGCTCTGGCGCTCGAAGCGAAGTGCGAGGTGCGTTCCGAGATTCTGGAGCTGCCGATCGGGCTGCTGGCCACGGACCGCCTCATCAACGCGCTGCGCCATCGCTCCGGCATCCGTGTGCCCGAATTCATCACCGATGAACGCGGCCGCCTGGTGGACATGCTCGCCGACATGCATCAGTATTTCTACCGGAAGCGCGTCGCCCTGTTCGGCGATCCGGACCAACTGGTTTCGTTAGCCGAGTTTCTGGTGACTCTGGACATGCGTCCCGTCTACATCGTCACCGGCACGCCTGGCAAGCGCTTCGAAACCCGGGTCCGCGAGGCGCTGGGCGATTCCGTTCCCGAGGCTCGGATCCGGCAGGGGCCGCAGGCCGATATGTTTCTCCTGCATCAGTGGATCAAGAAGGAGAGCGTGGATCTGCTGATCGGCAACACCTATGGGAAGTACATCGCGCGGGACGAAGACATCCCGTTTGTGCGTTTTGGATTTCCGATTATCGACCGTGTGGGGCACTCCTATTTCCCGACGGTGGGATACATGGGCGCGATGCGCCTCGCCGAGAGGATACTCGGCGTGTTCATGGACCGCCAGGATCGGGATGCGCCGGAAGAAGCTTTCGAACTGACGATGTAACCGGGTCGGGGTAACCAGAATGAGCATCCTCGAAGAACGCAAGCCGCAGGTCTATCGGAAGGGCGCCGAGGCCTTCCAACTGGACTGCAACAAGCAGAGCGTGGCGGGCTCGGTGAGCCAGCGGGCTTGCGTCTTTTGTGGATCGCGCGTGGTGCTGTACCCGATTGCCGATGCGCTTCACCTGGTTCATGGCCCGCTGGGCTGCGCCGCCTACACTTGGGATATTCGCGGAGCGCTCTCCAGCGGTGCGCAACTTCACCGCCTCAGCTTCTCCACGGACCTTCGCGAGATGGACGTGATCCAGGGCGGCGAGAAGAAGCTCGCCAAGGCCCTCTGCCAGCTCATCGACCTGCACCAGCCGAAAGCGGTCTTCGTATACTCCACCTGCATCGTCGGCGTGATCGGCGACGATGTCGAAGCGGTGTGCCGCCAAGTGAGCGCCGTGAAAGGGATCCCGGTTCTGCCGGTCCATTCCGAAGGGTTCCGCGGCACCAAGCGCGACGGCTATCGTGCGGCTTGCGAGGCGCTGCTGAAGCTGGTGGGGACGGGATCGACCGCCGGCATCGGCCCGGTCGGCGTGAACATCCTCGGCGATTTCAACCTGGCCGGCGAGGTGTGGATCATCCGCGACTACTTCGAAAAGATGGGCGTCGAGGTGGTGGCGACCATCACGGGCGACGGCCGCGTGGACGATATCCGGCGCGCGCACGGCGCGGCACTCAACCTGGTGCAGTGTTCCGGTTCCATGATGCACCTGGCCAAACAGATGCAGGAGAAACGCGGCATCCCCTTCAAGAGGGTTTCGTATTTCGGCATCGAAGACATGGCGCAAGCGCTTTACGATACCGCGGAATTCTTCGCGGAACGGTCGCCCGGCATCGTCGAAAGAACCGCGGAGTTCGTGCGCGGGGAGCTGGCGGCGATCATGCCGCAGATCGCGCGGTACCGGAGCAAACTGGAGGGCCGCAAGGCGGCGGTATACGTAGGCGGCGCGTTCAAAGCCTTCTCGCTGGTACGCGCGCTGCGCCAACTGGGCATGCGTACGCTGATGGTCGGGTCGCAGACCGGACTGCGCGAGGATTACGAGGAGTTGCGCCAGTTGTGCGACGAAGGGACCATCATCGTGGACGATTCGAACCCCCTGGAGCTGTCTTCCTTCCTCCAGGAGAAAGACGTGGACCTGTTCGTCGGCGGCGTGAAAGAGCGCCCCATCGCGTACAAACTGGGGGTCGGTTTTTGCGATCACAACCACGAGCGCAAAGAGCCGCTGGCGGGCTTCCTCGGGATGCTGAATTTCGCGCGCGAGGTTTACAACACGGTGGCCAGCCCGGTCTGGAAGCTCACGCCGCGCGGCCGCAGAAGGGAGCTATCGTGGCGCTGAAGGAGCCGCTCGCCGCCACGCGCAACGCCTGCAAGTTGTGCGCGCCGCTGGGCGCCTGCCTGGCGCTGCGCGGCGTGGCGGGCGCGGCGCCGTTCTTGCACGGATCGCAAGGTTGCGCCACCTATATCCGCCGCTACCTGATTTCGCATTTTCGCGAACCGGTCGATATCGCGGTTTCCGGTTTCAGCGAGGCGACCACGGTGTTTGGCGGAGGCGCCAACCTGCGCAGCGGTCTGAACAACGTGGCGCGGCAGTACCACCCGGAACTGATCGGGATTGCGACGACCTGTCTGCCGGAGACTATCGGCGAAGACGTCGGACTGCTGTTGCGGGAATTCCGGCCCGAAGGGGACGCCGCTTTCCGCCTGGTGCACGTGGCGACGCCGAGTTATCGCGGAACGCACGTGGATGGCTTTCACGACACCGTGCGCGCATTGGTGGAGCAGTTGGCGGAAGGCGGCGAGGCTGGCGCGGGCATTAACGTGTTCCCCGGCATGGTGTCGCCGGCCGACTTGCGCTATCTGAAAGAGGTGTTCGCCGATTTCGGGATCGAGGCCACGCTTCTGCCCGACTACTCCGAGACGCTGGACGGGCCGCAACTCGACGAATACCAGAAGATCCCCGCGGGCGGAACTCCCGTCGGAAGCGTCCGCGCTATGGGACGGGCGCGCCTGAGTCTGGAACTGGGCCGCACCCTGGCGGAGTCCGGAACGGCGGCCGCATCTCTCGAGAGCAGATTTGGCGTGGGACGCCGCAAGCTCGGCTGGCCGCTTGGAGTGCTGGAAAGCGATCCCTTCTTCGCCGCACTGTCCGAATTGAGCGGCCGGCCGGTTCCGGAGAAACACGTCAAGGAGCGGGGCCGGCTGGTGGATTCTTACGTGGACGCGCATAAGTACGTCTTCGGGCGCCGGGCTGTCGTCTATGGCGAGGAAGACCTGGTGGTGGGCCTCGCGTCGTTTTTGTCGGAGATTGGAGTGCAGCCGGTGCTGTGTGCATCGGGTGGACGGAGTGGCCGCTTGGAAGAGGCCGTAAGGGCGGTTTCGGGCGACGCAGCCGAGATTCCCTTGGTGCGCGAGGACATGGATTTCGCTAGCCTGGGCGAGGCGGCTCGCGGCCTGGCTCCCGACTTCCTGATCGGCGGCAGCAAGGGCTACCATCTCGCTCGCGAACTCGATATTCCCTTGATTCGCGTTGGCTTCCCGATCCACGATCGCATCGGCGGCCAGCGCATTCTGCATCTCGGCTACCGCGGCGCGCAGCAGTTGTTCGACGCGGTGACCAATACCCTGCTNNCCGGTGGGCTACAGCTATCTGTGATGGAGAGGCGATGACGCAGGAACTGGATCTGACGCAGCACCCATGCTTCCACCAGGCGGCGCGCAGGACCGCCGCGCGCATCCATCTTCCGGTGGCGCCGCGGTGCAACGTGCAGTGCAATTTCTGCGACCGGCGGTTCGATTGCCTCAACGAAAGCCGTCCGGGGGTAACCAGCGCGGTCCTGACGCCCCAGCAGGCGGTCTACTACCTGGAACGCGCGGTGGAGAAATCGCCGGCCATCCGTGTGGTTGGAATCGCGGGGCCCGGCGATCCGTTCGCGACTCCGGACGAAACGCTCGAGACGTTGCGGCTGGTCCGCGAGCGCTACCCGGAGATGCTGCTGTGCGTGGCCAGCAGTGGACTGGAGGTAGCCGCGCACGCCGCCGCACTCGGGAAACTCCGGGTGAGTCATGTCACGCTCACGGTGAACGCTATCGACCTCGAAATCGGCGCGCGGATTTACGCCTGGGTTCGCGGAGGGTGTCGAGTACTGCGCGGCGTGGACGGCGCAGCGGTGCTGCTGGAACGTCAGCGGCTCGCGATCGTGGAGCTCAAGCGGCACGGGATCGCGGTCAAGATCAACACCATTGTCTTGCCCGGCATCAACGGCGAGCACGCCTCCGAGGTGGCCCGCGAAGTGGCGTCGCTGGGCGCGGACATCATGAACTGCATCCCGTTGTATCCGGTGGCGGGCACGCCGTTTGAATCGCTCGAACAACTGGACCACGGGGAGCTGACCGCGCTGCGCCGGCGGACGGCGGAGTTCCTGCCGCAGATGCTGCACTGTACGCGCTGCCGCGCCGACGCCGTCGGCCTGCTGGGCGAGGCGCAATCCGCCGGCCTGATCGAGCTGCTCCGAACGACGGCGGCAGGACCGGCCAACCCCAACGAGAAGCGGCCCTACGTCGCGCTGGCGAGCCACGAAGGCGTGCTGATCAACCAGCACGTCGGCGAAGCCTCCCGCTTCTGGGTCTTCGAGCCGCAGACCGACGGGCCACCCACGCTGGTGGGAACGCGCGAGGCGCCAGAGGCCGGCGGCGGCGCAACGCGGTGGTACGAACTGGCGGACTTGTTGCACGATTGCCGGGCCGTGTTCGCCAGCGCCGTGGGGCAGACGCCGCGGCGGATTCTGGAGCGCCACGGAGTCCGCGTGATCGAGGCGGTCGGCGTGGCGGCGGATGCGATTGCCGCATGGAGCTCGACTGGCCAGGTCCCGCGCGGGATGCAGCGGTTGTTCCAGGGATGCGGCCGCGGTGGCGCGGGCTCGGGAACGGGTTGCGGGTAGAAGCACAGGAGGTTCTATGGAAAAACCAAAACATCACGTCTTCGTTTGTGGAAGCTTCCGCGTCTCGGGAGATCCGAAAGGGATCTGCCATCGCAAAGATTCGAGCGGTCTGGTCCAGTACCTCGAAACCGAAGTGTCGGACCGCGGTCTCGACGGCGTCACCGTATCGAGCGCCGGCTGTCTGAAGCTGTGCGACCAGGGGCCCGTCATTGTGGTCTACCCTGAAGGCCACTGGTACGGAAAAATGGACGAGGACAGAATCGACCAGATGCTGGATGCCTTGGAGCGGGACAAACCGGCGGAAGAGCTTCTGCTCTCCTGAGGGCCATGGCCCACCCGAGAGTCCACCTCATCGACAGCACCCTGCGCGACGGCGAGCAGGCGCCCGGCG
>PMEV01000442.1:0-13302 GCA_003154855.1 Bryobacterales bacterium
GATCGGGAGTCGCATCAGCTCGCCAGGCGATCCTGGGTCGCTCTTGGCGGCCGCCGCTTGGCCCACGGACGCGCCGGCGGTCGTCCGCGGCCGGGGAAAGCCTTGGCATAGACGGGTGCCAGTTGCACCGCCTCCCGGGTGAGCGCGGGGTAGCCCTCCAGAATCTCCTCGACCGAGGCCCCCTGTGCCAGCATCTCCGCAATCGCGCGGGCCGGGATGCGGGTTCCGCGGAAGACCGGCGTGCCTTTCATGATCTCGGGGTCGGAGACGATCGTCCGTTCGGCCTGGACGAGCCGCCGCAGCCCNNCCTTCCATCTGCTTTCTGGCGGCTTTGATCTCGACCGCTAGTACACCTCCCGGCGAAACCAGGACCATGTCGGCGCTGGGAGCCTGCTCGACAGCGCGTGCGATTTGCCGCCGCTTGGCGAGGGGAAGGCACCGCAGGCCGTTGGCTTCGAGCTGGAGATACAGCACCTGGGATTTCGAAAGCCGTCGATAACGGCTGCGCCCTTCNNGTCACGGCCGCGGCCTGCGCCGGCGTATAGGGGCTATCCCGCTTGATTGTCTCCACGTTTATAATTCTATCCTGACCAGGGAAGGTTTTCAAGTTCGCGATGCAATCGGTTACCCCAGGGCACAAGACGTCGGGCTCCGAGCGCCGTCGCGCGAGCCGATATACTTGTGAGGTGCCGCCCTCCGTTTCCCCGCCGAACGTTGCGCGCGCGTTGTGGCCGTGGCTGGCGCTGGTTCCCGCTGTTTACCTCCTATTCTTCTTCAACCTGAGCGGCGTGGGCCTCATTGGCCCGGACGAGCCGCGCTATGCGGCCATCGGCCGCGAAATGGCGCGCTCCGGCGATTGGGTCACGCCGCGGCTGTGGGGCCAAGCCTGGTTCGAAAAGCCGCCGCTGCTTTACTGGATGACGGGGCTAGCCTGCCGCGCCGGGTTGGGCGACGACCTGGCCCCCAGGCTCCCCGTCGCCCTGCTCTCGGTTGCATTTCTCTGCTTCTACTGGCGCAGGTTGGAGCGGGAATTCGGACGGCGCGCCGCCCTGTTCTCGACCGCGCTGCTGGCGACCTCGGCGGCCTGGCTGGCCTTCAGCCGCGTCGCAGTAACCGATCTGCCCATGGCGGCGGCGTTTTCCGCCGCGATGCTGGCCGCGCTGCCCTGGATTGCCCGCGGCGACCGGCGGGGCCTCCCGCTCACTACCGCCCTCTTGGGCGCGGCCGTTCTGGCTAAAGGACTCGTTCCCCTGGCGCTGGCCCTGCCGCTCGTCTGGGCGGGACGCCGGCAGTGGCGAGACCTGCTCCGGCCGGCGCCGAGCCTGGCGTTCGTCGCCGTAGCCGCGCCTTGGTATCTGCTCGCCAGCCTGCGCCACGGCAGCGCGTTCCTGGGCGATTTTTTCCTGAAGCAACACCTGGCGCGCTTCTTCACGGGCGAATTGCAGCACCAGCAGCCCTTCTGGTTCTATATCCCGGTGCTCTTAGCGGGCCTTTTCCCCTGGACTCCCCTGCTCGCCCTGCTCTTCCGAAGGCCGCTCTACCACGACGCCCGCCTGCGCTTCCTGCTGATCTCGGCCGCCTTCGGACTGCTGTTCTTCTCCGCCTCCACCAACAAGCTGCCGGGCTACCTGCTTCCGTTAATCCCGGCCGTCTGCGCGCTCATGGGCGTGGCTCTGTCCGAGGCGAAGTCGGCCCGGTGGGCGTTGGCCGCGAGCGCCGCGCTGCTGGCTCTGGTTCCGGTGATTGCGAGGATTCTGCCCGAAGCCCTGCTGCGCGGGTTGTCGCGGGTCCAGTCTGCGGGCCTGCCCTGGCAGGCGTTACTCCCGGTAGCCGCCGTCGCCGCACTGGCTTGGATGGCAGAGCGCGCCGGGCGGCGGCTGGTAGCGGTGGGGGCGATCACGGCCGCCATGCTGGCCGGTGTCCTGTGGATCGAGGCCACTGCGTTCCCGGAGCTGGATCATACGGTCTCGGCACGCGCTGTCTGGAGACAGGTTGCGGACCGCGCGAGCGAAGTCTGCGTGGGCCAGGTCAGCCGTAGCTGGCGCTACAGCCTGAACTATTATTCCGGCTCGCCGCTGCCCGNNGCCTCGCCGCCCCATTCAGATCCAGCCCGGACCCGGCCAGGTTCCTCGAGCGGAGTTCACCGCCCCCGGCCAGCGCTCAATTCCAAAACTTGAATAGCGGCCACGCTTCTCCAAGCGGCTTCTTCAAACCGTGACAAGTCAGGATGGTGTAATCCTCCCAGCTCATGCCCCAATACGGAGCGTTCACCGGCCCCTGGTCCACGCTCTGGCACCACTTCTGTGCGTCTTTGAGGCTGACTTCCAGCAGAATCATGCTCTCGCCGGTGTACTGCCGCGGTCCCCAATAGTAATAGTTCTGATGGCCGCTAATGGCTTTCGGCAAGCCATAACGCGAACCGAAAAAGTCAATCGCACCGGCTTCGCCGTAGTTTCCCGCCAGGATCGCCGTCTTCGCGCGCTCCGCCGCCGGCAGCGCGTTGTAGATCCCCGCCACCGTCTCCACCATCTCGGGCCATCCGAACTCATCGGCGAAGTGCTGCGGCAATCGGCCCCGCATGTTGGTTTCCGTCCGGCCCACCTTAATGCCGAGCCTCTCCATGTACGGCTCGATCCTCTCCGGTGGAAGCAGGGGCAGCACCAGAGGCGCGGAGACGAGGCCGGCAGCCAGGACAATCGCAGGCGCCGCCACGCGTACCCAGCCCAGTCTGCGGCGCGACTCCGCACACCGCTCCCACAGCACCCCTCCCGCGGCGAATAGCATCGGATAGACCGGGGCCAGGTAGTAATCCTTGCCCTTCAGCGCCATCATGATCGCCAGCAACGCCAGATAGGTCACCCCCAGGACGCGGTACCGCTCGCCTTGCCGATGAAACAGCAGGAAGCCCAGCCCGGCCATCCACACCACAGCGCTAAGGGGATTGAGCATCAGGATCTGCGCCGCCATGAACGCGAGCGGCGGCAGTTCGACGTTCTTGTGGAGCGCCTTGACGTTCCGCAGATCCTCCAAGGTGGGAAAGTGATGCTGATACTGCCAGACGGCGTTCGGCAAAGCGATCAGAACCGCGATCGCCGCGGCAATCCAAAGCCACTTGCTCGCGAACAGCCGCCGCTCCGAGGTGGCGAGCAGTCCCACCAGCAGCGCGCCCACAAAGAACGCCGTGGAATGCTTGTTCTCGAGACCCAGCCCCAGCAGCACGCCGCACCACGGCAGCAGTTCGGGACGCTTCCGGTTGATCGCCACCAGCAGCACGTAGACACAGCCCATCCAGAACAGCGGCTCCAGCGCGTTCATCGCCAAACGCCCGCCGTTGGCCAGGATGACCGGGCAGCTCAGCACCGCCGCGCAGGCCGTCAGCACCGCCCACCGCCTGCCGCCCAGCTCCCGCGCGATGGCGCCCGCGAGCAGTACTTCACCTCCGAAGGCCAGCGCGGGCATCAACCGGACGGCGTGCAGCGAGTCGCCGATCAGGAACCGGCTGGCATGTGCGGCCCAGGCGATCAGCGGAGCGAAATCGACATAGCCGAAGGCCAGATGATCGCTCGCCGCCAGGTAGTAGAGTTCATCCCGGAAATAGCCGTAGCGGCCGTTGGTCAGCATCTCGACCAGAACCGCCAATCCGGCCACGGCCCAGGCGATCCGCATTTCCCCCGTGCAACGCCACCACTCGCCTGCGCGATCTTCCGGCATACCCTTGCTCTCGAAGGAAGATTATCGCACGAGAGCCGGGCTCACCCTCTCCGCGAGGAACCCGCCCGGGTGGCGCGAATCAATTCCAGCGCGCTGGCGCCGGCTGCCGCGACGACTTCCGGCGGGGCCGGCTCGTTCGCCAGTTCCGCAATGGCGTAGGGAGGCATGCCCTGGGCCCGTTTGAGAAACGTCATGCCGCCAGCTTGCGGATCGAAATCCACCTGGATCCAATCGCCGCCGCCCACCTGTTGGGTCGCGATCAGGTTCGACATGGGCTGCACCAGCCGCCGCTCGATGGCGCGCTTCAGATGCCGTGCGCCGTAGTTCATGTCGGCGCCCTCCCGCAGCAGGAAATCCCTGGCCGCCGCGCTGACGGTGAAGATAAACGGCGTCGCTCCCGTGGCGGCCAGCACCCGCTGCTGCACCGCGCGCAGCTCGATATCCAGAATCTGNNAGCCGGTTGATGAACTCCGGCGTAAACTTGCGCCGCGCCGCCATCACGCCGGCCCGCGAGACCTTCGAGGCCACCCGCTCGTCCAGTGCGTTCCCGTCCCACGCCTGCGTGTCCGTAAACCCCAGCCCCGGCCTCAGGATGCTCTCCATCTCGCCCGCGCCCAGGTTGCTGGTCANNGCCTTTTCGATCTCGTCGAACAGCACGAAGCTAACCTTCATCTTCTCCGTGTGGTAGTGGCTCAGCACTTCCTGGCTGAGCAGCGGATGCGTCTCCCTATGGCCCAGATAGCCCGGCGGCGACCCGATCAGCTTGGCGATCTCATGGCTGTGCTGGAACTCCGCGCAGTCGATCTTAACGAGCGCCCGCGGGGTCCCGGCCAGGCTCTCCGCCGTAGCCTCGACCACCCGCGTCTTGCCCGATCCCGTGGGTCCCAGAAACAGGAAGTTGCCGATCGGCCGCCCCGGCGCCGCCATCCCCGTGAGAAACATCTGGTAGATGTTGACGATCTGGCCGATCGCCTCGTCCTGCCCTACGATGCGCTGGTGCAGGGCGGCCTCCAGCGACTCCGCCTCCCGCCCGGTCCGGCTGGGATCCAGTGGGACATTCAGGCATTCCATATTGTGGGCCCCCCCTTGCACCTTCTGATTATGAGATGTTCCAGCCTGCCCTTCGGTTTCTAAACTACTTCGACCCGCCTGATCCGCCGCCCGGCCATGCGCGGGGCTGGTGCCGCTAGCCGTACCAGTACCACACCCGCAGTTCAGGGCGGANNTGGCCAGGAGGCCAAGCCAGGAACCTTGTCAGGAGTGCAATGCCAACGGGGAGCGGCGGGCGACCGCGGCGTCCCGAAGGAGTGGAGATCTATGACCACCGCAAGCCGCCGTGTTTCCTTTTTCACTGGATGCCTTCTTCTTCTCCTCTTCAACGCCTCTACCGCTTCTGGAGGAACGACCTACAACTTCGAGTCCTGCAATCTCGGCCCAATCGGGGTCTGGAATAATGGGCCTCCGCCCGGCTGCGACCTCTGGTACACCCCTCCCTCGTATTTGGTGCCAAACTCCGCGCCCGCGACCGTCTACCCGTACAGCTTCATCGAATCGTACGGCGTGGCGGCCGACCCTCGGGGCGGGAACAACCTGCTCATTTTGTCGGGCAATGGTAATTCGCAAATTGGAACCGTAACCTATGACCGCGCCCAGCATGGCTTCAACTTCTCGGGAGCCTCCGAATGGGCCGTCGGCTATGACATCTCCGTCGTGAATGTGAATAACCCGGGCAACTCGGACGATGCGTACTACATCGGCGGCTTCTCCATCATGAGCACCAATGGCGGCGCCTCTCTTATCGTCGATGACGCCTGGGACAACTCCTCGACGGATTCGACCTGGTCGTCGATCTATTGGGACTACGACGCGCAAGGCAACCTGGATGGGGTCGTCGCGTGGACCGGGTTGGCCCAGAACCATTGGTACAGCGAATCAACCGTTTTCGATACGAATTCCAATCGAATCCTCTCCCTCTCGCTCACCGATCTGACCACGAACTTGACCGAGACTATCTCGCCGACCGGTTGGTACATGGCCGGCGGCGCTGGCGCTCCGTTCGGGGCGAACGCCTTCCGCTTCTCAGGCTTGGGGTGGGGCAACGGAATGCTGGTCGATAACGTTACTCTGGACCCGGTGCCCGAGCCGGCGACCCTCTTCCTCGCGGGCATCGGCTTGATCGCCCTGATCGCCCTCCGGCGCCGCGAAATTACTTCTTAGGTTTGGCGGGCCGCACCTCGACCCGGCTGATGGCTGGCATCGTTTGACCCCAATTTGCCGGCCATCAAGCGCGGACCGATGCGCTTGGCTCGATCACAGGACCGCGGACGGGTGTACACTGAACGGAGCCTAGGAGTCCAAAACGAGGATTCCGGCGCACAGCATTACCGTAGCGGAGGATCGAGCCGAGGTGGAAAACTCAGAAATGCGTTTGGGCGGCCATGTGAAGGGCCAAGTCTATGGGGACCTGTTTCTCGTCAGCTTTCTGATTCTGTTCTTCGAACTGGCCTGCATCCGCTGGTTTGGCAGCATGGTCGTGTTCCTCACATTCTTCACCAATGTGGTCCTGCTGGCGACCTTCCTGGGCATGTCGGTGGGCTGCCTGTCTTCTTCCGGCCGCCGCGACATGACTGGGGCGGTGACGCCACTGCTGCTAGTCACCGCCGTGCTCGCGTGTTTTTTGCTGCAATCCTACGCCAGATTCAGCAACGTGCTAATCAACGTGGGAGGGCAGAGCTCGCCCCAGCAGATTTACTTCGGCACGGAGTACCGGGCGTACGATCTCTCGACCTTCGCCATCCCCCTGGAAGTGGTGGCCGCCGTCTTCTTTGCGCTGATCGCGCTAGTTTTCGTGGGGATGGGCCAGGTGATGGGCCGGGCCTTTGACGGCGCCAGCGACCGTCTCAAAGCCTACGCGGCGAACATCGGCGGCAGCCTGGCGGGCATTGCGGCCTTCTCCGCGGCGTCGTACATGCGCACCACCCCGCTGGTTTGGTTTGCCGTCTCACTGGGGCTCTGGCTGTACTTTCTGAAGCGCTGGAGTCCGGCGCAGGTCTTCGGCGCTTTGTGCGTTGTGTGCCTGGCTGGCTTCACGGCTTACACCGCGACGTCGTCTTCTCCGTACCAGGATGGAGTTGACTACCCCGTTCAGTATTGGTCGCCTTATTACAAGATCGATTTCATGCCCGGCACGCGGAGCATCGTCACCAACAACATCGGCCATCAGTCCATGGTGGCTAGAGCGGAAGATACTCCCAGCTACGCACTGACGCACTTGTTGAATCGCGATTCGGGCGGCAAACCGTTCGAGGATGTGCTGGTGATCGGCGCCGGATCGGGCAACGATGTCCAGGCTGCGCTGGCCTATGGAGCCAAACACGTCGACGCCGTTGAGATCGATCCCGCCATCTACGAGACCGGCCGCGTGAACCATCCCCAGGCTCCTTACTCCGACCCACGAGTCGACATTCACATCGACGACGGCCGCAGTTACTTGCGCAAGACCACCCGCCGGTACGATCTGGTGGTTTACGCCCTGGTGGATTCCCTGGTTCTGCAGTCCGGCTACTCCAGCATCCGCCTCGAGAGCTTTCTCTTCACGAAGCAGGCCTTCGACGATATCCGCGCGCGCTTGAAGCCGGGCGGCACGTTCACGGTCTACAACTTCATGCGCCAGGGCTGGCTGGTGACGCGCATCGGCCGCATGCTGGAGGAGTCGTTCGGCGCCCCGCCCATTGTGATGTCGCTTCCGTACGTGGAGAACATCTTGCCCGCCGATTCCCAGACCGGCCGGATTACCTGTTTCCTGGCGGGCTCGGACAATTCCGCGCGCGCCGCAATCTCCAGGCAGTTCGGAGTATCCAAGAACTTCTGGATGCATGCGGAGGTCGCGCGGAACCGGACTGGTCTCAATGGCTTCAGTCCGCGGCCCCCGCTATCGGCGGACGCCCCCCAGCAGGACTGGCTGCGCTTTGCGCCCGCGCACGTCTCCACCGAAGCCATGGCGCGCCCGGCTACGGACGATTGGCCGTTCCTCTATCTGCGAAATGCTCTGATTCCGTGGCTGAACGTTCGCGAGATGATCCTGCTGGCGCTCGTATCCGCCGCGATCCTGCTGGCCTATGCACCCACCCGGCGCGTGCGGCCCAACGGCCACATGTTCTTCCTGGGGGCGGGATTCATGCTGCTCGAGACCAAGGGCGTGGTGCACGTCGCGCTCCTGTTTGGCTCGACGTGGATCGTGAATTCGGTGGTCTTCTTTGCGATCTTGCTGTTGATTCTGGCCGCCAATCTCTACGTGCGGGCCACCGGACCGGTTCGGCTGTGGCCCTACTATACCCTGCTGGTGGCCTCGCTCGTTGCGAACATTGTGGTGCCGATGAGCGCGTTTCTGGCGCTGCCCGGCTGGGAAAAGGTAGCAGCTTCCTGCGCCGTCGTGTTTGCTCCGATCTTCTTCGCGGGAATCGTCTTCTCCACATCGTTTCGAGCCAGCCGGAATCCCGGCGTTGACTTCGGATCCAACGTTGCCGGCGCCGTGCTCGGCGGTCTCTGCGAGAACTTCTCGCTGGTCCTGGGCTTTAACTACCTGCTCGTGGTGGCGGTGGCGTTCTATCTGATTTCCATGGCGCTGCGGCGGGGAACGGGGTTTGGCCAACCGGCATTGCCGGCCGGCGCCTGAACGGCCTAATGGGGACGGGAGGCCGCGCGGGCCATGGTGCCTGCAACTGCCCGCGACCGTCCCGCAGCCCACGGGCGCATCGGCAATCGTGAGCCCCATGCCTCTCGTTCCGGCCATCACAACCGCAATTAGCCAAATTCCTGGCGCGGGAGCAGTCAACGATAACGTAGGGGACGGAAAAAAGACGAGTTTCAGCGTTTCCAAGACCCTTTGTGGTATGCTCATGTCGGCCGCGAGGCCAAAAAGGAGCTACGAATAGAATGGATAGCCATCGGGAGGGGGAGACGATGAGGGCCTCACTACCATTTCTTTTCCTGCTTGTGTTCGGCGCCGCGATTGCTGTGGCGCAACCAGTCGTGTACCAGGGCGGCGTTCTCAACGCCGCCAGCTACGGGCTCGATGGGCTGCCGAATTCCGGCATCGCCCAAGGCTCAATTTTCACGGTATTCGGGGCCGGACTGGGGCCTGCCGCGTTGCAGACGGCCTCGTCGTTCCCGCTGGCCACAACGCTGGGCGGAACGTCCATCAAGGTCACAGTCGCCGGCTCCACCGTGAATGCCATCCTGCTGTATGCCTCGGCTAACCAGGTGGCCGCCATCCTGCCCTCCAAGACTCCGGTTGGCGCGGGCGCCCTGACACTCACTTACAACGGAAAGCCCAGTTCCCCGGTGACGATTCTCGTGGTGCGGGCGAATTTCGGCATTTTCTCGCGCAACATGTCCGGCAGCGGCCCCGCCGTTGTCCAAAACTACTCGCCGGCGGCGATGCCCGTCAACTCGCCCATCCAGGCGGCCCAGCCGGGCCAGGTCATGGTCCTCTACGGCACGGGCCTGGGACCGGTCAATGTCGACGAGACGATTGCGCCGGGCGCGGTGGATCCGGGCACCGCTGTGGAAGTTTGGGTGGGCAGCCAAAAGGCTGCCGTTCAATACCAGGGCCGGACACCCAGCTTTTCCGGAGAAGACCAGATCAATTTCCAACTCCCGCAGAACGTGCCGCAGGGCTGCTACGTGCCGGTGGCGATCAAGGCCGGAGGCGTGATGAGCAACTTCACCTCCATCGCCATCTCTCCGCTAGGCGGTATCTGTTCCGACCTGCATGGGCCCCCGGCCGGCGACCTCCAACGCATCGCCAATGGCGACAGCCTCAAGCTCGCCTGGGTCCAACTGCTGCGCGAGAACTTCACGATCGGCTCGCCGAACATGGTCGTTGCCCAGGGCAAAGTGGACGTCGCTTTCGGCGATTTCTTCCGCTGGGACGCAGGCACGGTGGGCCAGTCTGCCGGGGTGAGTTCATTGGGCGCAGTGGCGCTGGGAAACTGCACCGTGGTCGCGGGTAATGGAAACGTCTTCAACTCTCTCGTGCTGCGCGGCGGGCCGCGTCTGAACATTGGGGCAACGTTGAATCTGACTGGTCCCAATGGCTCCCGGCGCCTACCCTCGGATAGGAACGGTCTGTACGAGAAGAACGCCCTGGGGTATGCGGCCACACCGGCGATTTTCGGCCCGCCGAAGAACCCACCCTTTTTGGACCCGGGAGCGTACACCCTGGATAACGGCGCCGGGGGCCCCGATGTGAGCGCCTTTCAGACCACGCTCTCGATTCCCGCTACGCCCGCGCCGCTGAGCTGGACGAACCTGGATAGCATTCAGACCATCGACCGAACGCAAGATCTGACCATCACGTGGACGGGAGGAGACCCCGCACGCGAGTACGCGCTGATCGTTGGCTACGTCACTCTTCCGGCAATGCAATCGGCCAACACCGTCACGATCTTCGGTTGCGCCGAGCGGGTGGAAGTGGGGCGATTGGTCGTCCCTTCCTGGGTTCTCTCCGCTCTGCCGTCCAGTTCCACGGCCGACACCTCCGGCGCCGCGTCTTTATTCGGAGTGGGCCGCGCTCCTCTGCTGGGGGCCGCCAGGTTCTCCGGCGGCGGCGTAGACGCGGGCTATCTTGCGTACGCGGAGATGACCCTCAAGAGCGTGAAGTATCAGTAGGGTGCTATTCCGCATTGCCGTTTTGAGTAGTTGCTGATAACCTCTTGATGACCTCCGGCGCCTTTGTTCATGCGGATTTCAACGTGATAAAGGCGCTCAGGAGGTCAACACCCAATGGGTGAGAAACAAACGGACCCTTTCAGCTCTCTTTCAACGCCTCGTTGAAGGTCGATTTCCAGGGATCGCGAGTCGCCTCCGACGGCGGCCGACGGGCAGGGCGAAATCGGGGTGACCACGGCGTGAGGGTAGGAGGAGTGTTTGTGAAATGCGCCAAAAACACGGGCTTTCCGGGTTTTGGACTTTGCGGGCAGGGTGACAACCCCGCCTTGCGGGACCGAAGACGGCTCCCGGAGGAAAGAATGCAGCTTGCAGGATCGAACGACGGCGATTCGGTTTATACTGAATGGGACCGGAAAGTCCAAAACGGGAATTCCGGTTGAGATTCCTTTACATGAACAGAACACCGAGGCACATCTTCTTGCCGGCCCTGCTGGCCGCAACTCTTGCGGCGACAGCGGCGGCCCAACAAGCCAAACCCGTTGCGAACTGGGCCAACATCAACCAACTAGTCGCGGGGGCGGAGATCCGGGTCACGCTTGCGAACGGGAAGACCCTAAGTGGGTTCATGCAGCGAGTGACTCCCGAGTCGCTGGCGATCAACGCGACGACCAGTCAGGAGACGATCTCCCGGCAAGACATCCGGCGCGTCGAACTTAAGCGGCCGGGGCATCGTGGACGAAACACGCTCATCGGGTTGGCGATTGGAGCGGGCGCCGGCTTGGCCGTTGGGGCTGGCGCGGATGCAAAGTCGGGTCCCGGCAGGATGTTTCCGGATTTAGGCAAGGCGGTGTTCACGCCTATGGGAGCGCTGGTAGGCACAGTGGTCGGGGTGGCGCTGCCTACCGGCGGATGGCGAGACGTGTATCGAGCGCCATGAGGCCAGGTGTGGGCTGAATCCCGGGATACGCCTTCTTTTGAATTCCTGGGGGTTCCGCCGCTGCCGGAAGCGGCAATGACGTTGGACGAGATTGACCAGGCGCTGCACGACCAACGGACCTTGCCGAAGGAAGTGGAGCGGAAGTCGATTCTCGCTTTCCCCGGATACAGCCTCACTTGCAGCACCCATTTGGTTGGGGAACCGCCGACGGGAGACAGGGGATTGGCACTCAGTCGCCCCGAACCTACTTCTTAGGTTTCGCGGGCCGCACCTCGACCCGGCTGATCAGCGTCCGCGCCGGCATGCGCAGAACCGACAGCACGATTTCGGCGATGTCCTGCGGCGCGATCTTCCAACTCGCCCCTTCCGGCCCGTCGAACTCCGTATCCACGCTGCCCGGCAGGATAGCCGAGACACGCACGTTGTCATGGCGATGGTCCAGCATCATGGCTTCGCTGAAACCGTTCAGCCCGAACTTCGAGGCGTTATAGGCGGCCCCGCCCGCGAAAGGATTCTTCCCGGCCAGACTGCCGATGTTGACGATGAACCCGCCGCCGCGCTGGCGAAAGCGGGACAGGGCCTCGCGCGAGCAGTAGAACGCCCCGTTCAAATTGACGCCGATGGTGCGCTGCCAGTTCTCGATGCTGGTCTCCGCCACGCTCGAGAAGAGCCCCAGGCCCGCGTTGTTGACCAGGATGTCCAGCCCGCCCAGGCGCTCGACGACGAATTCGAACAGCGCCCGCACCTCCTCGGGATTCGACACGTCCGCTGCCTTGCCGACTACCTTCGGCCCCAAGTCCCCGAGCGCCTTCGCTACTCCCGCCTCCGAGCGCCCGCAAATGGCCACGGACGCCCCGCAGCCCACCAGCGCCTCCGCAATCGCGCGGCCGATGCCCCGCGTGCCGCCCGTAACCACCGCCACCTTGCCTTCCAGAAATGTATCCATACTATGCAGGATAAGCCCGCGAGGCGGGCCGGGAGGGAAGCGCCGTTCAGCGCCGGGCCAACCGCTTCGCCGGCACGCCGCGCGGATGGCAGTCCGCGCACTTTACGAAATGAACGTTGTGCGCGCTGTGCGTGTCCTTGAAGGTCGTATCCATCGTCTCGACGTCCCGGCCGCAATTCGAAAGCCGCGGATGGCACGTCGCGCACGAGGCGCGCGTTTGCTGGCCGTGCTTGAGGTGGCAGGCCAGGCAACTGAGTCCTTCGTGAACGCCCATGGGCGTGCGGTCGTCACCCGAGCTGACCTGGTTTCCGGAGCGCGGCGCGTGGCACTGGTAGCACAGCGCCTGGCGCGGATCGGGACTGATCTTCACCGCGCGGTCTCCATCGCGCATCTCCGGCAGAGGCAGAGCGCGCACCGCGAAATGCAACTGCTCGCGCCGGTCGAACAGCCCGAGCGATGGCCGGTACAGCTCCTGCTTCGGCCCGGGCGTGGCGGCTGGCACGTCGGGACGCGCCAGCGGAGCGCCATGTGTGTGCATCTCGTGGCAGGCCAGGCACGGAATCGCCGGCAGGTTGGCCAGCTCGGGCTTTACCAAACGCCACGGCCCGGTGGTATCGAGCGGGGTAACCAGATCGCGTATGCCGCCCTCGAAATGCATCCCGTGGCAGCGCAGGCAGTCGTCTTGCAGCTTCTGCTCCGCGTTCTTTTTCCGGTCCAGAAAGATCCGCGAGTAAGTGGCGGCGTGCGCCCCGGACTGCCAGTCGGCGAATTCCTGCCGATGGCACTTCTGGCAGCGCGCCACCATGGTCGCCAGGTCGCTCTCGCGGAGCGGAATCTGCCCTCCCGCGTTCCCGCGCAGATGCCCGGCGGCGCGGCGCAGGTTATTCCAGTGGAACGCCAGGTCGAAAGTAAGTGCGTCCCCGTGGCAGGCGCTGCAACTTACTTCGCGATGCGCCGAGAGCGACCACTTATCGTAAGAGGGCCGAATCTCGTGGCAGCTTGCGCAGCCCGTTCCTCCGCCGGATTCGTAATACAC
>PMEV01000442.1:13351-14269 GCA_003154855.1 Bryobacterales bacterium
TGGCCATGATGGTCAGCACCGGGTTGAAGCCGCCGTTGTTGACGTGCACGCCGCCATCCACCACGTACAGGTTGTCATGGTCGTGGACGCGGCAGAACGGGTCGACCACCGAAGTTTGCGGGTCCTTTCCCATGCGGCAGGTGCCCGCCTGGTGCTGGCCCGCGCTCAGCCCGGGGCCGGGAAGAGATAGCCAGGTGGCCTTCGCCCCGGCCTCCTTCAGCCACGTCTCGGCCTTGGCGGCTAGAAAATTGCCAACCTCGATGGAGTGCGCATGCCGTCCGCCAGAGAGACGCGCCACCGGAATGCCCCAGTAGTCCTTCACCACCGGATCGGCCTGCACGCGCGAGTCGAAGACCGGCATCTCCTGCGCCGGCCCCCGTATGGCGATGCTGCGGCGATAGGCGTGGCGCATGAAATCCTTGTGCGCTTTGCCCCAGCCGGGGACGCCGGGCGGCGCATGGCCGGTGAACTGGTAGGGTAGACGGATGAATTCGTTGGCCAGCAGGCCGCCGCCCACCAGCCCGGGATTTCCGTGATTGTAATCGCAGATGGCGATGCCGGCGCCGGGGCCGATGTCGTCGTAGACCACTTCGTCGAACAAGCCGTTGGCGCCCGCGTAGGTGTGCCCCTGCAAATTGCGCCCCACCCAGTCGTAGCGGTTGCCGAGCCCCTGGGGGTGAAAGCGGCTCTTCGAATTCAACAGCAGCCGCGCGGATTCAATCGCCCCTCCGCACACCACCACCAGTTCCGCCGGCTGTTCCCGCAGGCGATTGTCCGAGTCGAAATAGGCGACGCCCGTCACCTGCCCGCGATCGCCCACCAGGATTTCCTTGACCATCGTTTCCGCGCGCAGCTCGCAGTTACGTGTGGCCAGCGCTATCGGGATGACGGTGTTCTGCGTGCCGCACTTGGCGTCCA
>PMEV01000287.1 GCA_003154855.1 Bryobacterales bacterium
CGGTACTGCGCCCCGGTGAAGGCGCCCTTTTCGTGCCCGAACAGCTCGCTCTCGATGAGGGTTTCGGTGAGCGCGCCGCAATGCACCACCACCATGGGGTTGTAGCGCCGCGGGCTGAGGCGGTGCACCGCGCGCGCCACCAGTTCCTTGCCCGTTCCGCTTTCGCCCTGGATCAGAACCGTGGAATCCACTCCGGCCACCGTCTCGATCTGTTCGCGGACGTGGCGCATGGCCTCGCTCTGCCCGATCAATTCGGTGAGCGAGGCGTGGTCCTCGGAGATTTGTTGGCGCAGTACGCGGTTCTCGCGCTTCAAGCGGTGCTGCTCGAGCGCATTGCGCACCACCACCGAAAGGTCGTCCGGATCGAAGGGCTTGGTGATGTAGTCGAAGGCGCCATGCTTGAGCGCCCGCACGGCCGTGTCCACCGAGGCATAGCCGGTCATCACGATCACGCTGGTGTCGAGCTGCTCGGCCCGGATCTTCTCCAGCAATTCGAGGCCGTCCATGCCCGGCATTCGTATGTCGGCGATCACCAGGTCGAACTCGCGCCCGGCCAGCTTGGCCAGCGCATCCGGGGCGCTCATCGAGGAATCGACATCGTAGCCCTCTTCGGTGAACCAGTGCAGGAGGGATTCGCGAACCACCTGCTCGTCGTCAACGATCAGTATGGACAGTTTCTCTTCGGACATCGGCACTCTCCGTATTCTTGTTCTCGGCCGGGGCCTGACCGCGCGGCAGGATCACGTGGAAGGTGGTCTGGTCGCCGGTGGTGACCTGGATATCTCCGCCATGCCGCTTGACAATTCCGTAGGTGACCGCCAGGCCCAGCCCGACCCCCGAGGCGGCCTGCTTGGTGCTGAAGAACGGCTCGAAGATGTGCGGCAGCACGTCCTTGGGAATGGGCGGGCCGTCGTTCGAGACGGAGATATCCACCCAGTCGGCGTCCAGCGGAGCCACCGTTATCCGCAGGTTGCCGCCTTGCGGCGCCTGGCTGGCCATCGCGTCCATGGCGTTCATCATGATGGCGGTGAGCACTTGCTGGATCTGCGAGGCGTCGCAGTAGATGGGCGGCAATTCCGCCACTTCGATCGAGACCGCGACCGATTGGATCTGCAGCTTGTGCTGCACCATGGCCAGCGTCCGGTCAAGGATGGTCTTGACGTCCGCGGGAGCGATCTCGGTCTGGTGCTTGCGGGCGAATACCAGCAGGTTACTGACGATCTCGCCGCAGCGCTTGCTCTCCCGCTGTATGGTCTGCAGCCACTCGACGGCGGGTTTCCCCGGCGCCAGCTTCTTCTCGAGCAGCCGCGCGTAGGTGAAGATCCCCGCCAGCGGGTTGTTGATCTCGTGCGCCACGCCCGCCGCCNNGGTTGTTGATCTCGTGGGCCACCGCGGCCGCCATTTCGCCCAGCGAGGCCAGCTTCTCGGAGTGGATCAGGTTCTCCTGCGCCGCCTCGAGCTCGGCGGTCTTGCTGCGGATGCGCTCCTCCAGGGTCAAGCTGTCATGCTCGATCTCGGCGGCCATGCCGTCGAAGGCTCCGGCCAGCTCGCCGATCTCGTCGCGGCGCCGGAGGCCGAAGCGGAAGCTCAACTGGCGCGAACCCAGGATCTTCACCCCGGCGATGAGGCGGCGGATGGGCCGGCTCACCAGCAGCCACACCAGCAGCGCAACGAAGCCGATCAGCAGCGCGAAAGAGAGCGCCACCTGCGCGATCATGCGCTTCTCGTGGGCCGCCAGCGCCTGGTCCACCGAGTCGAGCGATTGGACCACGTCCAGCACGCCCAGAATCCGCTGCGAGGCCGGATGCGCGTGGCAGGCCGCGTTCGAGCAGGCCGGCTCGTTCTCGATGGGACGAATCATCCCGATCACGCGTTCCGAACCGAGGCGGTAGAAACGGTAGGTCTGCTTGACGTCCGGCTTCTCCAAGGGCTGGGAGCTGGAGTGGCAGAGATAGCAGGCCTCGGCGCGCTTATCCAGCATCTGGCCCACCTCTTCGGGCCGGGTGGAGATCTGAATCATGCCGTTCCGGGCCATGATGCGGACGCGCCGCAGGCCGGGCTGCGCCCCGATGGATCGCACGATTTCGAGCACCTGCCCGCGGTCTCCATGCAACATGCTGGTGCGGGTGGAGTGGAAGATGATTCCGGCCATCCGCTGCTCGGCCATTACAGCGGTGGTCTCGAGGTTCTCGCGGAGCACACGCAGATTAGCCACGCCCAGCCAGAGGAATACCCCGGCCAGGCCCGCTACCAGCCCGGCAATCAGCTTCGCGCTAAGGCTGCGCATAAATGGCGCTGCTGGGTTCCTCCTGGGCGGCCGCCGGCCTGGGGGTATGGTACACCGGCAGGAATTGCGCCGCAAAACGGAATACGATCAAGCCCACCACCACCACCGAGAGCGTCACCGCCAGCTCCATCCAGGAGGGGAAATAGGGCGATCCCGAAGAAGCTTCCAGCGCGGTGGTGGAAACGTTGAGCCGGTTGACCAGAAAACCGCCCACTACCGCGACCGAGCAGGCAAACAGCGCCTGCGGATTGCCGCGCACCCGCGCGCTGGCCGCGAGCGCCATGGGCAGCGCCAGCAGGGCCACCTCGAGCCAGAACATGGCGGCCTCATAGCTGCCCGGACCGTGGAACCGGAAGGCCGCATCGAGGGAGCCGCGCGCGCCCAGGTCCAGGAAACGCGTCATCAGGAAGAGGCCCAGGAACAGCACCATCACCTTCGCGACACCCTGGAGCAGGCCAAACTCGAGCGCGCGGCCGAACGCCCGGGCGCTCATGCCGCTTTCGAAGATCACCATGGCCAGGCCGGCCGCGATGGCCGAGAGCCAGAACAGAATGGGCAGCAGCGGGGAATACCAGAGCGGGTACAGCTTGGTGGGCATTATCAAGTACAGGCTTCCCAGCGAGGATTGATGCAGCGAAGACAGTATGAAGCCCAGTCCCACCAGCGGAACCACCACCACCCGCACCACCTTTATGGCGCGCGCCCACTTCAGTTTCTCGAAGAGGATGGGAGAGAATTCCAGGGCCAGCACCGAGGTGTACAGCATCACGCACCAGGCCACCTCGAACATCACCGAGTGTGGGTTCCACCATACCATGGCGCGCCAGATGTTCCAGGGCCTGCCCAGGTCGAACATGAGGGCGCAGATCACCAGCATGTAGCCCAGAAAGGCGGTCAGAATGGTCGGCCGCAGGATGGGCCGCAAGCGCTCCAGATGCAGGATGTAGACGGCGGTGGTAATGGCGAAGCCGCCGGCCGCCAATCCCACGCCGCAAAGAATGTCGAAGCCGATCCACAGGCCCCAGGGATGGCGGTCGCTGAGGTGTGTGGCGCCACCCAGCCCCTGTGTGAACCGTACCCAGGTGGCGTAGGCCCCGGCCGCCAGAATCGCAATGGCGACCACCCGCCAGAAGATCGAGCGGAGCAGATTCACCGCCGTCCTCCTTGGCCCGGGGCGCCGCGCTCGGCCCGGGCGACCTCCGCCTTGCGGTTGGTAAGCCACCACAGCCCGGCCAGCGTGAAACTGCCCGCGCAGACGAAGGGCGGGATCTTCGACAGCGCTTGGAATGTCAGCGCCGGGAGAGGTTCGCCCGGCAGGTTGTCCGGCAGCCCAAGCTGGGAGAAGGGAACCGAGGAGAGCACCAGGACGGAGGTCCCGCCCGCTTCGTGCTCCCCGTAGATCCTCTGGACATATTTGTCCGGTTCCGCGGCCAGGCGTTTGCGCGCCTCCTTCAGCAAGGCTTGGCGCTCTCCGGCCAGCGTGGCGCCCGTCGGGCAGACCTCGGCGCAGGCGTTCACCTGGCCCGCCGCCAGACGGTCCGCGCAAAAGGTGCATTTGCGAACGCGCGGGTTCAAGGAGGACCATTCGTAGCGCGGCACGCTGAACGGGCAGGCCTGAATGCAGTAGCGGCATCCCAGGCAGATCTTGGCGTTATAGACCACCGGTCCGGCCGGGGTCTTGTACAGGGCGCCCACCGGGCAGACCGAGGCGCAGGTGGGCTCCTGGCAGTGCATGCAGAACCGGCGATAGTTGATTTCGCCCTGCTTCCCGGCAGTTTTCCTGAGAACCGTGAACTGCTTGTCGCTCAGTTGGGTCGGATCCGTCGTCTCGGGGAGGCGGTTGTGTTCCCGGCAGGCCGCCATGCACGCGCCGCACCCAATGCATAAGGTGTCATCGAACAGGATCGCGCGCATGCGGGGGTTCCTCCATGTCTAGCAACGGAAAAAGCGGCTGGTCAGCTCACGCCACGATTCCTGAGGCAATTCGTTGCCCAATTGCGGCGCGATCCGTCCGCCGTCCAGGGCGGTCGCCGGGGCCATGGGCGCAAAGGCCTGCCGCAGCTCGAGGATGGACTGCTCCATCCAGCGACGCGCCAGGCCGCCCGTGAGCAGGTTGCGGAAGCTCACCTGGGTATCCGGCGAGAAGATCTCCAGAAGCCAGCCACTTCCGTAAGGGTCCTGGGAGATCAACTCCGGATTCGAAATCGCCTTCTGGTTCACGGCCACGATCTCACCTTCGGCCGGGGCTAGCATGGGCGCCTCGCCGTGAGGGGTGATCACGGTCCAGCCCTTCTCGCCCTGGCGCAGCCAGCGGCCACGTTGGGGCACCTCGACGCGCAGAATGGAGCCCAACAGGCTGGCAGCCAATTCGTCGAAGCCAATTCTNNTACTTCTCGCGGTGCAGCAGAACGTCCAGCGTGATAAACACAACAAAAGTTCCCAAGACTAGTAAAGGTACCATTGTACAACCTCCCTGCCTCCGCATGTTCCAGTTGCACTTGGCTGGCCCATTTCTTGCCAACTGTTGCCAATGAAGTTATGTACCTATTTATCAGTTGGTTAGACTGTTGTGTCAGACCACCCCGCAAATCCCGACCCTCATGGTGTAAGCTGCATTCTGCAACACGAAGTTCGGACATCAGCAGACTGGCGTTGATTTATCAGTGTCTTACGGGGAAAAGTGGATTATGCAACGGCAGGATGCGATTCGCCACTGCAAACTGGCCGCTTGGCGGCCCATTGAGCCCTACATCGTCAACCGGAAACCGGTAGTGAATTGATGCGTGCGGAAGCCCTCGTAGAAGTAGAGGGGCTGGGAGAGGCTGTACCAGCGCCATTCCGCGTTCCACTGCACGCGCTTGCCCAGCGGCGCCAGAATCTTCCCGAAAGGTTGATAGTAGCGCGCGGGGCTGGTGCCACCGGAGTCGAAGAACGAGCCGCCCAGGCTCAGTTTCGGCGCTAGGCCGCCGCGAGCCGGCAACGGGATCTCCGCCAGCAGCGTGCCGGTATGGGCGCGCTCACGATACGAAGACTGGTCGGATGCACCGGTGCCCGGGTCCCGGTAGCTGATGTCCGAGCTGAGGGTGGTCCGCGAGTATTCCGCCAGGATACTCAGCCGTTTTCCCGCCGCCGGGGTCCAGTAGGCCGAGAGGGTGTTGTCGCGGCTCAGGTAATCGAAGTTGACGCCGGGCGCCGGGTTCTCGTTCTTCAGGACGCCGAAATGGGCGGTGAGGAGCAGCGAGGCCAGCGCCTGGTAGCGGGCCTGTATGCGGGCCCGCTGGTAGTCGTTCAGACTGGTGCGGAAATAGGAGCGGTCGCCCGGAGAGCCTTCGTACTCCAGGCCGATGCGGAGCTTCGCGGCGCTCCGGTAGGTGAGCCCGGCCAAGCCCACGTTCCGCCGCAGCAGGCCGGATTCGTCCGGCAGGTTGCCCAGCACCAGCGCCGGCGGGATGGTGGCATCGCCCCACACATAGCGATACCCGCCGCGCAGGATGAACCGGGAAGTGAGGTCGAACAGCACGTCCACCTGTTCCTGGTTGTAGTTCATCACCAGGCGGTCGGCCGAGGCCAGGCTGCTGGCGGTGAGCGGCTGGCCGGAGAGCAGCAACTGATCGAGCAATAGGGCCGAGCCGGCGTCGTGCAGCCGGTCCGTCAGCCAGGACTCGATGATCCGCAGCCTCCGCCAGGGACGCAGCTCCGCGGCGAAATTGCCCGAAGTGTGCGGCTGGCGCGCCTGGGAATCCAGGATGCCGCCGAGGCCGTTATAGAACGCCAGGGTGGTGAAGTCGACGAAGTTTCCGCTATCGGTCTGTGTGAAGTGCGTGTCGGTGTGCGGCTGGCTGAACAGGAACTGCCCGTACAGGTCGACCCAGGAAACGGGGTTGGCGCTGAATAGCGCCTTGCTGAACACCGCGCTNNGGCGACGCTCCGCCGCCCACCTGCTGATTGTCGGCGAAGGACATTGCGCCCTGCTCGATGGTGAGGTGGTAGTGGCTCATCTCCAAGCGCACCCCGGCGCGGAACACGTTGCTGTAATCGCTGATGGTGTCCGGGACGGTGTATTCGTTGTCCTGCGCGGTGATATTGGTGGTGCCACCGCCGCGTCCCCCACTGCGGCTGTAAGCGAAGTAGGGAATGATGCGGTGGCCGGGAAACAGGGTGAGCTCGAGGTCGCTGGTCCGGCGGAAGGTGTCGTAACCGCGCTGGTCGAGGAGCAGCCCGGTATTGAGGGTGGGGTCGGCGAAGGAAGGCAGGAAATTGTAGTAGGCGATATTCCTGTAATCCCAGGTGAACCGGTAGACGCCGTCCTTCTGCACATCGAGGCGCGCGGTGTTGTAGGGATCGCCGCCCCAGGAACTGGCGCGGAGATCGATGCGGTCCACCAGATGGCTGGAGGGCGGCCGAATGTCGAGATCCAGCCCGAACAGCTTGGGACCCTCGCCCAGGTTGACCACGCTGCGATAGGTGTCGTAGTTGCCGCCCACGCCGCTGATCCAGCGGTAGCCGAGATCGACGCTGCCGGCGATCCAGCTCTCGGCGGGCGCGGCGGGCTGGGCGGGCGGGGCGGAAGATTGTGCCTGGGCAGGCGCGGCCTGAGCCGGAGCGTTCTCCACCGCCGGGGTTTGCGCGGCGAGCGGCAATGCGAATAGGACGAACAGCACGGTTTTCATCGCTATCGCTCCAGGTAGGCGTCCACGTACGACCCGTGGATCTTGGTATGGCAGATGGTGCAGTTCTGGTAGCGCGTGCTGCGCAAATCGTGGAAGGCCGGCGGAACTCCGCCCAGCGAGGGGC
This sequence comes from Bryobacterales bacterium, assembly GCA_003154855.1. Classification (GTDB taxonomy): domain Bacteria; phylum Acidobacteriota; class Terriglobia; order Bryobacterales; family Bryobacteraceae; genus Fen-330. The sequence goes on from PMEV01000287.1 coordinate 7,082, forward strand.
CCGCCACGATGTTGGCGTGGCACTCCAGACACACGAACCGCACTTCGCGCCGGGTGAGCATTCTGGGATTTGCCGAGCCGTGCGGCTCATGGCAGGTAGTGCATCCCTCCAGCCGGACCGGAGCATGCTCGAAGGCGAATGGGCCGCGCAGATCGCTATGGCAGCGCAGGCAGGATGGCTCGTTGCCAGCCACCGTCCGTATGGACCGGGGCAGGGAACTGCCGTGCGGGTTGTGGCAGTCCGTGCAGGACATCGCCCCTTCGGGCAACCGGTGCTTGTAGGGCCGCTGGAACTGGGCCCACACCGCGTTGTGGCAGGTGGCGCATTTTTGGTTGATGTCGCCAGCCTGTGTGGGACGCAGCTTCTCGGGGCCCTGATGCATGGTGTGGCAATTGGTGCAGGACACCTGGTTCTTTACGTGGCTGCTGCGCAGACGCCCGGCATGGGTGGGCTGGTTCAGGTGGCACTTCAAGCAGATCTCATCGGTCCTGGCGGCCGGCTGTTTGGCCGGGTTGACAATGTCGGCGGCCGAAGCCGACTCCGCGTGTTTGGCCCCCGGACCGTGGCAGGCCTCGCAGGCCAGCCCCTTCCAGGCGGGCTTGCTTCCAGTCTCAACGGAGTGATGGGGGTTCTTGCCGAAGGCTTTCGAGAGGTCGTCGTGGCAGACCTGGCAAGTGTCGGAGCCGGCGTATCCGGCTGGCCGGGCCTGGTTCTGGGCGGGCGAACTCGCGGCGCCAAGCAGAATAAAGGCCGCCAGGGCTGCTCGAGGCAGCCACGGCGGCCCAACCAAGGAGGAGTTCCCAGGATAGCGCACGACCTTATCTTAAACTTTTCTTAACGTGCATGTACAGCGGGAACGCTGAACTGGTCGTCGCTCGCGTGACAGACGGCGCAAGCTTCGCCGAGTTGGGTGGTGGTGTTGGAGAGCGCGTGCGACGCTGTCGCCACATCGGTATGGCAGCCGGTGCAGGCGTTGGTGGTCGGTGACACCGGGTTCAGCAGGCCCCGCGGACTGGTCACCTGCAGCAGGCCGTCGGGCAGCGGCACCTGCTCGGAGCCATTCACGTGGCAGGCGGCGCAATCGCGCCGGTCGCCCGGATAGAGAATGCCGGTGAAGTCGCTGGCCGCCCCTCCAAATCCGTAGATGCTGTATTCCCGGGTGCTGCTGGCGCCGGTGTGAATCCGGTGGACCATGTAAGCGAACTGTATAGTTTGCGCGGGGGCCTGGGCGGCGGGCCGGACGCTCGAGTCGGTCGCGTTGGGGTTATGGCACAGCACGCACTGCTCGACCTGATTGCGATTGCCGCCGTGCAAGCTGAGGAACGCGTGACAGGAGTTGCACTTGTCCACGCTCACCACCTGGCGCCGGGTGGCCACCTTCGAGCCGTCCACCGAGAAGTAGAACACCTGATTGATCGCGGCGTCGCGGACCGTTTGCTGATTCACCATTCCGGGGTTGATGTTCACGCTGCGGTATCCCTCGATGCCTACCGCGAAGGTGCCCGTGGCGTTGGCCGGAACGGCGCTGGTGAAGCTGTAGGTATAAGTCCCTCCATTGCCCGGGGCGTTGACGGCGCTCTCGGAGACGTCGGTCGCGTAGTCGGTGGTTGGCCCGGCCAGCACCAGCGCCACCCGCATCTTGGTGATGTCGGTGATGGGGGCGCCCGATTTGTCCTTCACCGTGAAGGTGACGGTGGGCTTCTGGCCCGGCGCGCCGTTAGCCACGCTCAGGATCTGGAACACCGTGCCGGGCAGTTGGGTCGAGAATTCCGGAATGGTGTGGGCACCCTGTATGGAGGCGTCGAATTCCAGTTCCCCCTTTGGAATGTGGCATTCCGCGCACTGGCTATCGTCAATCTCCGGCAGACCGCCGGCGTGGTTCAGCCCGGTAGCGAAGTTCACGTTGTCGTGGCAGGAGCCGCAGGCCGCACGGTCGGGGTTGGTCATCCAGGCATTGGCCTGGGCGGCTCCGGTGGTCGACTCGTGGCAGAACGAGCAGCGGCGCGTGTCGGCGGGGAAGACTACCGTCGAGAAGTCGTCCACCGCGTTCTGATAGCCGATGATCTGGTAGTGGCCGCCGGCCTGCACGCTGGGCAGACTGGAGCCGTCGTGGATCTTGTGCACCATCTGCGCCATGTCGAGCGAGTTGTCGCTGCCCGGGTCGCCGCTCTGTGGGTTGTGGCAGAGAATGCAAAGCTCGAGGCCCTGGCGGTTGTCGTGAGCCGAGAGCGGATCGTGGCACTTGTTGCAGCTCTGGGTGCGGACCACGTCCCGGGTGTGGGTCACCGCGGCTCCGTTGGGCACGAAACTGAAGACGCTGGAGGAGTAGTCGGCGATGGCCGTCAGGTTGAACTCGCTCAGGTCCCGGGCCGCCCATACGCCCACGGTCTGGGTGGCGGTCTGGTCGAAGCCCGACGGAGCCTTGCTCTTAAAGGTATAGGTATAGTCGCCGTCGGCGTTCTGGGTGAACGTCCCGCCCGAATCGGAGGTGGCCTGGGTGGCGGTGTGATTGGTGATGGTGCTGGTCACCTGCCGGGTGATGTAATTGATGTACTGCCGCTGGTTGTTGGGGATCCAACCGGCCACAAACCTGGTTGAGATGGGGCCGGGCGTGTCGATTCCATTGCGGTCCAGCGGGATGCCCTTGGGATCGGTCAGGGTGAAGCGGGCCTGAATGGTGCCGTCGTTGGCGATGCTCGCCGAGATGATCTTCGCCACCAGGCCGGGGCGGACGTAGCTTATGGAAGCCGCGTCCAGGTAGTAGGCCTTGTCCTGGGTGGTGAAGGCGCGCTGAGGGGAACTGCTGAGGAGAATGGCGGAACCCGCCACCAGTAGGATGGGCAAGCCGAGCCGGATAGCCGCTCGGAA
>PMEV01000339.1:0-219 GCA_003154855.1 Bryobacterales bacterium
TGGGCGTCACCTTGCCCACCAGGATGTCGCCCGGCTTCACGGTGGCCCCGATGCGAATGATGCCGCTCTCGTCCAGGTTGCGCAGGAACGATTCGGCGATGTTGGGGATGTCGCGCGTGATCTCCTCGGGCCCCAGCTTGGTGTCGCGGGCCTCGATCTCGAACTCCTCGATGTGGATGGAAGTGTAGTAGTCTTCCTTGACCAGCTTCTCGCTGACCA
>PMEV01000339.1:255-446 GCA_003154855.1 Bryobacterales bacterium
TTGGAGCGCTTGAACTTGGTGAGCGTATAAATGTCGGCGCCCACCTCGCGCGAGAGCTGCCCCTCGTGGACGTTGCCTTCCACGCGCACGATGATGCGCTCGCTATCGACCGAATCCACGATGCCGGCGCGTTTGCAGATCACCACCGCTCCGGAATCGCGCGCCGTCACCCGCTCCATGCCGGTGCCCAC
>PMEV01000339.1:460-981 GCA_003154855.1 Bryobacterales bacterium
AGCACGAAGTTGCCCGCCTGGCGCGCGTTGACCAGCTCGGGAACCAGCCGGCCCTTCTCGTCCAGCTCGACGTTGGCCTGGGCCACCACGTACTTGTCTTCCTCCCAGGCCGAGAGATACTCCGAGTGCGCCTCGCATTCGGCGGGCTGCTTCTTGGAGCTGAGATCGCGGTTCACCTTGTCGACGTCGCCGCGGGGCGCCACGTCGCCCACCTTGAAATGCGTGTCGCCGGGGTTCAGGATCTTGACCTCGTCCACCACATGGCCCTTGAGCACGCGCCGGTAGGGGCTCTCGATGAATCCGTAGTCGTTAATCCTGGCGAAGCAGGAGAGCGAGGAAATCAGCCCGATGTTGGGGCCTTCCGGCGTCTCGATGGGGCAGATGCGCCCGTAGTGCGTGGGGTGCACGTCGCGGACTTCGAATCCCGCGCGCTCGCGGGACAGGCCGCCCGGACCCAGCGCCGACAAGCGCCGCTTGTGGGTGATCTCGGAGAGCGGGTTGGTCTGATCCATGAACTGCGA
>PMEV01000339.1:1013-3200 GCA_003154855.1 Bryobacterales bacterium
AGGTGGTCGATGTCGTCCACCGAGAGGCTGCTCACCCGGCGCAGCTTGAGCAGGTAGCGGATGACGTACTCGAAATCGCCCTGGTCCAGGATCTTCCGGTCCAGCGGATGCCGGCCCTTGTTCTCGGGCTTCTGCTTCCAGCTCTCGGGAGCGAACTCGGCGTCGTCGTGGATCTTGATGTTGAACTTCATGCGGCCCACGCGCGAGAAGTCGTACTTGCGCGGGTCGAAGAACATTCCCTGGAAGAGCTGGGTGGCGGTGTCGACGGTGGGCGGGTCGCCGGGGCGCAATTTGCGGTAAATCTCCAGCAACGCGTCGTTCTGGGTCTTGACCGGGTCCTTCTTGAGGGTGGCGGAAATCACCGTGCCGGCGTCGTCGCGCTCGGGGAAGAAGATCTCGAAACTCTCGATCCCGCTCTCGATCAGCTTGGAGAGGATGGCGGGCGTCAGGTCGTGGTTGGCCTCCACCAGGACCTCGCCGGTGGTCATGTCCACCACGTCGGCGGCGATGTAGGCGCCATCCAGGTCGCCGGCTTCGATCTCGGCCTGCTCGATCTTGGCCTTCTGGATTTCCTTGAGCACGGCCGAGGTGATCTTGCGTCCTTGAGGCACCACGGTCTCGCCGGCCTTGTTGACGAAGGCGTGGGAGAGCTTCATGCCCAGCAGGCCCGGCGAAACGTTCCACAGCAGCCGGTGGCCGGCGATGGAGATCTTGTCGACCCGGTAGAAAGTGCGCAGGATCTGTTCGTCGGTCTTCAGGCCCAGGGCCCGCAGGAACACCGTACCGTAGAACTTGCGTTTTCGGTCGATACGAACGAATAGCAGGTTCTTGGTGTCGTACTCGAACTCCACCCAGCTCCCCCGGTAGGGAATGATCTTGCCGAGATAGTAGCCCTGGGCGGCGACCTTTTCGAAGAACACCCCCGGAGAGCGGTGCAACTGGCTGACGATCACGCGCTCGGTGCCGTTGATGATGAACGTTCCGTTCTCGGTCATCAGCGGGACCTCGCCGAAGAAGACTTCCTGCTCCTTGATGTCCCGCACGGTGCGGACGCCGGTTTCGGGGTCCTTGTCGAAGACGGTCAGGCGGATGGTGACCTTCAGGGGCGCGGCGTAGGTCATGCCGCGTTCTTCGCACTCGGGCACGTCGTACTTGAGCTGCAGGCCCACCGGGTCGCCGCAGCGGTTGCAGAAGGTGACGCGGTTCTGATTGAAGGTGCCGCAGCGGTGGCACAGCACGTCGCCGGCGTGGAACGGATCGGTGCGGATGGGGGCGCCGCAGTTGGGGTTCCGGCAGGTGGAGCGCAGATGGTGCAGTCCCTTGAGGTTGCCGCACTTGCATTCCCAGTTGCCGATGGAGTAGTCGACGAACTCGAGCTGGCTCAGCCCGCGGAAATCGGAGATCGGGAAGACCGAGTTGAAGACGCTCTGGAGGCCGGCGTCGTCCCGCTCGCTGGGCAGCAGGTCCATCTGCAGGAAGCGCTCGTAGGAATTCTTCTGGACCTCGATGAGATTGGGGATGGGAATCGACGCCTTGATCCGGGAAAAGTCAAGTCTCTCCCGAGACGCGCCATTTGCCACATTCTGCATTCTTTAGCTCCTCGGAACCGCCAGACTACAGCACAGGTTATGAAACACGCAAACACGGGTGCGGACCCCGTCCGACCCGTGTCATCGTTATCGCCACCGCTCCCGAATGAACCCGGCTCCGCGCGAAGCGGAGCGGAACTACGACCCGAGCATCACCCGCCCGGTAATGTTGAGAATGAGCCGTAAGCGCGGGATAGGCGCTGGAACGACAAGGCAAATTGGCAGCTTGGACAGCCGGACACACGCTTCCTCCAGCTTCAAGCGGACTGAAGACACAAAAACAGGATGCGAGGTTCACGAACACTCGTTGTGGAATACGCCCAGCCAAGAGTGTAACAGACTCGCTGGCGGGCGTCAAATGCCCCTGTGGAGGAAAGGCTCCAGCCCGATCCGGCCGGGACCGGCCTGGAGACCAGTCCTATTTCACCTCGACAGTCGCGCCAGCGTCCGCAAACTTCTTCCGGATGGTCTCGGCTTCGTCCTTGCTCACGCCCTCTTTGACCGGCTTGGGGGCGCTATCGACCAGGTCCTTGGCCTCCTTCAGGCCCAGGCTGGTGACCTCGCGAACGGCCTTGATGACGTTGATCTTGTTGGCGCC
>PMEV01000176.1 GCA_003154855.1 Bryobacterales bacterium
TGGAACCGGCGCTACGTCAATCACGTGCAGATCGCGGCCGCGGAATCCATCGGGCGCCCGGCAAGAACTTCGGCTCGCGCAGGATCGTCTCCCACGGCGGCCTTGTGTAAGGTTATCACGTCGTGATAACCTTGGGCAGGTATGGCGCGGCTCGGCCGGGATCGTGGCGCAGATGCGCTCTTGGACCTCGATGGGCAGGTGTTCGCGCTGAACCCCAAGGGCGAGTACGTGGCGCGTTTTGTGGCCCGGCGCGTTGAGCCCTCGCCGGAACGGCCGCATGGTTTGAACTACTCGCTGACCCTACATGGCCCGGATGGCAGACGGCTGTTGGGGTTCGACAACGCCCATGCCGTCCGGGAGTCGCGGCGACCCGGCGGAGCCGCCAAGGATGCCTGCGACCACCGGCACCGGATGGATAGGGTCCGGCCTTACCGGTTCAGGGACGCCGTCACATTGGTCGAGGACTTCTGGGCCGAGGTGGACAGGTTCTTGAAGGAGAAGGGAGTCGTTTGAGATGAAGACGCTGCGTGTGGGTATCGCCACGTACCGGGAGATGAAGGCTCGCACCGTGGCGATTGCCAAAGGCGAGTACGTTCCAGGGGAGCGCGAGCCGCAGGTGTGGTTCACCTCGGCCGAGAGTTTCGCCAAGGTGCTCTCGGACCGCAATCGGGACCTGCTGCAGATCATCGCGGAATCCGCTCCCGAGTCGCTGGCCGCGCTGGCGGAGCGGACAGGCCGGCAGAAGTCGAACCTCTCTCGGACATTGAAGACCATGGAGCGCTACGGTTTCGTCCAACTGAGACGCGGGGAGCGCGGTGCGCTGATCCCGCGAGTGCCCTACCAGCGGATCTCGCTGGTGCTACCGCTGAGGAAGCCGGTGGGACGAGAGATTGAAGCCGCGTGACTCCCCATAGATCCAAGAATGTCCCGCTCCTATGCCCCGATCGCCCGCGGCTGTCGCCAAGTTCGGGAAATCGCGCGCACAGACCATTCGAAAGGGCCGTCGGCAGGCGTGGAAGAGCGCATGATCGGCCATGCAAGCCGAGCCACTATCGAAACCGGGAGACGGGGCCCGGCGAAGTGCCCAGCGTTTGCAGGGCTGCGGCTCGAGCATCCGGTCGAGAAGCTGAGCGGAGAAGACTCCGACAGGCGAATTGGCTCCCCACTCTGGACACGTTTCGAACTTTTGCGGCGTGAAAGGCTTGCCGTTCGAACCAGCGGAACTTTTCGATTGACATCAAGATGGAAAAAGGCGGCGAGCCCGTATCCACGCCGGGTACCCAGGTTGGACACGTCTCGAACTCCTGTCTGGGCTAGGTTCTCATTCGGCGATGCCCCGTTCGGAGAGTTGACCGGAGGCGGGACAATGGGATTGGGGTGACGAGCATGGGATTGACACTCTATTTCATTGGCGCGGGTCTCACCAAGTCACTCGAGTTGACGCGACGAGTCCCATTGATGATGGACTTTGTTCCAGTCCTAGCCGACTACGTCGGCAACAAAGTGGTCCTCGACACCTTGGTCGGGATGGAGGTCGGGCACGTATACGAGGCAGCCTGCGAGGAATGCCTAACTTTGGCCACAGCACTCCGCGGGCGTGGGCAGGTTACAGAGGAGGAACGAGACCGATTTGCGAAGCTTGTGCGAAATCGCCCGTCGGAGTCGATCGAGGCGCTGTTCAAACGGGCGGAATCGCGGAGTCCCGACACACCAGGCTTCGAAAGCTCTTCCGGCCTCCCCGTCTATTTCCGGTACGCGATCAACGAGGTGTTTTCAACCATCGGGTGGGAGCTGCAGCTCGACCTGCTGACTCGCTTCTTGACCCGCCAATTCGAAGACGATCAGAGCGCCCACATTTTGGTGAGCTTCAACTACGATCTCGCCCTTGATCGAGCTGTTGGAATCGCCAGCAAAGAAAAGTGGCAGCCGAGGAGTGGCTACGGCTTCGAGTTTCCGTTTTACACAATAGACGCCGCGAAGGCAAAGCCAACGGTGGAGGTTCCGACCGGGACGCCAAACATTCAAATTCTGAAGCCACACGGCTCTCTGAATTGGCTACGGCGCACGTGCAACGGTGTGCCGTCAGACGGCATTAGCGGCATGGTTGTACCTTTGGAGTGCCGTTGGGAACCCGGTACCCACTGGGATCTCCGCTACTGGCCCACTGACCCGTTCAAGGCCGTTCACTTTCCTGATGACGGGCTCAGCTCTAGCCGGGTCGAAATGCTCATTGCTCCACCATCCCGAACCAAGCCACCCATCATGCCGCAGGTTCTCTCCGCTGAGTCCGACGCAGTAAGCAAGGCGGATGAGGTTTTCGTAATCGGCTACAGCTTGCCAAAGACAGATCAGGATCAATGGAAATTGATCGATGACGCCGTCAAAGCCCGCAGCGTGGCCATTCCAAAGCTGACGATCATCAACTACAACTCGCCTCCCGAGTACTTTCAGCACATCTGGAGCCTCTTCCAACCCCAGTGCGTCTGTACATTCAATGGCGGGTTCGCCAAGTTTTCCGCGCGCGGATAGGCGGTCGAATCCAGTCTGGGGTCTCGGAAACTGGCTCCCCAGGCGGGATTCGAACCTGCGCCCCTTCGGTGAACGGCCGATAGCCCTTTCGCCGAGCCGCTGAGCGGCAACAGGTCGGCGCTCATCGCCAACCCCTCCCCCCTATTCCGTGCTACGTTGAGGGCGTGAGCCCGCCCAACCCGTTCGAGGACCCGCTGCGCTTCGAGCGAGGCGTCCCGCCCTGCGCCATGGTCATTTTCGGCGCCAATGGCGACCTCGCCCGCCGCAAGCTAATCCCGGCGCTCTACCGCCTCGCGCACCAGCGCCTGCTNNTTCCTGGACGACCCGCCCTTCGAACCGCCCGTCTGGGACGCCCTGGCCAAGGCGCTCTTCTACGTTCCGGGGGACGTCGGAGACCCGGAGCTGTACGCCCGCCTGGCCGCCAAACTCGGCGCCCTCGAAGGGCAGTTCCAGACTTCCGGGAACGCTCTCTTCTACCTGGCCACACAGCCCAGCCAGTACGCGCCCATCGCCCAGGGAATCGGCGCGGCGGGCCTCCAGCGCGGCGCGGGCTGGCGCCGTCTTATCATCGAGAAGCCCTTCGGCCACGATCTGGCGAGCGCCCGCGCGTTGAACCGCGACCTCCACCAGGTCTTCGACGAATCCTCCATCTACCGCATCGATCACTACCTGGGCAAGGAGACCGTACAGAACATTCTGGCCTTCCGCTTCTCGAACGGCATTTTCGAGCCGCTCTGGAACCGGCGCTACGTCAATCACGTGCAGATCACGGCCGCGGAATCGATCGGGCTGGAGGGCCGGGGCGCCTACTATCAGGAAGCCGGCGCGCTGCGCGACATGATCCAGAGCCACCTGCTGCAGGTGCTGGCCACCATCGGCATGGAGCCTCCCACCAGCTACGAGCCGGACGCCGTCCGCGACGAGCGCGCCAAGTTGCTTCGCTCCATCCGCATCATGCAGCCCGAGGATGTTCCGCTGCAAGCCGTGGCCGGCCAGTACGGCCCCGCCCGCGTCGGCGGCGAGGACGCGCCCGGGTTCCGCCAGGAGCCCGGCGTAGGCCCCGATTCCCAAACCGATACCTACGCGGCCGCCACCTTCTTCATCGACAACTGGCGCTGGGCCGGCGTGCCGTTCTACGTCCGCACCGGCAAGCGGCTCCCCCGGCAGATCTCCGACGTCGCCATTCAATTCAACGCCGCGCCGCTGGCCCTGTTCGCCGCCGCCAACCCCAACTGCCGCTCCCAGACCGCTCCCAATCTCCTGATTGTGCGCATACAGCCGGAGCAGGGGATCTCGCTGCGCTTCCTTTCCAAGCAGCCCGGAGCCGGTATGACGCTGCGCCCCGTCGCCATGGACTTCGAGTACGGCGAGAACTTCGGAACGCGGCGCAACTGGGACTACGAGACGCTTCTGATCGAGGCCATGGCCGGCGATGGGACGCTCTACATCCGCCAGGATGCGGTCGAGTCCAGTTGGGCGGCCGTGCAGCCGATCCTGGACGACTGGGCGACCCGGCGTTTCGAGTTCCCCAACTACGCCGCCGGCTCCTGGGGGCCGAAGGCTGCCGACGAAATGCTCGCCCGCCATGGCCACGTCTGGAGGAACCCGTAGTGGACACGCTCCGCTCCGACCAGATCCTCGGGGAGCTGCGCGAGCTTTGGGCCTCGCTCGGCAAGGCCGCCGAACCGGGCGATGCGCAGGGCGTGGTGCGGGCCTGCTCGCTCACCCTCATCGTCTTCGCCGAGGAGGCCGACGATCCGGCGTCCATCGGCGGCACGCTGGCGGAGCTGATGCGCGAACATCCGCACCGCGCCATTGTCGTGCGCGTGCGGCCCGGCCCCGCGGCCCTGCTCGAGCATCGTGTGCTGGCGCAGTGCTGGATGCCATCCGCCGGCCGGCAGCAGATCTGCTGCGAGCAGATCGAGATCACCGCCGCCGAGGGCAGCCTGGCGGACCTGCCGCCCGTTCTGCTCGCGCTCCGCGCGCCCGACCTTCCAGTGGCGCTCTGGTACCGCAGTGCGCGCCTGTTCGATGCGCCGGCGCCCCCCTCCGGCAAGCGCATCCTGGATTCGGCCGCCGCCGCCGAGCCTCTCGCCATGCTCCAGCGCCTGGCCCAGGCCAGCCCCGCGGCTAGCCCGGTCGCCGACCTCGCCTGGACCCGGCTCACACACTGGCGCGAGATCCTGGCCCAGGAGTTCGACAACCCCGCCTCCGCGGCTTTGCTTCCGCGAGTCGCCGAGGTGCGCGTGTTCCACACCGGCCAGACCGTCCCGCCCGAGTCCTGCTATCTGGCGGGATGGGTGCTGGACGCCCTGGGACGGCAGGTCGAAGTGCGCTTTGAAGCCGCCGCGGAGGGCGCCATCGAGTTCCGTGGCCCGGGCTTTCCGCCTCTGCGGATCGCCGGCTGTGCGACTGCCCAGGAGGCTAGCCTCCTCCGCGAAGAACTTGGAATCCTGGGGCGCGATCCGGTCTATGATCGAGCGTTAGTGCTGGCCGCCCGGATTGCCGGTCGCGATCGGGGGTGAGGCGTGGGCATGGAATGGCATCGCTACGGCGACTTGAAGCGAGCCGCCGAAGCCTGCGCCAGTTTCATCGTGGCGCGTCTCGAGGAGGCCCTTTCCGGCAACGAGCACGCTACCCTGGCCGTCTCCGGCGGCGTGACTCCCAAACCTATGTTCGAAGCCCTGGCCGCGCGCCGATTCCCCTGGCGGCGGGTGCACCTGTTCTGGGTCGATGAGCGCGCCGTCCCTCCCACCGACCAGCGCAGCAACTACAGGCTGGTGGCCGAAACGCTCCTGATTCCCGCCCAGGTGCCCAATGAGAATATCCACCGCATCCGCGCGGAGCTCTTGCGGGACGCCGCGGCTCGCCTCTACGCGGAGGAGATACGGGACTTCTTCGGCCTCGAGCCGGGCGAAATGCCCCATTTCGACGTGATTCACCGCGGCATCGGGCCGGACGCGCACACCGCCAGCCTGTTCCCCGGCGAGCCGCTCATCGACGACCGCGAGGGGATCGCCGCGGCGGTCCATGTCGAGAAGCTGGCCGAGTGGCGCATCACGCTGCTGCCCGGCGTGCTCGAGGCCGCCCGAAACACCGTGCTGCTGGTGGCCGGCGCCGACAAGGCCGAAGCCGTGCGCGCCACTTTCCACGAGCCTTTCGAGCCCCGGCGCTATCCCGCCCAACTGGCTTCTTCGCGCGGCCGCCCCGTCACCTGGTTCTTCGACCAGGCCGCCGCCCGCCTGATTGGCCCCGACTGATCCGCGGGCTAGGGTTCCTGTCGCCGGGTTAGCACCGCCGTGCCTGAGCTTAGCCCCAGCGAGGCCCCCAATCTGGACGCCGTCCAGTCCACCTCCAGCGAGTTAGACGACAGCAGTTTGAGCCGCACCTCTCCCTTGGCGCCGCCTCCGCCCGTCCAGGTCAGGCGCGGCGCTTCCGAACGCGCCGGCCCGCTGAACTGGAACCGGACGTCGGGCGAGATGGCCCGGTCGGCGACCTTGTAGCGTGCCTGGTACCGCCCGCGCAGCACCCCGGCTTCCTCCACGATCACGGCCTCGATGTACTCCGGCAGGTACAAGGCCGAAAGCTCCGCCATCCTCGACCGGGCATAGAACCACGTTCCGGCGTAGGCCAGCTGCTCCGGTGGCGCCGGGGGCGGCGTTACCGCGGTCTCCAGCTTGGCGGTTTCAATCCCGCTCTGTGCCAATCTGCCCCCTGTGCTCTCCACCTCGGGCGGTGCGGGCAAGGCCTGCTCCGGAGGTGCGGCCACCACGGCTGGAGTCCGCAGGGTCTGGGTCTTCCGCGCGGCCGGGTGCGCGACCGGCGTTGGCGCCGGTGCCGCGGCCTGGTTCCGTGGTTCCACGGCGACGATCGCCGCCGGGGCCGCCCTCATCACCCGCCGGTCCGCCGCCGCCTCGCTTACGAAGTACGCCGCCAGCGTCACCGTTCCGACCGCCGCGGCCGCCAGCCAGATCCAGTTGGCGGATCGGGGGCGCCTTTCCGGCGCCGGCGCCGGTGGGTAAATGAGCGCAAGTGGCAGCACTCCCAGCAGTTCCCGGTCATAAACCCGGCGCGCGTCGGGATCGGTCAGCAGGTCGCAGATGCCGTTCCAGCGCTTCATCTGGCACTCCGCCAGCCGCCGCAGGGTCTCCTCCCGCTGCTGGTCCGGATGCAGCAGGCGCGCTAGCGTCTTGTAGGCTTGCCGGATCTCCTCGGCGGTGGCCGAAGGGGATAGGCCGAGTTCCTCGTAGTAGTTCATCCTACGAGGTTCAGATCGGATGGAGCCCGCCGAAACTTCACACCCGGCGCGAAGTGCGAATCGACGGCGTGGAACAAGTTCAACGCAGGGCGCGTAACAGATACAGAAGTGGGCAAATTCCAGGCACGGGGTATACTTCGGGCAATGCGGAAAGTATCGGGGTTTTCGATCGCGGCCGGCTTGCTGCTGGCGCTGATGGCGATCCTGGCGGGCGGGGCGGCGCTTCGCGAGTCGGTGACCGTGGACGAGGTGGCCCACATCGGGGCGGGCCTCAGCTATTGGCAGAGGCTGGATTTCCGCATGAACCCCGAGCATCCGCCGCTGGCCAAGCTGCTCGCCGGCCTGCCGCTGGCAATGCGCGGAACGCGGGCCGATTACAAGAGCATTCCGTGGACCATCAGTCCGCCGCCGTTCCCCGCTTACCTGGGCCAGTGGGCGTTCGGCGATTGGGTGCTGTTCCGCTGGAACGACCCGGTAAAGACGCTAGCCTGGGCACGATTTCCGATGCTGCTGCTGACCCTGGTTCTAGGCTGGGTGATGTACGTCTTGGGGCGGCGGTTGGGCGGAGGGTGGGGCGGACTCGTGGCCCTCGGCGTGTACGCCGCGACGCCAACCTTCTTGGCGTTCGGACCGCTGGTGCACACGGACGTGGTGATCGCGCTGTTCTCGCTGCTTACGCTGTGGACCTTTGCGGACCTTTACGGCGAACCGAGCCGGCGGCGGGTCTGGATTTTTGCGGCGTGTCTGGCGGGAGCGCTGCTCTCGAAATTCACCGCCGGCCTGTTGCTGGTGGTCTTTCCGGTTTTCATCCTGAGCGGGCGCTGGCTTCCGCTGCCCGGCCAGCCCGCGGACAAAGCCGAGGCGCGCCAGTGGCGCCGGCCGCGCCGGCGGGCGCTGTGGCGCGGTATCTTGCTGGCCGGGGCGATGGTGTATGTGGTCTACCTGATCCTCTCGTGGAACCAGCCCACATGGGTGCTGGATTACATTCCTGGCGGCGCTTGGCTAGCCCCCCTGCGACGCTTGCTGATGCCGGTTTGGGAGTACGTGCTGGGGCTGCTGTGGGTACTGGCCGGGGCGAGCCGGCCGACGTTCATCCTGGGCCACCCGTATCCGCACGGGGTTTGGTTTTACTATCCGGTGCTGCTGGTGTTGAAATCGCCGCTGGGCTTTCTGGCGCTGCTCGCGCTGGGGGTGGCCGCGTGGCTACTGGCCAGACAGAAACTGGGGAAGCCGCTAGGCCCGATTCCGGCTGCGGAGGCGCTGCACTGGCGCGTGCTGTGGGTCGCGCTGATCGTAATGACCGGCACCTGTGTGTTGAGCCGGCTGGACATGAGCATCCGTCACTTCAGCGTTCCCTTGGCGCTGATGATTCTGCTGCTGGCGGCGCTGCCCGCGACCCTCGGGAAACTGAGGGCCTCGATGCCGCGCACGGCGCGAACCCTACAGGCGCTGGTTGCGGCGGCGGTGGCGAGCTGCCTGGTTGCCTCCGTGCTCGCTTACCCCTACTACTTCCCGTTCAGGAACGTGCTGAGTTCGGGACGCGCCGCCTACACGCTGGTGAACGATTCCAACGTGGACTGGAACCAGTCGCTGCCGGAGGTCCGGCGCTTCGCCGAGCGGCACGGCCTCCACGATCTGGCGGTGGACATCTATGGGTTCAGCAACCTGGCGGCCGTCGTGCCGGGGGCCCGGCTGTGGGACTGCCAGAAGCCCGAGGAGCGGGATCGTGGGCAGTGGGTGGTTGTGTCGGCGAACATGCTTCTGGATGGGCACTACTGCCCTTGGCTGATGGGACTTCCGCAGGAGGAGATCGCCGGAGGCAGCATGTACGGGTTCCGGCTTCCGGCGGAAATACCTCCCGCGGGCAGCCCGGGAGGACCGCCGCTTCCCGCACAGTTCCGGCAGTTCGCGGGCGCGCCGCCGGAATTCGACCTGCGCGCGATGTTCATGAAGCTGTCGGACCATCCCGACCAGATTCCGGCGGCGATGGCGGGATTCCAGAAGCAATACGAGCAGGAGCAAGCTAAAGCCAAGGCCAAGCGGGCCGCGGAGAAGCGGAAGTGAACGGCTGGGCTGTCCGGCAGGTATAATCGGAACTCATAGGCACATATCCATGAAGACAGCCGGACTTCAAGTCTCCCACCGGGAAGTGGCGCCGGACACGGTGGTGGTCACGCTGGCCGGGAAGATGATGCTCAGCGACAGCGCCGCCCTGGAGACGGTTATTGCGACCCTCCTGGAGACGGGCCGGCGCAAGTTCATTGTGGATTTGAGCGGGCTCACGCACATCGATAGCACGGGCATCGGGACCTTCATCGCCAGTCTGGGCAAAGTCAGTCAGGCCGGTGGCGCGCTGGCCATGGCGGGCGCCGGGGGAATGGTGCGGGAGGGCTTCCGGGTCACGCGGCTAGACAAGGTCTTCCGGTTCTTCCCCGACGTCGAGAGCGCCCGCGCCACCCTGTGAGGCGTCACTCCTCCCGCCAGACTCCGCCTAGAAGGATCAACGCTCCGCCCAGACCGGCGGCGGCCACCAGCAGCGTCACGGCGTGAGCGATGGGGATGCGCGGCCAATAGACCGCGGCCAGCACCGCGGTCGCAACGCCGATTCCGAGGGCGATGGCCTCCATCACACGGATGGGCCGCGTGGCCTTGGCCCCGGCTGCCAGGCGCTCGCGCAGTTGCGCCTTCCACCAGATCAGGTGCGGATCGGGAAGCGGGCCGCCCGGATCGGCGTCCGCCGCCAGTTCCAGCATCCAGGTTTTCAATTCCAGGTCTTGTCTTCTTTTCACGGCCGAGCCTCGCTGTGGAATCCGTGTTTCCTCAGTATCCCTTCCATTTTCCGCCGCGCGCGAAACAGCAGCACGCGCACGCTCTTCTCTCCCACATGGAGAATCCCGCCGATCTCCGCGTGATCCGCGCCCTCGACATAGGCCAGCCAGAGCAGCGCACGCTCGCGGACGCCGAGCCGGGCAAAGAGCCGTCCCAGATCCCGCCGGAGGTCCGGATTCGGCGGGGCCGCTTCCAGGGGCTGGGCTGCGCGGGGCCATCTCCTCTGGCGGCTTTGCTCGCGCCAATAGTCCGCGATCAGGTTGGTGGCCGTGCGGTAGAGATAGGACTTCCGCCCGCCCGGCTCGATTCGCGGGTGGCCAAGCAGGCGGATGTAGCTCTCCTGGAGAATGTCGTCGGCGATGTCCGCGCTGGAGGCAACCCGGCAGATGTAGGAACGCAACGCTCGCGCCGTCTGCCGGTAGAATGCCTCGAACTCGCCCTGATCCGTCAACTCCATGGAATCTGCGTCCGCCTCTTCGGCAGCCATCGGTTCGAGCGCCGGCGGGACGCTAGTAGGCATCTCTCACACACTCTGACCGGCGGCAAGACCGCCGGCGCTACCAGTCTGGCGGCAAGACCGCCGGCGCTACCCTCAGCTCCTCGCGGACCGGCCGGGGGGCTCCGGACCCGGTTTCTCGAGCAGACCCCAGGCTTTCGAGAGCCGGTAGGAGACGACTCCCGAGACGATGAAGCCCGCCCCCAGCGCCAGGAGCAGGAGCGCGATGCCCGTCAGTTCGCTCTCGTGGATCGCGACAGCGCGCACCAACAGGAATCCCAACCCGAGCATGGCGAGAAGCACTCCCGTCCGGACCGATTTCAGCACCGACCTCAACGGGCTGGTCAACTGGCCCGGCAACTCGCCCATGAACCTCTGTCCCGCGGATGTCTCCAAGAACTCGGAGAGATCGTGCGCCGAGGTGAACTTCTCGATTAGCGCCATCCGAACGGAGTTCTTGCTCCGAATCAGGAGCAGAAGTAACGTGAGCACGATCAAGGTCACAGACACCGCGAACAGCAGTGGCATCAATTCCCGAATGGTCTCCAGCGGCATGTGGTCAACCTCCCATATCCACTGTTAGAACGCTGCAAGGGGCCGAAAGGTTAACACTCATCTGGGGCCGCGGCGGGCATATCGGCGGGAGGAGCCTCGGCCAGCGCCGGCGCGGCCGCGATGCTCCGGTAGATCTCCAACTGGCTCGAGAAGAACACGAGCTTCACCGCGATCCGGCCCAGGATGAAAGCCTGTTGCAGCACCAGGAGCAGGGCCATCGCCAGCGCCTGGCTGGGCGGAAGCAGGCCGCCGGCCGCGTGGCAGGCGAGCGCCAGGACCACCGCGCCGGCNNCGGCCGAAGTTGGCGAGGACCAGCTTAAGCGCCTGAGACGCCGCCCGCCAGGAGCGGCGGCTATCCTCCACCACCAGCCGGATCTTGGCGTAGTCGAAGATCATATTGACCAGCAGCAGGAGCAGGATGGTCAGGCCGGTCCGAAACCAGCCGAAGATCACCAGCGGACGCTCCTCCATGCCCTGTCCCCAGATGTACTTTCCCAGCGC